>NZ_JBDIUY010000015.1:0-95978 GCF_040212315.1 Brevibacterium litoralis | reverse complement strand
CACCGACGTCCCCACGTACTTCGACTGACCCGCGGTCCGGCAGCAGCGCCACAGCTGCGTTGTCGATCGCTCGACGTAGGAACCCCATGTACGCCTTCGCTCCTCCGCCTTGCTGTGACGGCACTGCCGAACCGCGGGCATGGACCGCCCCGGCTGTGCTCGACGCCGCCCCGGAACCCCACCGCCCCGATATCGTTCACGGCCCCCGTTATGTCGCGACACAACGGGGGCCGTGAACGATATCGGGGCGGTGGGGTTCCGGGGCGGCGTCGAGCACAGCCGGGGCGGTCCATGCCCGCGGTTCGGCAGTGCCGTCACAGCAAGGCGGAGGAGCGAAGGCGTACATGGGGTTCCTACGTCGAGCGATCGACAACGCAGCTGTGGCGCTGCTGCCGGACCGCGGGTCAGTCGAAGTACGTGGGGACGTCGGTGGCGCCGCCGGCCGCCTCGAACTCGGCGTGGACTGACGCGGCCAGATCGTCGTCGGCCAGGTAGTCCAGCGCGGTGCCGGCGAGACCGAAGGCCCCGTCGAGGCCGGCCGATTCGGCCGCAGGGGTGGCCGAGGCCTCGGCGAACTCGCGGGTGTGGAGCGCGACCTCGGTCCCGGACACCTTGACGAGCGGGTGGATGCCGGGCATGCGGTAACTGAGGTTCCCGAAGTCCGTGGACGCGGCGATCGACTCGTCGAGGACCCCCGGCGCCAGCGGATCCCGTCCCCGGTCACGTTCGTGTGCGACCCACCGGCCGGTGAGTGCGGTGTTCGTCCGGATGGGCAGGGTCGCCGGGTGCGGGTCCCAGGTGAGTTCGACGCCGGTCCCGGTCATGAGGGCGGCGCCGCGGGCGGCGTCCTCGACACGGGAGGACAGGTCCCCCAGCGTCTCCGGGAACTTCGAGCGGACGTAGAGGCGCATCGCGGCACGCTCGGTGATGATCGACGGGCGGGTGCCGCCCTCGGTGACGACCGCGTGGATCCGGTCGATCGGCGGCATCTGCTGCCGCAGCACCCCGAGCCCCTGGTACATGAGATTCACCGCGTCGAGCGCGTTTCGCCCCATGAAGGGCTGTGCCGAGGCGTGCGCCGCGACCCCCGTGAAGGTGACGTCGAGCAACCGTCGGCCCAGCCACACCTGGTCGGCGGCGTCGTATCCGTACCCGTGGACCATGATCGCCGCGTCGATGTCGGTGAAGGCACCACCGCGCGCCATGTGTTCCTTGCCGCCGTGCCCTTCCTCCGCCGGGGTCCCGTAGAGGACGACCCGACCGGGGAGGGTGCCCGGAGCCGCCTTCTCGGCGAGTGCCAGGGCGAGGAACGCCCCCACTCCGGCCGTCGCGATCACGTTGTGCCCGCAGGCGTGGCCGATGCCCGGCAGTGCGTCGTACTCGGCGAGGATCCCGATCGACCGGGCAGGCGTTCCGTCGGCGCGGGTGGTGGGACCGGCCGCCGCACGCAGGGCGGTCGCCACTCCCCCGACGCCCCGTTCGACGTCGATGCCGTGCCCGGTGAGCAGATCCGCGATCGCAGCGGCACTGCCGACTTCCTCGAAGGCGGGCTCGGCGAGTGTGTGGATCCGGTGGAGCAGGGCCACGAGGTCGTCGCCGACCGTGTCGAGGGCCGCGCGAACCCGGTCGAGGAGCGCCGCCGAGGCGCCCGCGAAGTCCGAGGTCACGCGCGGGAAGGTGCGTGCGCGCACCTGTGTGTCGTGGGCGAGGGTCCCGACGTAGTGGTCGTCCGGGACGGTGGGGACGGACAGGTCACGGAGATCGTGGTGGGGATGATCGGTCATGACCTCCGAGCCTACCGGCTGGGCCCGTCGGTCCGGCCGGTCAGGTCAGGGCAGCGGTGGGGTGCCGGGGTGCGGGCGGCGTTCGACTCAGCCCTCCTGGAGCATGATCCGGGTCGAGTCCACCTTCTCGACGACTACCGGGTCGGCGGCGAGTGCCTGCTGGAAGGCGGCGAGCCGGTCCGGGTCCGGTCGATCGGCCACCGTGAGCACGAGGGTGATCTCCGGGCCCCGGACGTGGACCTCACGGCTGCCCGGCGCCAGACCCACCGCATCGATCCAGTCGAACCGGCGGGCGACGGCCCCGCAGGCCTCGGCGACGGTGGCGTCGGCCCAGGCGGGCGTCCACTCGTGCCCCTGGACGAAGGCCCACAGTGCGGTGCGACGGACCAGGAACGGATGGTCGGAGCCGGGGTCGAGGACGACGAGCTGGGCGCCCTCCTCGATGGCCGCCACGCACAGGCGTTCGGCCTCGATCGGGACGGGCCGGGCCTCGGTGCCCCAGGCGGTGAGCGTCGGGATGTCGCTGAAACCCGGAGTGCACTCACGCCCGTCCTCGGCGGCCAGGCGGACCATGGCCATGTCCGACCTGTTGTCGTGCACGAGCCCCGCCTCGTCGGTCGTGTGTTCGACGGCGGTCGGCAGGACCGGCGCGTAGAGACGGGCGCCGGCCAGGGCTTCGAGGACCCCGCGGTGTGCCTGGGGGTCGAGCGGGTTCGCGCCGACGACCTCCAGCGCGGCGGCGAGGACCGGCACGGCCTCCCCCGTGTCCCCGGAGAAGGGGTTGGGGTGCAGGTCGCGTCCGGCCCAGGCGGTCCCCGCCGAGTCCGCGGTGTTCGCGGACCCGGCGGTGTCGGCAGGGCTCCCGGGCGCCTCGGCCGCGGAGGACCCGCCGAAGGCACCCTGCAGGTGAGCGGGGAGCTCGGGCATCAGTGGCCGGTTCCGCCGGCGACCTCGAGGGCCTCCTGGAGGGTGAACTTGCCGGCGTAGAGCGCCTTGCCGACGATCGCGGAGTCGACACCGGCCGGCACGAGTTCCCGCAGTGCCCGCAGGTCGTCGAGGGAGGAGACGCCACCGGAGGCGACGACCGGCTTGTTCGTGCGCTGGGCGACGGAGGTCAGCAGTTCGGTGTTCGGGCCCTGGAGGGTGCCGTCCTTGTTGACGTCGGTGACGACGTACCGGGAGCAGCCCGCCTGCTCCAACTGGGCGAGGACCTCGTAGAGGTCACCGCCGTCGCGGGTCCAGCCGCGGGCGGCGAGCGTGGTGCCCCGGACGTCGAGGCCGATGGCGATCTTGTCGCCGTAGAGACGGATGACCTCGGCGGTCCACTCCGGGTTCTCCAGGGCAGCGGTGCCGATGTTCACCCGCTCGGCACCCGTGTCGAGGGCACGCTCCAGGGACTCGGTGTCGCGGATGCCACCGGAGATCTCGATCTTGAGGTTGACCGCCTTGGTGACCTGCGCAAGGAGGTCGTGGTTGGAGCCCCGTCCGAAGGCGGCGTCGAGATCGACGAGATGGATCCACTCGGCACCGGCGGCCTCGAAGTTCTGGGCGGCCTCGACCGGGGAGCCGTAGTCGGTCTCCGATCCGGCGGCGCCCTGGACCAGGCGGACGGCCTTGCCGTCGGCGACGTCGACGGCCGGGAGCAGGGTGAGAGGCGGCAGCGTCGTGGTGGACTCGGTCATGGGTACGTCTTCTTCCCGTCGGTGGATGGTGTGGGGGTGTGCGGGTGGAGCAGTGTGGCCGGAGGTCTCAGAGGATCGAGACCCAGTTGCGCAGCAGGCCGTAGCCGGCGTCCCCGGACTTCTCCGGGTGGAACTGGGTGGCCCAGGTCGTGCCGTCCTCGACGGCGGCGACGAAGGGCTCCCCGTGATCGGCGAAGGTGGTGAGCGTGCCGGTGGGCGCCTCGTGTGCGGCATAGGAGTGGACGAAGTAGAACCGTTCGTCCTCGACACCGGCGAACATCCGGGAGCCCGCGGGTGGCCGGACCTCCGACCACCCCATGTGCGGGACGACCGGAGCCTGCAGGCGGGACACGGCACCGGGCCAGATACCCAGGCCGGTGCTCGTGATCCCGTGCTCGGTACCGGACTCGAAGAACACCTGGATGCTCACGCAGATGCCCAGGAGCGGGCGGTCGGCGGCGTGCCGGGCGCGGATGACCTCCGGGGCGCCGACGGACTCCAGGCCCTCCATGACGGCGGCGAAGGCACCGACCCCGGGGACGACCAGGCCGTCGGCGTCCGCGGCCCGGTCGAGGTCCGAGGTGAGTTCGACCCGGACGCCGGTGCGTTCGACGGCGCGGACGGCGGAGCGCACGTTGCCGGAGCCGTAGTCGAGGACGACGACGTCCTTCTGTGCCGGGGCGGTCTGTGCCGCATCGGTCCGTACCGTGTGCGTGGCGGGAACGGTGGTCATGCCGCCACCGCCGTCCGGGCGCGGACGAGCAGGGACCACAACCGGTAGCCGGCGAATCCACCGACCACGAGGGCCATGAGGAGCACGAGCCCGCCCACGAGCACCGCGCCGTTGCCGAGTGCGATCCCACCACCGACGAGGGCGACGAGCGCGAGCAACAGGGCCACGGCCCACATGAGTGCGGTCCGCGCGATCGCCGCGCGTTGCGGGGTCATGGTGAGCGAGGACGCCTGGATCTTCGACATCGTGGAGGTGTCGATGTGGCCCTCGACATCGGTCGGTTCGAGGGACTCCAGCAGCAGCGGTTCGAGCTCGTCGGGGAGGTTGCTGAGCGCGAGGCCCGCGGGGACGTCGGCCTCGCGCTCACCGTGCCGGTAGTGGGCGGCGTCGATCCGCTCCTCGCTGCGGACCATGAGCAGGACCTCGTGCTTGCCGGCGATCGTCGAGATCGCGGCGGCCGCGGCATTGCCCGCGGCGATGTCGGTGCCCTCCTGGACGACGGCCGAGAACTGTCCGAGGGGGACGACGACACCCGGGATGTCCGACAGGACGCAGGCGGCGGCCAGCTGCTGCGGGACCCCGAACGGGGTGACGATGACGGTGCGGCTCACAGGGCTCCCTTGGTGCTCGGAATGTCGGTGATGCGCGGGTCGGGTTCGACGGCCTGCCGCACGGCGCGCGCGAAGGCCTTGAACTCCGCCTCGGCGATGTGGTGCGGGTCGCGACCGGCCACGCAGGTGAGGTGCACGGTGAACCCGGCGTGGAAGGTCAGTGACTCCAGCGAGTGACTCACCATCGACCCCGTGAAGTGCCCACCGATGAGGTGGAACTCGAAGCCCGTGGGCTCCCCGGTGTGGACGAAGTAGGGCCTCCCGGAGACGTCGACGACACAGGAGGCCAGGGCTTCGTCGAGCGGCACGCTCGCATTGCCGTAGCGGCGGATCCCGGCCTTGTCCCCGAGCGCCTCCCGCAGGCACTGCCCGATGACGATGGCGGTGTCCTCGACGGTGTGGTGGACGTCGATGTGCAGATCCCCCGTCGCCTTCACACGCAGGTCGACGAGGGAATGCTTGGAGAACGCGGTGAGCATGTGGTCGTAGAAGCCCACACCCGTGTCGACCTCCGACTTCCCGGTCCCGTCGAGGTCGAGGGCGACCTCGATCGACGATTCGGAGGTTCTCCGGGAGGCGTGCGCCGTGCGCGGGCCCTCGAAGGGGGTCACGGTCGGAGTGGAGGTCATGCGGACTCCTCGGCGGTCTCGGAGGTGGTGAGGTGGGTGGGGTCTGCCGCGAGGAGCGCGGCGCAGGCGTCGAGGAACGCCGTGGTCTCGTCGGCCGTCCCGGCGTTGACGCGCAGGTGGCCGGGGATCCCGATGTCCCGGACGAGGACGCCGCGGTCGAGCAGACCCTGCCAGAACGCGCTCGGGTCGGTGAGGCCACCGAAGAGCAGGAAGTTCGAGTCACTCGGGACGACGTCGAGACCGAGGTCCGCGAGACCCGCTGACATCCGGTCGCGTTGGCGGATGAGTTCCTCGACGTTCGCGAGCAGAGAGTCCGCGTGGTCCAGCGCAGCACCCGCGGCGGCCTGGGTGAGTGCCGAGAGGTGATAGGGCAGCCGGACGAGCCGCAGTGCGTCGATGAGGGCCGGATCGGCCACCGCGTAGCCCAGTCGCACACCGGCGAAGGCGAAGGCCTTCGACATCGTCCGGGAGACGACCAGACGTGGATTGTCCGGCAGCAGGGTCAGCGCGGAGACGTACCCGGGCCGGGCGAACTCCGCATAGGCCTCGTCGACGACGACGATCCCCTCGGTCTCGGCGAGCACCGCCCGGACGACGTCGAGGTCCAGGCCGGTACCCGTCGGGTTGTTCGGCGTGCAGAGGAACACGACCTCGGGTCGGTGCGCGCGCACCGCGGCGACGGCCGCGTCCGCCGTGAGGGTGAAGTCCGCGGCACGCTCGGCGGTGATCCACTCCGCCCCCGTCGAGGTGGTGATGAGGGAGTGCATCGAGTAACTGGGAACGAACCCGAGTGCGCGGCGTCCGGGGCCCCCGAAGGCCTGCACGATGTGGGAGAGGACCTCGTTCGACCCGTTCGCCGCCCAGATACCCGCCGGGTCGACCGGTGCGTGTGCGACCGGCTGCCCGCTCGCGGCGTCACGGCCACCCTGACGGGTGAGGACACCGTCGAGGTAGCGGGCCAGCCGCGCCCGCAGGGCGGTGAACTCGCGGTCCGGGTACCGATTGAGGTGTGGGAGCTCCGCCTGCAGCGCATGGTCCATGGCCTGTACGACGTCCGCCGGGACGTCGAAGGCGTTCTCATTCACGTTGAGCCGGACGGGGATGTCGAGCTGGGGAGCGCCGTACGGGGTCTGGCCGCGCAGGTCCGCGCGGAGGGGGAGGTCCTCGAGGTTCGTCACGACCGGGATTCTACCGGGGAGGTCCGCACGCGGCGGCACCGGGACCCCTCACCGAACCGGTCGACCCGATCGGCGGGGTCCGACCGATCAGTGGGATGGGACCGCGAGCTCCTGGCCCGGGTGGACGATCTGCGAGGACAGTCCGTTGAGTTCGACGATGGCGAGGACGACGTCCCGGACGTCACGGTCACCCGCGGCCTCCCGGGCGACCGTCCACAGGGAGTCACCCTGTTCGACGACCACGGTGTCGAAGGCCCCGACCTCCGCGGAACCGGAGGCCGCGGCGTCCGGGCGCAGCCCGAGGACCGCAGCGAGGACAACGCCGACGAACACCGCCGCGAGGAGCAGGGTGCGGGCCAGACGGAGGAACCGCCGGCCCCGTGGGGTCCAGCGGACGGCCGCGCGTTCCCGTGCGGGATGGGTGCGCAGACCGTGCGAGGTGGCGAACGAAGCCAGCGGGGAAGCGGTGAGAGAGCTCATGTTCGTACTCCTGCGTGTCGTGGGCCGCGCGACCGACGGGATGCCCCGTCGCCGGCGGTGCCTGCCGTGTTCGAACGTCAGTTCCGAACACGTGTTCTATTGAACCGGACATTAGAACAGATGTCCACCCACCTCGAACAGATGTGCGAAGATGGATTCGAACGAGCTGATCGTCCGGACGTGGCACACCCTTCCAGGAGCCTCGGACACACTTCTTGCGACCGGTCACTTTCAGCACCATTCGGGCACTACACCGACTACCGGCAGGTGGAGACATGAGCACGAAGAAGACGGAGTCCCCCGACCCGCAGGAGAGCCCGCGCCCGCGCGGGCGCCCCCGCAACGACAGCGTGGAGAACGAGGTCCGACGGTTCCGCGACGAGCACGGTCAGATCCTCGAGTTCCCGGAGGGCTCCGCGGCCGCCGGGGACACCCGCCTGACCCCGCGGCAGCGCCTCGTCCTCGAGACGATCGAGCAGGCCGTCTACGAGAACGGGTACCCGCCGAGCATGCGGGAGATCGGCAAGGCCGCCGGGCTGGCCTCCCTGTCCTCGGTCGCCCACCAGCTCTCGCAGCTCGAGCGTCTGGGCTACGTCCGCCGCGACCCCAAACGCCCCCGGGCCATCGAGATCGTGAACCCGGCCGAGGAGCAGCCACCGGCGACCGAGGCGACCGTGAGCCACCTCCCGGCCCACTCCCCCGTGGCGGAGTCCGACAACGCCCAGGTCCCGCTCGTCGGGCGGATCGCCGCCGGTGGTCCGATCACCGCGGAGCAGAACACGGAGGACGTCTTCACCCTCCCCCGGCAGATCGTCGGCCAGGGTGACCTCTTCACCCTCAAGGTCGTCGGCGACTCGATGATCGACGCGGCCATCTGCGACGGCGACTGGGTGGTCGTCCGCAAGCAGCAGGACGCGGACAACGGTCAGATCGTCGCCGCGCTCCTCGACCACGAGGCGACGGTGAAGACCCTCAAGCGCACCGGCGGCAAGCAGTGGCTGCTGCCCCAGAACGCGGACTACGAGCCCATCGACGGCGACCACGCCCAGATCATGGGCATCGTCACGGCGGTCATCCGCTCGGTCTGAGCTCCTCCCACCCCTGCCGTCCACGCACGAGGCGCGGTCCCCTCCGGGACCGCGCCTCGTGCGTCTTTCCACGCCCGTCTCCCGCCCGTGCGCAGGCCCGGGCCGACGGGACCGACCCTTCGACCGTCCCTCAGCCCTCGGCCAGCCGTCCGAGGGCCTGGCGGACCGCACCACCGTTCTCCGTGAGCCACATGGGCGGGAGCGAACGCAGCAGGAAGCCCGCATAGCCGGCGGTCCGCATCCGGGAGTCGAGCACCGCGACGACACCGCGGTCGTCGACACTGCGAATCAGGCGGCCTGCGCCCTGCGCGAGACGCAGAGCGGCATGCGTCGCACTCACGCTGATGAAGCCGTTGGCCCCGTTCTTGTGCGCCTGATGGGTCCGCGCGGTCACGAGCGGGTCGTCGGGGCGTGGGAACGGGATCCGGTCGATGACGACGAGGCGGGACGTCCGGCCGGGCACGTCCACGCCCTGCCACAGGGACATCGTCCCGAACAAGCAGGTGCGGTCGTCGGCGGCGAACTGGCTCACGAGCGACCCGAGGGTGTCCTCACCCTGGAGGAGGATGGGCAGATCGGTACGTTCCCGCATCTCCTCGGCGGCGCGCTGGGCGCCGGCCCGGGAGGAGAACAGCCCCAGTGCACCACCGGCGGAGGCCTCCAGCAGTTCCTGCAACTCGTCGAGCGCGTCGTCGCCCAGTCCGCTGCGGCCGGGCCGACGCAGGTGGGAGGCGACGTAGAGGATCCCCTGCTTCTCGTAGGCGAAGGGCGACCCGACGTCGATGGAGTCGTAGCGGGGCGCCTCGGGACCGGCGAGGCCCATGGAGGCCGCCACGGGTTCGAAGGACCCGCCGAGGGCCAGCGTCGCGGAGGTCGCGACGACGGTCGCCTCCTCGAAGATCCCGCTGCGCATGGTGCCCGCCACCGACAGGGGCGCGACGACGAGGGACACGGTCTCCCGGTCCCGGAAGTTCGACCGGGACACCCAAGAGACGTCGTTGCCGGCGCGTTCGGTGATCCGGTCAGCCAGGTCGAGGATCTCCTGCAGGCGGGCGCGGGCCATCTGACGGCCGGCGTCCGGGGCCTTCGAGTCCTGGTCGGCCCCGGAGTCGGCGAAGATCTGCTTCGCCGCGTCGCGGATCGCGACGACGGCGTCGGCCAGGTCGTCCGGCCAGTGGGTGATGAGGCCGTCCTCGGCGTTCGCCAGGGCCTTGCCGAGGGCGGAGGCCGCGGTGTCCAACATCCCGACGACGGTGTCCTGCACCGTCGTGTGCTTACGGGCCGAGGAGGCCGCCGCCTCGAGCATCGCCACCGTGATCGCCCCGGACAGCGCATTCGTCACGCGGTCGCGCAGTTCGTGTGCCTCGTCGACGACGACGGCCGAGTGCTCGGGCAGGACGGAGTTCTCCCCGAAGGCGTCGATGGCCAACAGTGCGTGGTTGGTGACGACGACGTCCGCCTCGGCGGCCCGTGCCCGGGCGAGTTCCGACCAGCACTCCTCGACGAGCGGGCACTTCTGGCCCAGGCAGTCGAAGGCGTTGACCGACACCTGCGACCACGCGCGGTCGCTCACGCCGGGGGTGAGGTCGTCACGGTCGCCGGTCTCGGTCGACGCGTCCCAGGACCGGATGCGGCGGATCTCCTCCTCCAGACGGGTCATCGCCGCCGGGGAGTCCGGACCGCGGCCGGCACCACCGCCACCCACCCGGTCCCCGGCCGTGTCCGCGCCGAGGTCGAAGAGCATCCCGGCACCCTCGTCCGGGTACCCGCCGTCCATCTTGTACTTGCACAGGTAGTTGCGCCGGCCCTTGAGGACCGCCGCCTTCGGCTTGCGCGGTAGCTCCGCCCCGACGGCCTTGACGAGCCTGGGCAGATCACGGTCGACGATCTGCGCCTGGAGCGCGAGTGTCGCCGTCGACACGACGACCCGGTTCCCCGTCCGCACCGAGTGCTCGACCGCGGGGACCAGGTACGCGAGCGACTTACCGGTGCCCGTCCCCGCCTGCACGAGCAGATGCGTGCGGGAGTCGAGGGCGCTCGTGACCGCCTCGGCCATCCGCTGCTGTCCCTCGCGCGGACTGCCGCCGAGCGCGGCGACGGCCCCGGCGAGCAGCTGCTCGGTCGGGCTCACTCCCCCGTCCCCGTCGCCGAGGTGCCCCGTCCTCCGGTGCCCGTCGCGGGGTCCGCGGCCGGACCGGCCCCGTCCACGACCGCGTCCCCGACGACCATGTCCGGACGCAGGAAGTCACGCAGCGCGTCGAGCAGGTCACCGTCGACGCGGGCCTGGAGAGCGGTCCCGGAGTCGAGGTACTCCTCGTGGAGGACGGTGCCCT
This sequence comes from Brevibacterium litoralis, assembly GCF_040212315.1. Classification (NCBI taxonomy): domain Bacteria; kingdom Bacillati; phylum Actinomycetota; class Actinomycetes; order Micrococcales; family Brevibacteriaceae; genus Brevibacterium; species Brevibacterium litoralis. The sequence goes on along the minus strand of NZ_JBDIUY010000015.1, from coordinate 85,460 downwards.
CGTCGTGGATCCGGGAGACGAGTGATCCGCGGTCGTAGGGCACGAGCGCGGTGATCTCGTGTTCCGGGACCGGGAGCAGGGCGTCGAGGGTGCGGCGCAGGTCGTCCATCCCGTCGCCGGTCGCCGCGGACACGGCCACGGAGTCCGGCAGTTCCCGCAGCAGCCGCGCGAGCGCCACCGGCTCGGCGATGTCCGCCTTGTTGAGGACGACGAGCTCCGGGATGTCGGAGGTGTCGACGTCGGCGAGCACCTCGCGGACCGCCCGGACCTGACCGAGAGGATCGGGGTGGGCGGCGTCGACGACGTGGAGGATGACGTCGGACTCGGCGGCCTCCTCCAGCGTCGACCGGAAGGCCTCGACGAGCTGATGGGGCAGGTTGCGGACGAATCCGACGGTGTCGGTGAACGTGAAGTCCCTCCCGTCGGCCGTGACCGCCTGGCGGACCGTCGGGTCGAGGGTCGCGAAGAGGGCGTTCTGCACCATGACACCGGCGTCGGTGAGCCGGTTGAGCAGGGACGACTTGCCGGCGTTCGTGTACCCGACGATCGCCACAGAGGGCACCCGGTTGCGCGTCCGGTTGGCCCGCTTGGTCGCCCGCGCCGGCTTCATCTGCTTGATCTCGCGGCGCAGCTTGGCCATCCGTTCACGGATCCGGCGCCGGTCGAGCTCCATCTTCGTCTCACCGGGACCACGCGAGCCGATGCCCGCACCGGCGGCCACCCGGCCACCGGCCTGCCGGGACATGCTCTCGCCCCAGCCACGCAGGCGCGGGAGCAGGTACTCCATCTGGGCGAGCTCGACCTGGGCCTTGCCCTCCCGGCTCTTGGCGTGCTGGGCGAAGATGTCGAGGATGAGGGCCACCCGGTCGATGACCTTGACCTTGACGACGTCCTCCAGGGCACGGCGCTGGGAGGGGACGAGCTCCGTGTCCGCGACGACGGTGTCCGCACCGACGGCGGCGACGACGTCGGCGAGTTCCCGGGCCTTGCCCGAGCCCAGGTAGGTGCTCGGATCGGGGTGGTCGCGGCGCTGGAAGAGGCCGTCGAGCACCTCCGCGCCGGAGGTCTCCGCGAGGGCGGCGAGTTCCCGCAGCGAGGTCTCCGCCTCCGCCGCGTCGGTGGAGTAGACACCGATGAGGACGACCTTCTCCAGCCGGAGGGAGCGGTACTCGACCTCCGTGATGTCCTCGAGCTCCGTGGAGAGTCCGCCGACGCGGCGCAGCGCCTGGCGTTCGAGGAGGTCGATCTGGGAGTCGTCCTGGTGGACCAGACGGTCGTCGGTGAGGGCCGTACCGCTGCGCGAGAGCACACGGTCGATCATGGCGCGGGAGCGGTCTTCGCTCGCTTCGGTCACGTACGCTTCTTCCTGTCGTTCACGAGGGTGCTCCATTCTCTCACGAAGTCCGGGTGCCCCATAGGATGGGGACCGTGACGGACCACTACTTCTCCCGGACGACGCAGGCGGCGGACAAGCCGCGGACCATCGGCATCCACCTGGCCGGTCGCCAGGTGGACGTCACGACGAACGCCGGGACCTTCTCCCCCACCCGTCTCGACATCGGCACGAAGGTGCTCCTCGACGCCGTGCCCGCCCCGCCCGCCGGGGACCTGCTCGATCTGGGCTGCGGCTGGGGTCCGATCTCCCTCCACGCGGCGCTCACGGCCCGCGAGGCCGGGACCGACACCCGGGTGTGGGCCCTCGACGTGAACGAACGCGCACTCGGGCTCACCCACACCAATGCCGAGGCGCTCGGGGTCGGTGACCTGGTCCGCCCGGTGTACGCCGAGGAGATCCCCACCGACCAGCGCTTCGACGCGATCTGGTCGAACCCGCCGATCCGCGTGGGCAAGGACGTCCTCCACGATCTCCTGCGCACCTGGTTGCCGCGACTGCGCCCCGGCGGCGAGGCGTGGATGGTCGTCGCCAAGAAGCTCGGCGCCGATTCCCTGCTGACCTGGACGGCCGACATGCTCGGTGAGGGCTACACCTGCCGCAAGGAAGCGAGCTCCAAGGGGTTCCGGATCCTCGTGGTCCGCAAGGAAGCCTGAAGCACCTCAGGCCGTGAGGTCCTCATCGAGCGTGATCTCGCCGACGAGGACCGCGGGGCCGGCGAGGGCCACCCGGTCGCCGTCGATCTCGATCCGCACGGTGCCGCCGGGCTGTTCCACGTACCAGGTGTCGGGCCCGGTGGGTCCGGCCCAGTGCTGGGCCGCGATCGCGGTCGCGCACGCCCCGGTGCCGCAGGCGAAGGTCTCCCCGACGCCGCGTTCGTGGACCCGCATGCGCACGTGTCCGGCACCGGCGTCGATCCCGGCTCGGCTCGCGGCGGTGTCGGCCCCGACGACGATGTACTCGACGTTCGTGCCGTTCCCGGGCACCGGATCGACCCGTGGGACCGTGGTGAGTTCGGCCGCGCCCAGTTCGTCCTCACCGGCCAGCGCGACGACGGTGTGGGGATTGCCCATGTCGACGCTCAGGGCCGGCCGGGCGACGGGGATTCCACGGGTCTCGACGGTGGAGTCGAACCCTTCCGGGTGCGGCAGTGGGAACCCCCAGCGGCCCATGTCGACGCGGTACCAGGGTGCGGGGGACCCGAAGGGGTCGGCCACGAGTGTCACCGTCTTCGTGCCACCCCGGGTGCCGACCCGGATCGGGGTCGCGATGTCGGTCACCCGGCCGGTCCGCACGAGGTAATGGGCGAAGGCCCGCACCCCGTTGCCGCACATCTCCGCGATCGACCCGTCGGCGTTCCGGTAGTCCATGAACCACTCGGCCCCGTCCGCGGCGGCGACCGTCGCCTCGGGGATCCCGGCGACCGCAGAACGCACGACCCGGATGAGTCCGTCGGCACCGATCCCGGCCCGGCGGTCGGTGAGACGGCGCACCGCCGCAGGCCCGATCCGCATGTCCCCGGCGTCGTCGGCCACGAGCACGAAGTCGTTCTGCGTGCCGTGGGCCTTCGTCACCACGGTGCCCGCCACGAGGTCCGGGGTCGCGGGCGTGCCTGCCTCTGCGGTCATGGTGTCTCCTCCCCGGCCGTCTGCCGGTGGTCGGTGCTGTATCAGTGGTCGGTGCGGTTCCGGTGGTCGTCGTCGTGCGTCCCGTCCTGGGTGAATGCATCCGCCGTCCGGAAGATTCCCGTGGCGTCCGCCAGCAGCGTATTGCCCGGCGCGTCCACCCGTCCGGCCGGCAACCAGTGGATCCTGTCGTCCCGCCGGAACCAGGTCTCCTGCCGCTTGGCGAACTGCCGGGTGCGCACGATGCTCCGGTCGATCGCGTCCTCCGGGGTCATACGCCCGTCCAGGTGGTCGAGGATCTCCGCGTACCCGATCGCCTTCCGGGCGGTCGTGCCCTCCAGGAGGCCGCGCCCGAGGAGGGCCCTCACCTCGTCGACCCAGCCGGCCTCCCACATCCGTCCGACCCGCTCGGCGATCCGGGCGTGGAGCGTGGGCCTGTCCTGGGCGAGTCCGATCTGCACGGTCGGCGTCCAGTACTCGTAGCGCGGCAGGTGCGCCGAGAAGGGTTCGCCCGTGAGTTCGACGACCTCCAGGGCACGGACCACCCGTCGGGAGTCCCCCGGTTCGATCTTCGCCGCCGCCGCCGGATCGACCTGTCGCAGACGCGCGTGGAGCATCCGGCTGCCCTGCTCATCCGCCTCGGCCTCCAAGCGCGCACGGACCGCCGGGTCGGTCCCGGGGAACCCCATGTGGTCGGTGGCCGCCCGCACGTAGAGGCCGGACCCGCCGACGATGATCGGTACGTGTCCCCGTTCCCGGATCCGCGCCACGAGCGCCCGGGCCCATCCCTGGTACACCGCGACCGAGGCGTCCTCGGACACCTCCAACACGTCGAGCAGGTGGTGCGGGATCCCACCGCGCTCCGCGACCGGCAGCTTCGCCGTCCCGATGTCCATCCCCCGGTAGAACTGCATGGCGTCGGCGTTGATGATCTCGCCGTCGAGCTCCTGCGCGAGCGCCACCGCGAGGTCCGATTTGCCCGTCGCGGTCGCCCCGACGACGTTGATCACCGGAGTGACGGTCGGAAGCCCACTCATCGGCCCACCCGGGTGAGCACGGCGAGCAGGTAGTCGACGTGGTGGACGTCCGTGCGGTCGACGAGCTCCGTCCGCCACGCCGCCGAGGCGCCCTCCCCTCCCGCGGACAGGCGCCAGTCGGGAGAGTCGAGGAGTGCTGTGAGGTGTCCGAGTGCGGCACCGGGGACACCGATCTCCAGGATCCGCTCGACGAGAGCCCGGTCCTCCCGGGCCCCGCCGAGCAGTGCGTTCACGAGAGCCGTGTTCGTCTCCGCAGCGCCCTCGACCGGGGCCAGGGGCCCGTCGGGGTGGGCGACGGCGGAGAGGTCGAGCGGGACGAGGGCCGTGCCGGACGACGGAACCGTGCCGGATAACGGAGGTGTGCGATCGGTCGACGCCGCGAGGTGCACGGGGACCCCGGCCTCGTGGGTGGCCATCAGGGCGACCACGGTCGGGATGTCGAGCGACTCCGCGCGGATCTCCTCCAGCGCGGTCCGGTAGTCCTGACTGTCGAGGGCGACGACATCCGCGGGCACGGTTCCGGACACAGCGACCCGCAGGCCCCTGTCGATGCCCAGTCCCCCGAGGCCCACGACCTCCGGGACCGGGCCGGTTACGTGGAGGACCAGGGGTCGGCCCGTCCGGTCGTACTCGGCGCGCAGAGTGCCGTGCAGACGTTCCCGCAGGCGCGTCAACGCCGCGGGTTCCCCGTGGTCGATCCCGGAGAGGACGAGCGGGGTGGCCGGCATGAGCACGGCCCGGGGTCCATGGCCGTCCGGGGTCATGCGCCCACGCGGAGGGTGGGCATGCCGAGGACGGTGGGGCCGGCCGGACCCGCGGAGGCCGTCCCCGTGCCACAGCTCTCCGCCTGGGCGAGATCCCAGGCGTCCCCGGAGCGTGTGCGACGGACGGTGTAGCCGGAGTCCGCGAGGAGGAAGTAGGGCTTGGCGTCGGTGATGGTGGTCGTCACGACGTCACCGGGTCGGACGGGATCCGCCGCCGGATCGAGCGCGACGTGGACGAGGCGGTTGTCCTCGGCCCGGCCGCTCATCCGACCGTGTTCCGCGTCCGCCGCGGTGTTCACGAGGACCCGGACCTCCGTGCCGACGAGGGCCTGGTTCTCCTCTGCGGCGATCCGGTCCTGGAGTGCGACCAGCCGTTCGAACCGTTCCTGGACGGTCTCCTTGGGAATCTGGTCCTCCATGGTCGCCGCCGGGGTGCCGGGGCGGATGGAGTACTGGAACGTGAAGGCCTGGGAGAACCGCGCCTGCTCGACGACCTCCATGGTCGCCCGGAAGTCCTCCTCGGTCTCGCCGGGGAAACCGACGATGATGTCGGTCGTGATCGCCGCGTGCGGGATCCGCTCCCGCACGCGATCGAGGATGTCGAGGAACCGGGTGCTCCGGTAGGACCGCCGCATCGCCTTGAGGATCCGGTCGGAACCGGACTGCAGGGGCATGTGCAGCTGCGGCATGACGGTGGGGGTCTCGGCCATCGCGTCGATGACGTCATCGGTGAACATGGCCGGATGCGGGCTGGTGAACCGGATGCGCTCGATGCCCTCGATCTCGCCGACGGCGCGCAGCAGCTTGGCGAACGCCCCGCGGTCGCGGAACTCCGCCCCGTAGGAGTTCACGTTCTGTCCGAGCAGGGTCACCTCGGTGACGCCCTGGTCGGCCAGGGCCTTGACCTCCGCGAGGATCTCTCCGGGGCGGCGGTCCTTCTCCTTGCCCCGCAGCGACGGGACGATGCAGAACGTGCACGTGTTGTTGCAGCCGACGGAAATCGACACCCAGCCGGAGTGCGTCGACTCCCGTTTGGTCGGCAGGGTGGACGGGAAGACCTCGAGGCTCTCGAGGATCTCGACCTGGGCCTCCTCGTTGTGCCGGGCCCGCTCGAGCAGGGTCGGCAGCGAACCCATGTTGTGGGTGCCGAACACCACGTCGACCCAGGGGGCCCGCTCGACGATCGTGTCCCGGTCCTTCTGCGCCATGCACCCACCGACGGCGATCTGCAGCCCGGGGTGGGACTTCTTCACCCTCGCCAGGTGGCCCAGATTGCCGTAGAGCTTGTTGTCCGCGTTCTCCCGCACCGCGCAGGTGTTGAACACGACGAGGTCGGCCTGCGTGCCGTCCTCGGCGGGCACGTACCCGGCCGTGTCGAGGAGGCCCGAGAGACGCTCGGAGTCGTGGACGTTCATCTGACACCCGTAGGTCTTCACCTCGTAGGTCCGAGGCGAGGAGGGATCGGGCGCAGTGGGAACAGAGTTACCGGTGGTGTGCGAAAGCATGTCGGTCATGGCGCTACCAGTGTACGAGGACTACTCCGCAGGGTACTCGTCGAGGGCGGTCCGGGCGGCGTCCATGGCGGTCGATCCGGCGAACCCGCGCCGCCCGAGCATGCCGAGCACCCGGCGCAGGCGGGTGTCGTACGCCAGGGTGCGGGTGGTCCGGGCCTTCTTCCGGGCGACCTCGAGGGCGAGGTCGGACTCGTCGTCGAGGTCCGCGACGGCGGCCGCCGCGTGGTGCTCCGCGATCCCCTTGCGGGTGAGTTCCCGCTTGAGAGCCGCCACCGACAGGCGCCGGCGTTCCCGGTGGTCCCGGACGAAGGCGCGGGCGTACGCGGCGTCGTCGATGAGGTTCGAGGCGACGAGCCGCTCGATGAGGACGTCGACGACCTCCGCCGGGTGTTCCTTGCCCAGCAGTTTCTTCCGCAGTTCTGCGGCCGAGTGATCGCGGGCTCCGAGCATGTTGAGTGCCCGGGTCTTCGCCCGCGCGTACTCGGGATCGTCCGGTCCCACACCCGGTCCCCCGCCCGCCCCGGCGCTCCAGGAGGCCGGGGTGCGGGCGGGGTCGGTGATGCGGTCGACCTCGGCCTGCAGGGCGCCGAGGACCGTGGCGGGATCCTGCGCGCCCGCGCCGTGTTCCTGGGTCATCGACTCAGAAGTCGACCTCGGCAGCGGCGGGTGCGGGCTCCGCCGCGGTGTCCTCGGCCGGAGCGTCCGCGCCCTCCTCCTTGATGATGCCCAGTGCCACCTTGATCTTCAGCTCGATCTCCTCGGCCAGGCCCGGGTTGTCGTGCAGGAACCGCCGCACGTTCTCCTTGCCCTGACCCAACTGGTCGCCCTCGTAGGTGAACCAGGAGCCGGACTTGCGGATGATCCCGTTGTCGACACCCATGTCGATGAGGCTGCCCTCGCGGCTGATGCCGACGCCGTAGAGGATGTCGAACTCCGCCTGTTTGAAGGGCGGTGCAACCTTGTTCTTCACGACCTTCACACGGGTGCGGTTACCCACGTAGTCGCCGCCGTCCTTGAGGCCCTCGATCCGGCGGACGTCCAGGCGCACGGAGGCGTAGAACTTCAGCGCCTTACCGCCGGAGGTGGTCTCCGGGGATCCGAAGAACACGCCGACCTTCTCACGCAGCTGGTTGATGAAGATGGCCGTCGTGTTCGAGTTCGCCAGCGCGCCGGTGATCTTGCGCAGGGCCTGCGACATGAGGCGGGCCTGGAGGCCGACGTGGGAGTCGCCCATCTCACCCTCGATCTCGGCCTTGGGCACGAGAGCCGCGACGGAGTCGATGACGATGATGTCGAGGGCACCGGAGCGGATGAGCATGTCCGCGATCTCGAGCGCCTGCTCCCCGGTGTCCGGCTGGGAGACGAGCAGCTGATCGGTGTCGACACCCAGCTTCTTGGCGTACTCGGGGTCGAGTGCGTGCTCGGCGTCGATGAAGGCGGCGATGCCACCGGCCCGCTGGGCGTTGGCCACGGCGTGGAGCGCCACGGTCGTCTTACCCGAGGACTCCGGTCCGTAGACCTCGACCACACGGCCGCGCGGCAGGCCACCGATACCGAGGGCGGCGTCGAGGGCGATCGACCCGGTGGGGATCGCCTCGATGGGGGCGCGGGTCTCCTCGCCCAGGCGCATGACCGCGCCCTTGCCGTAGTTGCGGTCGATCTGGCCGAGCGTGGTCTCGAGAGCCTTGGCCCTGCCGTCGCCCTCCGCACGGGTGACCGGTGTCGCGCTCTTCTTCACTGCCATGGGATTCCTCCGATGTGGTCCACGTGCGACCGGTGGGGTCCACGTGCGGATTCGATCTGTCACCGGACAGGCTACGGAACCCCTCGGACACACTTCTGTGGGGCATCCGCACCTGTGGACGGTGGTGGGTCGTGGGACCCTCCTCCGGTCACAGGTCCGGTGGTCTCGGGACCCGAGTGTACACGGACATGGGAACAGGTGTTCGATAACCGCGGTGTGTCGTCCACCTCGTGTCCGGGACGGGTGGGAAGGGTTCCCCGGACACACCCCACCCCCGTCCGGGGGACGGGGGTGGGGTGACGGGGTTCAGAACGGACGGCTCAGGGGTGCGTTCGGGCCCAGACGGCGTTCGGGCGGGACGTCCGCGGCCTCGCAGACCGCCTCCCACACGACCTTGGCCCCGTGACCCGCCTCGAAGGCCTGGGCCGGCGTGATCGACCCGAGCGAACTGAGCGCCAGGTCCGTGTGGAGCGAGGAGGCCCGCACCGACCCGAACTCGTTGTTCATGAGGTCCCAGTACAGCGTGTGGCGCATGATCTCGGGCGGTTCCGGAGGCTCAGGGCTTGCTGCAGGCGAGCTCGCGCTCGAGCACGGAGGCCGACATCTCGGTCGGGACGGTGTCCGGGATCGCGATGCCCTCGCTCAGGGCCATGCGGTCGCTCACCTCGCGGAGGAGGGTGGACACGGGCATGTCGAGGGCGTCACAGATGCTGGAGAGCAGTTCCGAGGACGCCTCCTTCTGACCGCGTTCGATCTCACTGAGGTAGCCGAGCGAGACGCTCGCACCCACGGAGACGTCACGGAGGGTGCGGTTCTGCCGGCGGCGGGCGGCGCGGAGGGTGTCGCCGATCTCTGTACGGAGCAGTGTCATTGCCTTCTTCTCCTCTGGCGACGAATGTGTTCGAGTGTGCATACGAGGCGTTCAACGTCGCCCCGGACCGATTTCATTCCCGTGTGGGCCACACCGGGTGACGTCCACGGGATTTCGGTTGCACACGAGCCTACCGAAGTCCGGCGCGCAGCGGTATCAGGATCTCCCGAGGTCATGGGTTCCCGGGGGCGTCCGCGTGGTCGAGGACGAGGCGGAGCACGGCGTCGACGGTGGCCGCCCGGATCGCCGCCCGGTCCCCGCCCAGGTGCAGGTCACGCGCGATCACCGTGCCGCTCCCCCGACGGTCCGCGAGCGCCACGTGGACGGTCCCCACGGGCTTCCCGTCCTGGGGGTCGGGACCGGCCACACCCGTACAGGACACTCCCAGGTCGGATCCGCACGCCCGGGCCGCTCCCCGGGCCATCTGCGCTGCCACCTCCGGGTGCACCGCACCCTCCCGTTCCAGGAGTCCGGCGTCGACCCCGGCGAGTGAGGACTTCAGCGCGGTCGCGTAGGTGACGAGTCCACCCCGGAGCACCGCCGAGGCGCCCGGCACGTCCGCCAGACGTGCGGCCACGGCGCCGGCGGTGAGGGACTCGCAGGTGGCGAGGGTGAGACCGGCCGTGCCGAGCCTCTCGATCACCCGGGCGGCGAGCCCCGGTGTCTCCTGGTGGACGGTGGAGGCCATGGTCAGGGCACCTCGGCGTCGGGGTCCGTGCCGGTGGACTTCGCGGCGGCCACCCGACGGGCGGCCTGCACGACGTAGTCGAGGCCGGTGAGGACGGTCACGAGGATCGCCGCGGCCATCGCCACCCAGGCGATGACGGCGTAGGTGAGGAAGGCCGCCCCGTCGATGACCGCGCCGAGCGGGATCCACAGGAGGAAGAGGCCGAGGGCCACCGTCTGGAGGACGGTCTTGAGCTTGCCGCCCTTGGAGGCCGGGAGGACGACGTAGCGGATGATGACGAACCGCATGACGGTGATGCCGAGCTCGCGGACGAGGATGACGACCGGCACCCACCACGGCAGGATCCCGAGGACCGCGAGGCCCAGGAGGGCGGCGGCCATGAGGCCCTTGTCGGCGATCGGGTCGGCGATCTTGCCGAAGTCGGTGACGAGCCCGTACTTCCGGGCGATGTCGCCGTCGAGCTTGTCGGTGGCCATCGCGGCGAGGAACACGACGAGCGCCCAGACGTGGAAGCCCACGTCCTCCGTCCCGCGGGCCAGGAGCAGCCAGAGGAAGACCGGCACGAGGAGGATGCGGAACACGGTGAGCGCGTTCGGCACGTTCCAGTTGCTCGGTCTCGACTCCACCGATCCGGGGTGAGGCGTCGGGGTCGCGGGGTCCGGGGAGGTGCCAGGTGAGTCGTTCACACCCCCAGCCTACCGACCCACCGAACCCGCCCACACCATATGTGACGGGCGGGTCCGCTCACCGACCCGTGAGGCCCCAGGCGTCGTCCTCGGAGGCCTCGACGACCTCCAGCCCGGTGTCCGGGTCGATGTCCCCGGCGCGCAGCTCGGAGCCGGGGGTGAAGCCGCCCGCGCCGCCGGTGTACGCACCCGACGCGGCCGCGGGTGCGGACTCCTGCGGCGGAGGTCCGGGGTCCGCCGCCGGGGCGGGGTCCTCGACCGGGACGGCAGCGGCTTGGCCACCGTCGGTCCCGCCGGTCCCCGGCCCACCCGTGGGAGCCGGGGCACCACCGGTCTCTCCCCCGCCCGGCGGCTGTTCGCCCTTGATGTAGGCGAGCGTCTCGGCCAGGTCCTCCGGGCGGACGAGCACGTCGCGGGCCTTCGAACCCTCGGAGGGGCCGACGACGCCGCGGGACTCCATGAGGTCCATGAGGCGCCCGGCCTTCGCGAAGCCCACGCGCAGCTTGCGCTGGAGCATCGAGGTCGACCCGAACTGGGTGGTGACGACGAGCTCCGCGGCCTGGAGGAGCAGGTCCAGGTCGTCGCCGATCTCCTCGTCGATCTGCTTGGCCGGCGCCTCGACGGCGACGTCCTCGCGGTAGACCGGGGTGAGCTGCCCCTTGACGTGCCCGACGATCTGCTCGATCTCCGGCTCGTCGACCCAGGCTCCCTGCACACGCATGGGCTTGGCCGCACCCATCGGCAGGAACAGGGCGTCACCCTGCCCGATGAGCTTCTCGGCACCGGGCTGGTCGAGCACGACACGGGAGTCGGCGAGCGAGGAGGTCGCGAAGGCCAGCCTCGAGGGCACGTTCGCCTTGATGAGACCGGTGACGACGTCGACCGAGGGCCGCTGCGTGGCGAGCACGAGGTGGATACCCGCGGCGCGCGCCAGCTGGGTGATGCGCTGGATCGAGGCCTCGACGTCCCGCGGGGCGACCATCATGAGGTCGGCGAGCTCGTCGACGACGACGAGCAGGTACGGGTAGGGATGGAGTTCGCGCTCGGAGCCCGGGTCCGCCTGGATCCGGCCGTCCCGGACGGCCTTGTTGAACTCCTTCACGTGCTTGAACCCGTAGTTCGCCAGGTCGTCGTAGCGGGCGTCCATCTCCCGGACCACCCACTCGAGCGCCTCGGCGGCCTTCTTCGGGTTCGTGATGATCGGCGTGATGAGGTGTGGGATGCCCTCGTAGATCGTGAGCTCCACGCGCTTGGGGTCGACGAGGATCATCCGCACGTCGTCCGGCGTCGAGCGCATCATGATCGACGTGATCATCGAGTTCACGAAGCTCGACTTACCGGCACCGGTCGCACCGGCGACGAGGAGGTGGGGCATCTTCGAGAGGTCCGCGACGACGTACCCGCCCTCGACGTCCTTGCCGATGCCCACGACCATCGGATGATCGGTCTTCCGCGCCGCCTGGGACCGCAGGACGTCACCGAGGGCCACCGTCTCGCGGTCGGAGTTCGGGATCTCGATGCCGATCGCCTTCTTGCCGGGGATCGGCGAGAGGATCCGCACGTCCGCGCTCGCGACCGCGTAGGCGATGTTCTTCGAGAGGTTCGTGACCTTCTCGACCTTCGTGCCGCCGCCGAGTTCGACCTCGTAGCGGGTGACGGTCGGGCCGCGGGAGAACCCGGTGACCTCCGCGTCGATGTTGAACTGTTCGAACACGTCGCGCAGGGACTCGACGACCCGGTCGTTGGCCTCGGAACGCTCCTTGGCCGGGGGCCCCGCCGAGAGGATCTCGGAGGACGGCAGTGTGTAGGTGACGTCCCCGGCGAGCGTGAGCTGCTCGACACGCTGCGGCAGCTCGCCCGTCGGGGCCGGGGCCGGCGTGTTCGTCGTCGGCACCACGGCGTCCGGGGTGCCGGCCGGCGCCGTCCCGGCACCGGAGGTGGTGCGGTCGATGACGGCGGTGTTCGCGTCCTCGCCCACGTGGTCGTCGGCACGCACGGCGTCCGTCCCGGCGGCGTCCATGCCCAGGCTCTTCCGGAGGTCCGCGGCCTCCTTCTCCGCCTTCGTCGGCCGCCGCTGTCCCGGGCGCAGGCCGTCGTCCGCCGCAGCGGAACCCGCCGCCGAGGCGCCCTGTCCGCCGGCACCCGCCGCCGGATCACCGACCGCGTCGACGTCGTAGAACTCCCCGGGCCCGGTCCCGTCGGGCGTGGGCACCTGCCCGGTGAGGTCTTTCTCGTGGATGTAGGCCTTGTCGTAGGCGGTCTCGGTCTCGTCCTCGTAGCCGGGACCGGTCTTCGTGGCGTCCTTCTTCTTCGCTCCCCGCTTGCGCGATCCCACGGGTCGCAGATCGGAGGTCCGCCGGTTCTCGGAGACGAGGTCGGTCGGTTCCTCACCGTCCTCGCCCGTGGCCTCACCGGCGGTCCGTGCGACCTGCCCGGTGAGCAGGCGGTAGAGCCCGTACACCCGCTGCGGGATCCGGTTGACCGGCGTCGCGGTGATGACGAGCAGGCTGAAGAGGCCGAGGAGGACGAGCAGCGGAACCGCCACGTAGACGGTGGTGGCGGTGACGAGGGCGGAGCTCACGAGGTATCCGACCGCTCCCCCGCCATTCATCATGGCGTCGCGGCCGTAGACGAACCCGGGGGTCCCCACGGAGATGTGGGCGAGGCCGGCGGAGGCGACGAGCAGGGCGAGGACCCCGGCGAGGATCCGGTTGTTCGCCCGGACCGTGTTGCCGCTCACGAACAGGCGCGCGGCATAGGCGAGGAACACGAGTGGGAGTGCGAGGGCCACCCGTCCGAGGGATCCCTCGAACACGTTGCGGACCAGGTGTCCGACGGGGCCGGGGACGTTCCACCATTCGAAGGCGGCGACGACGATCGCGAGACCGACGAGGACGAAGCCCGTCCCGTCGCGGCGTTCCGTCGCGGTACCGGTCGGTTCCCGGTCCTCCGGTTCGAGCATCACCTTGCGTGCGCGGTCGCCTGCCATGTGGGCCACTCCCATCCACGCGCCGACCAGGACGTTGCGGCGCCCCGGGTCCTCGGCGGTCGATCGCTTCGAGCCCGCGCGGGAGCTCGTCCTCGTCCGGCCCGTCGATCCGGTGGATCCACGGCCGGTCGTCGTCTTCGCCCGGTTCCCCCCGGAGGAGGACCGTCGCTTCTTCCCGGCGCCGGTAGCGGGGGAAGTCGTACTGGTCGCCATGCTGCCCAGCCTAGACGCGACGAGGCCCGGATCCGCGCGGATCCGGGCCTCGGGCGTGTCTCCCCGGGCTTGCTGAGCGGCGCGAGAACGCCGTCGGAGCAAGGCGGAGGAGCGAAGACGCCCCGGGTTTGGGCTTCGAGCGACGACAACCCGCTCCGGCGACGTTGTCGCGTCGCTCAGTCAGGCGTCGTGGTCGGTCTCGATGAGCTTCTTGATCTGTTCGAGGGCGGCCTCGGCGCCCTCGCCCTCGGCGAAGAGGACGACCTCCTGGCCGTGCTCGGCGCCGAGTGCCATGAGCGAGAGCACGCTGCTCACGTCCATCGCCTCGTCGGCCGGGTCCCCGGGCAGACCGATGGTGACCTCGGTGTCCAGCTCGCCTGCCGCCTCGCTGATGATCGCCGCCGGCCGGGCGTGGAGTCCGACCTTGCTCGCGACGACTGCGGTGACCTGTGCCATGGGAATACCTGTTCCTTCTACTCGTGGAATGTGTGGTGGATGTGTCCGGGCCGGATCGGCCGGTGGACTCAGATGCCCAGCTCGTCGAGCACGGGCAGGAGGCGACGGACGCTGCGACGCGCCTCGGCGGCGGTGGGGGCCTGAACGGCCCGGCCCGCACACTTCTTGGCCATCCGCATGTCGACGGTGCGCAGGACGGCGGAGACCGCCGGCAGGGCGCGCGGGGACATCGACAGACTCGTGACGCCGAGGCCCACGAGGACGACGGCGAGGGCCGGGTCCGCCGCGGCCTCGCCGCACACGCCGACGGAGGCACCGTTGAGTGCCCCGCCGACGGCGGCCTCACGGATGAGCTTGAGGACGGCGGGCTGCCACGGATCGCTCAGTTCCCCGAGGTCCCCGAGCAGGCGGTCCGCCGCCATCGTGTACTGCGTGAGGTCGTTCGTGCCGATCGAGGCGAACTCGACCTCTCCCAGGAGCTCCTGGGACATGAGGGCCGCCGAGGGCACCTCGATCATGACCCCGGCCGTGTCGAGACCGTGGGAGTGGACGAGCTCGGCGAAGTCCCGGGCCTCGTCGACGGTCGCGATCATCGGCGCCATCACCTGGATCTCCGCGGTGTGCGCGGCCGCGGCCTCCGCGATCGCCTCGATCTGACGTTCGAGCACTCCGGGGTGGCTGCGGCCGGTGCGGTACCCGCGCACACCGAGTGCCGGATTGGGCTCCTCGCTGTTCGTGAGGAACGGCAGGGGCTTGTCCGCCCCGGCGTCGATGGTCCGGACCACGACCTTGCGGCCGGGGAAGGCGGCGAACACCTCCCCGTAGGCGGCGACCTGCACCTCCTTGCTCGGCTCGGTGTCGCGGTCGAGGAAGCAGAACTCGGTGCGCAGCAGGCCCACTCCCTCGGCCCCTGCGGCCGCGGCGCGGCGCGAGTCCTCACCGGTGCCCACATTGGCCCGCAGCGGTACGCGGTGGCCGTCCGCCAGCAGGGTCGGACCCTTGTAGGAGCGCAAGGCGGCGGCCCGCTCGGCCCACTGTCCGGCGAGCTTCCGCTCCTCGTCGCCCGGGTCGGTGGTGACCGTGCCGGCGGCCCCGTCGACGTAGACTGCGGTGTCGTCGGCCAGATCGAGGACGCCGTGGGCGTTGACGACGGCCGGCAGACCCAGGGACCGGGCCAGGATGGCCGTATGACTCTGCGGCCCGCCCTCGGAGCACACGAGTGCGACGACGGTGGTCGGGTCGAGAGTGGCGGTGTCGGCCGGCGCCAGGTCCGCGGCGACGAGGACGAAGGGCGTGCGCGAGAAGGGGATCCCGGGCGCGGGTTCGCCTCGCAGTTCCGCGATGATCCGGCCGCGCACGTCGAACACGTCCGTGGCCCGTTCGGCCATGTATCCGCCGAGAGCCTCGAACTGGGCGGCGATGTCAGCCGCCGCGTCCCACACGGCCCGCACGGCGTCGACCTCGGCGAGCTTCTTCGCCGCGGTCTTCGCGAGCATCGAGTCCTTGGCCATGAGGCTCGTGGCCTTGAGGACGGCCTGGGCGTCACCGGTGACGGTGGCCGCGCGGTCGGCGAGCTCGGCCGAGACCTTCTTCCCGGCGGCCTTGATCCGGGCAGCCTCCGCCGCCCGGTCCTCCTCGGCGGGGGCGGGACCGGCCGCGGGTTCGGTGAGTGGTGCCGGCATGCGCTTGACGGGGGCGACGATGCGGCCGGGGACCACGCCGATCCCGCTGTACACGGTCGGTGCGTCGGTGGTCATGACGGTTCTCCTCCTGGGTGAACACGGTCGTTCGGGTGGTGCGGACGGTGCGCCGGGTGTGGCGGGGGCGGATCCCGATTGAAGGTTATCCCTGACGAAGGACCCGCGGCGAGGTCGTCCTCAGGGGCCTCGGTCGTCAGGCGGTGGCCGCGGCCGGGACGGCGGCCGCGGGGGCCTGTTCCGTCGGAGCCTTGCGGATCCCCTTGAAGAGGATGACCGCGAGGGCGGAGACGACGGTGCCGATCGCGATGGCCAGGACGAAGAGCAGGAAGGGCTGGATCGCGAAGAACACGAACACACCACCGTGCGGAGCCTGGCTCGTCACGCCGAACAGCATGGTGAGGGCACCGGTGGTCGTCGCGCCGAGGATGCTCGCGGGGATGACGCGCAGCGGGTCCGCGGCGGCGAAGGGAATGGCTCCCTCGGAGATGAAGGCCGCACCGAGGAGCCAGGCGGCCTTGCCGTTCTCCCGCTCGCCGGCGGTGAAGATCCGGCCGCGGATCGTCGTGGCGAGCGCCATCGCGAGCGGCGGCACCATGCCGGCGGCCATGACGGTCGCCATGATCATGAGAGGCGCCGGGTTGTCGACGACGGAGCCCGCGCCCAGACCGGCGACCGCGAAGGAGTAGGCGACCTTGTTGACGGGACCGCCCAGGTCGGCGGCCATCATGAGACCGAGCACGGCACCGAGGGCCACGGCGGCGGAACCGGACATCGACCCGAGCATCGCCGTGAGGCCGTTCATGAGGGCCGCGATCGGGTTGCCGAGGACGACGAACATGAGACCGGAGGCGATGATCGAGGCGCCGAGCGGGATGATGACGACGGGCATGAGGCCGCGCAGCCAGCGGGGTGCCGGCAGATTCCCGATGAGACGGGCGGTGTATCCGGCGAGCAGACCGCCGATGATGCCGCCGATGAACCCGGCACCCATGAACCCGGCGACCGCACCGACGGTGAAGCCCGGGGCGATCCCGGGACGGTCCGCGAGTCCGAAGGCGATGTACCCGGCCAGGGCCGCGACGAGGAAGCCCATCGACAGGTTACCGATCTTGAAGAAGACCGCTCCCAGGTAGGCCCCGACCGGCCCCCAGGCGAGATCGCCGTACTCCGTCGGCAGGTTCCACAGGGAGTGCTCGAGGGTGATCGTGTCGGCGAAGTCGGTGATGTCGTAGCCGCCCAGCAGGAAGCCGAGAGCCATGAGCAGACCACCACCGGCGACGAAGGGGATCATGTAGCTCACACCGGTGAGCAGCACCCGCTTGAGCTCGGCACCGAAGGACTCCTTCCCCTGTGCCCCGGACGCCTCCGAGGACTCCCCGCCGGAGACGACCAGGCGGTCGCCCTGCGGGTCGTCGGCCTGGGCGAGTGCCCGGGTGAGCAGTGCGCCCGGTTCGTCGATGCCCTTCTTCACGGGCACCTGGACGTAGGGCTTGCCCGCGAACCGGGCCTTGTCACGCACGTCGACGTCGACGGCGAACACGACCGCATCGGCCGAGGCGAGGAACTCCGGATCGATCGGTGTGGTCCCCGAGGACCCCTGCGGCTCCACCCGGAAGTCGATGCCCATGTCCGCGGCCGCCTGTTCCAGGGCGTCGGCGGCCATGTACGTGTGGGCGATGCCCGTGGCGCAGGCCGTGACGGCGACGACCCGCCGGCGGGCGGGGGTCTCGGAGCTGGGGAGGGTGGCGGGAGACGGCGCTGCCGAGGCGCCCTGCTCTCCGGCCTCCACCGCGGGGTCCACCTGTGCCTCCGCGGCGGAGGCCTCGGGAGCCGGCGCGAGACCGAGGGCCTGCTCCACCTCGGCGACGACCGTCTGCGGGTCGGCCGCCTCCCGGAGCCTGGCGAGGAAGGGCTTCTTCATGAGGTTCCGGGCGAGCTTGGACAGCAGCGCCAGGTGTTCCTTGTCGGCCCCGGCGGGAGCGGCGATGAGGAAGACGAGGTCGGCCGGGCCGTCCTTGGCGCCGAAGTCGACGGGGTTCGACAGGCGTGCCATCGCGAGCGACGCCGCGGTGACGGACTCGTGGCGGGTGTGCGGGATGCCGATGCCGCCGGGGATGCCGGTGGGGGTCTTCGCCTCGCGGGCGAGAGCACCGGCGGCGAGTGCGTCCGCGTCAGTGGCACGGCCGTCCGCGGCGATGCGGGCGGCGAGTGCGCGGATGACGGACTCGGCGTCGGGTCCGAGGTCGGCGTCGAGGGCGACGAGCTGGGGTGCGATGAGCGAGGACATCACATCTCCTTCGGTGCGGGGGTCTGGGAGACGGTTCCGGTGGTCGCGGCGGACCCGGGGCCGGATGTGTCGGGGGTGGAGGTGTCGCCGAGATGGAGTTCGGTGACGGTGACGAGTTCGGGCGTGGTGTCGGCGAGCGCCGGGACCCCGGTGCCCGGAAGTGCGGCGGCCGCGGTGCCGTGGGCGACGGCCCGGGCCACCTGGGAGAACGCCTCGGCCGCGTCGAGGCGGGCCAGCAGCAGCCCGGCGAGGCTGGAGTCCCCGGCCCCGACGGTGCTGCGGACGGCGACGGGTGCGTGGACGGCGTGGAAGGCCCGCGGTGTGCCCGCGGGGGCGTCGACGTACACGGCACCGGCGCCACCGAGGGTGGCGAGCACCGCACCCACCCGACCGACGGAGGTGTCCGCCGGGTCTACGAGGCGGGCGGCCGCCCGGGCGACGGTGAGGGGGTCCGGGGGGAGGCCGTCCAGGCCCAGCAGTTCGGCCAGTTCGTCCTCGTTGGGTTTCACGAGGTCCGGAGAGGCGGCGAGGGCGGCGGCCAGCGGCGGACCCGAGGTGTCGACGACGACCGTCGGGGGCGCGGGGAGGTCACGGAGGTCGGTGGTGAGCAGCCCGTAGAGGTCCTCGGGCGCGCCGGGCGGCAGGGAACCGGCGAGGACGACGGTGTGGGCGGCGGTCCGGCGCACCTCGGCGACGACAAGGTCCCGCAGGCGGCGGAGGCGGTCGGCGTCGAGCACGGCTCCGGGTTCGTTGATCTTCGTCGTCGTGCCGTCCGGCTCCGTCACCGTGACGTTCGAGCGAATGGGCTCGCCCGTGTCGAGGACCGTCGTGGGGATGCCCAGGTCGGTGAGCGCCCGGACGACGGGGTCCGTCGGGGTGCCGGGCAGGACGGCGGTCGTCTCCGCCTGCGAGGCGGCCAGGGCACGGGAGACGTTCACGCCCTTGCCACCGGGCTGGGTGGTCGTGTGGTGGGCGCGCTGCACCCCGCCGCGGACGAGGGCGGAGTCGAGGGACACGGTCCGGTCGAGGCTGGGGTTGACCGTGAGGGTGAGGATCATGCGAGTACCACTTCCACATCGGCCTCGTCGAGGGCCCGGGCGAGTTCCGGGTCGACGGCGCGCGGGCCCGGTTCGTTGGTGATGAGCAGGTCGATCTCGTCGAGGGCGGCGAACCGGACGAAGCTGTCCTTGCCGAGCTTGGAGCCGTCGGCGAGGACGACGGTGCGGCGGCCCGCGCGGACGAGAGCGGCCTTCGTCGAGGCCTCCGACTGGTCCGGCGTCGACAGACCGTGCTGCGCGTCGACCCCGTTGGCCCCGAGGAAGGTGAGATCGGCCCTCAGGCGCGAGATCGCGTCGACCGTGACGGCCCCGACGGCGGTGCGGGTGAGTGCGCGGACGAGTCCGGGCAGGACCTGGACCTCGATGCCCGGCGCGTCGTGCATGGCGAGGACGACACCGATCGAGTTCGTCGCGACGGTGAGGCGACGACCGGCTCCGCCGGTGCGGTTGGCGTCGGCCAACGCGTGCGCGAGCGCCTCGGTCGTCGAGCCGCCGTCGAGGACGAGCGAGGCAACCCGCGGGACCTCCCGGGCCGCGGCGACGGCGATCCGTCGCTTCTCGTCCAGACGTTCGACACTGCGTTCGTCGACACCGCTCTCGTGGATGCTCGGCTGGTCGGCCGGGACCGCCCCGCCGTGCACGCGCCGGCACAGCCCCAGGTCCTCCAGGGCCGCGAGGTCGCGGCGGACCGTCTCGGTCGTGACGTCGAACTCCACGGCGAGGTCACGCACGGTGACCCTGCCCGATCGCTGGATGTGGTCCGCGATCAGCCGACGGCGCTCCTCTGCGAACACCTCGACCTCCCGTTCTGCTGTGGGGGTCTGCTGCGGGGAAGGTCCGTATGGTGTGGGAACTTCCTCGTACCCCTGTGGTTTTGGTTTCGATTATGTGGTGCCGTGTGCGTAACGTCAATCCATGTCCACACATTCCGTACGAGTCGGGCCCGATCCCTCGTGCACGCGATCCGTGATGGCCGTCCGCGCCCGCCGCCCGCGCCCCGGGCTCCCGCGTGACAGGACCGTGACGTGCGGACCCCCACTGCCGGGAACCGGCCCCAGTACGCTTGACCCCGTGAACCGCCTCGACCACACGTCCCACCTCCGACGCCGGCTGCTGCCCCCGGCCGTCGCGGCCCTCGCCCTGTGCGCGGGGCTCGTCGGATGTGCGGTCCCCACCTCCTCCCCCACCGGCGCCCCGGCCGACGGTCCCGCGACCGGACACGAGGGTGCACCCGAAGGAGGTGCGACACCCGGCGGGGTGGCCACGGAGTCCGGCCCGCAGTCCGGGTCCGTGGGATCGGAGGAGATCCCGGCCCGGTCCGAGGAACTCCTCGATACGGTGATGGTCACGCCGCCGGAGATACCCGCCGGATACGAGGAGGGCACCCGGGCGGCCATGCCTGCGCTCGACGGACCCGTCGAGATCGATCCGGACCCCACCGACTCCCTCGGTGCCTGCGAACAGTACGTGACCGACAAGCGGTTCCCCGGCGGATCGAGCGCCTCGGCCGGGGTGAGCTGGGTGGCCCAGTCCCTCGGCGGCCACACGACCGGGATGGCGACGGTCCTCCTGGAGACCGAGGGCCTCACCAACCCGGGCTCGGCGGCCCACGACCAGTACACCCGGTTCCGCGACCGACTGCTGGCCTGCGGGGACGTCCCCCTGAAGGACCTGCCCGACTCCGCCGCCCGAGGGAGTGCCACCCCCACCGAGGAGTTCACGGTCCTGCACGACGAACGCCCCGACCGGGCCGCGGTCGAGGCCGGAGAGGCCACCGCCTTCGTCTGCCACGCGGCCACCGAACTCTTCGACTACTCGACCTCTTCGAGCACCCAGATCCCGGGTCACAACGGTGGCTGTGTCGGCACCTCCGGCACACTCATCGTCACGGTCCTCCAGTTCACGACGATGGACGACGAGTCCGTCCCGCCGCAGGAGCTGCGGGACGGACTGGACACGGACATCGTCGACGTCTTCACCACGCAAGCCCAGAAAGCAGGATTCGAGCTCCCATGACGACGCTCACGACCGCACCCCGCCGCACCCGCCGGGCACTGGCCACCACCCTGTCCGCCGGGGCCGCCGCGCTCACCCTCGTGCTCACCGGCTGTGCCTCCCCCGCGGAGGAGACCGCACCGGCCGAGGACGAGGCCGCCGCCGAGGAGGCCCCGGCCGCCGAGGAGACGGACAACCCCGCCGACGCGCTGGCCCCCGAGGAGGGCAGCGAGGACGTCGCTGCCGCCTCGCAGGTGGTGCTCGACGAGATCCTGCTGACTCCCGAGGAGTTCCCGCTCGAGGGCTACGGAGATCCCGAGGAGGTCGCCTACGGCGCGGCCGAGGCGGGCCCGGGTGAGCAGGAGGAGGGTGCCCGCACGTGGACGCCGGAGTCGGACACGACCCTCGTCGAGTGCACGACGGCCGCCCAGGCCGCCCGGTCCATGGACGTCTACGACGCCGGCGCCAACCGCCGGTACATCGCCCTCGACGGGGACTCCGCTGCCGGCTACTCCCTCGTGGCCATGCGTGCTCCGGAGACGAGCGGCGAGCTGTCCCCGAAGGCCATCTGGGACGACTTCCACGCGATCGTCGCCGCCTGCAACTCCGTCGAGAAGCAGGAACTCACCGGCGCCGGCCTGTTCGAGCGCCCCACCGAGCAGTACACCGCCTTCCAGGAGCACGTGGGTGACGGGACCCGCGAGGACCCCGCGGCCGTGTGCTTCTCCGCCTTCCAGAAGCGGCCCGACGACACCCCGCAGGTGAACTCGATGTGCCTGGTCGCGGCCGGTGACATGCTCTTCACCGTCCAGGCCATGCGGAACTCCTTCGAGGACGAGCTGAGCCCCGAACGCTTCCAGGACGGCACGAACGACGTGTGGGACGTCTCCCGCGCCCAGGTCGCCAAGTCCGGGGTCACCCTCCCCGAGGCCTGAGCGGGCACGCGCGTTTTGTTCCGTGTTCTTCCCCGCCGGACCGCTGTATCCCGCAGGGTCGGACGCGCGTTCGGTACCGGGGTGACAGGCCTACCGTCGGGGGCATGACACCTTCGCGCCCACTCATGTTCCTCACCTCCGGCCTGCTCGCGCTCGGGCTGGCCCTCACCGGCTGTGCCGGGGCCGGGGCCTCCGACCCGGCGGGCGCCTCGGGAGCGGGTGGGGACGCCGTCACCGCGGCGGCGAGCGAGGTCTCCCGGACCGACTCCGGTGCGGTGATCCCGTCCGGGTACGTGGACGGCGCCGTGACTCTCGTGCGCGGCACGGACGGGGTGGGCCTCGTGACGGACACCGCGGCTCTCGGCGACACCCCGGTCGTGAGCGAGTGGTTCGACCTCCACTGCCCTTACTGTGCGATGTTCGCCGACCTGCACGGGTCGACCTTCGAGGGCCTGCTCGACTCCGGCGACGCCGCCCTGGGTCTGTACCCCATGGCCTTCCTCGACGACCACTCGGCCGGGGACGCCTATTCGACCCGGGGCGCCGTCCTGCTCGCGGCGATCGCCGACTCCGGACAGGGCGCGGCGTGGTGGCCGACACTCCAGGGACTCATGGGCGCCCAGCCGGAGTCCGGCACCGGGATGAGTGACGCGCGGATGCTGGAGATCGCCACGGAGGCCGGCGTGGACACCACGGCAGCCCTGAGCTCCTTCCCGGACCTCACGGTGGAGCAGGCACTCGCCCAGAAGGTCTTCGCCGACTATGTCGCGGAGCCCGCGCAGGCGGCCTTCCACTCCGGCATCGAGCAGGTGCCGACCGTGAAGGTGGGTGGAGCGGAGGTCACCTCGATCGGCGACGCGACCGCCTTCGACGCCGAGCCGCACGCGCTGCTCTGATTCCGCCCCGGAACCCCACCGCCCCGACAGTGCCAGACGCCGCCCCATCCCCGGCACCCCACCGCCCCGATATACGCGACGGCCCCCGATATGTCGTGACATATCGGGGGCCGTGAACGATATCGGGGCGGTTGACCCTCCGGTTCAGACCTTGACGACCATGGGGACGATCATCGGCTTGCGGCGCAGCTTCGAGCTGATCCAGCGGCCCAGCGTGCGGCGGATGGCCTGCTGGAGCTTGTGGTCGCTGTCCACGCCGTCGTCCAGGAGTTCCTGCACGGCGTCGGTGATCTTGGGGCGGATGGGGTCGAAGACCTTGTTCGTCTCGGCGACACCCCGGGTCTGGATCACGGGGCCGGCGAGGATCTTCTTCGCCTTCGTGTCGACCGTCATGAAGACGGACACGAAGCCCTCACCGGCGAGCACCAGGCGATCGCGCAGGTCGTCCTCGGTGACCTCACCGACGGACTTGCCGTCGACGTAGACGCTGCCGACCTCGACGGCGCCGGCGATCCGCGGGTGGCCCTCGACGAGGTCGACGACGTAGCCGTTCTCCGCGTAGACGATGTGGTCCTCGGGAACCCCCGTCTGGGCCGCCAGCTTGCCGTTGGCCAGCAGGTGGCGCCACTCGCCGTGGACCGGCATGACGCCACGCGGCTTGACGATGTTGTAGCAGTAGAGCAGCTCACCGGCCGAGGCGTGACCGGAGACGTGGATCTTCG
The DNA here is from genome assembly GCF_040212315.1 of Brevibacterium litoralis. Taxonomy (NCBI): domain Bacteria; kingdom Bacillati; phylum Actinomycetota; class Actinomycetes; order Micrococcales; family Brevibacteriaceae; genus Brevibacterium; species Brevibacterium litoralis. The sequence continues at coordinate 61,887 of NZ_JBDIUY010000015.1, read as the reverse complement.
CGTCTGCCTTGCTGATGACGTTCGCCCCGAGCTTCATGAGGCCGTTGATGACCCGGAAGACGGAGTTCTCGTTGCCGGGGATGAGCGAGGAGGCGAGGATGACGGTGTCGTCCTGGCCCACCTGGATCCGGTGTTCCCCGTTGGCCATCCGGGACAGGGCCGCCATCGGCTCACCCTGGGACCCGGTGCACATGAGGACGACCTGGTCGTCGGGCAGCTTCTCGACGTCCTTGAGGTCGATGAGGACCCCGGCCGGGACGTGGAGGAAGCCCAGGTCCTCGGCGATCTTCATGTTCCGCAGCATCGAGCGACCGACGAGCGCGACCTTGCGGCCGTGGGCGCTGGCGGCGTCGAGCACCTGCTGGACGCGGTGGACGTGCGAGGAGAACGAGGCGACGATGATCCGTCGGTCCGCCCGCCCGAACAGGCCCTCGAGAACGCCCCCGATGTCCTTTTCCATGGCGGTGAAGCCGGGGACCTCGGCGTTCGTCGAGTCCGTGAGGAACAGGTCCACACCCTCCTCGCCCAGCCGGGCGAAGTGGCGCAGGTCGGTGATCCGGTGGTCGAGCGGCAGCTGGTCCATCTTGAAGTCACCGGTGTGCAGGACGTTGCCGGCACCGGTGCGGATGAAGACGGCGAGCGCGTCGGGGATCGAGTGGTTGACGGCCACGAACTCCAGGTCGAAGGGACCGAGCTGTTCGGTGTCACCCTCCTTGACCCCGAGCGTGTAGCCCTTGATGCGGTGCTCCTTGAGCTTCGCCTCGATGAGCGCGAGCGTGAGCGTGGAACCGAGGACCGGGATGTCCCCGCGGCGACGCAGGAGGTAGGGCACGCCACCGATGTGGTCCTCGTGGCCGTGCGTGAGCACGATGCCGACGATGTCGTCCCAGCGACCGTCGAGGTAGCTGGTGAAGTCGGGGAGGATGAGGTCGATGCCGGGCTGCTGCTCCTCGGGGAACAGGACACCGCAGTCGACGATGAGGAGCTTGCCGCGGTGTTCGAACACGGTCATGTTGCGGCCGACTTCACCCAGTCCGCCCAGGGGCACGATGCGCAGTGCGTCCGGGTCCACCTTCGTGGGTTTGCCCGGATCCGTGAGAAATGAGGTCACTTGAGGTAACCGCTCCTTGTCAGTCGTTCGCGTAGGAACGCCACCTGGTCCTCCGTGGCCGGAAGGAGGGGCATCCGCGTCACGCGGTTGGGGACCACGCCCTGGAGTTCCAGCGCGGCCTTCGCCGAGATCGCTCCCGGCATGTGGTTCATGACGGCGTCGACGACATCGGAGGCGTCGTACGCGATGCTGCGGGCACAGGCGAGGTCACCGGCGGCGACCGCGGTCACCATCCGGGCCCATTCGGCGCCGAGCACGTGTCCGGCGACGGACACGACGCCGACGGCACCGGCGGCCAGCAGCGGAAGATTGAGGGCGTCCTCGCCGGAGTAGTAGGCGAGGGTGTCGTGAGCCATCACGGACATCGACGAGGCGAGATCGCCCTTCGCGTCCTTGACGGCGAGGATGTTGGGGTGCGCACCGAGGGCGAGCAGCGTCTCCGGCTCGATCGGCACACCGGACCGACCTGGGATGTCGTAGAGCATCACCGGCAGGTCGGTGGCCGAGGCCGCCTGTTCCATGTGGGCACGGATCGCGGCCTGCGGCGGCTTCGAGTAGTAGGGCGTGACGAGGAGGAGACCGTGGGCGCCGGCCGAGGCGGCGTCCTGCGCCAGGTGCTCGGTGTGCGCGGTGTCGTTCGTCCCGATCCCGGCGATGACGCGCGCCCGGTCACCGACGGCACCGAGGACGGCGGTGAGGAGGTCCTGCTTCTCGACGTCGTTCGTCGTCGGCGACTCGCCGGTCGTCCCGGAGACCACGAGCATGTCGTGTCCCTGGGAGACCAGGTGGTCGGCGAGCGAGGCGGCGGTGTCGAGGTCGACCCGACCGTCGGTCGTGAAGGGGGTGATCATGGCGGTCCCGACGGTCCCGAATGCCTCGACGGCGGCCTTCCGGGTGTCGCTGCCCGCGCCGGGCGTCCTTCCGGTGGGGAGGGACACGGCAGCGGGGTCGGTGTTCGTCGTCGCCATGCACACAACTCTACCGCCCATGGCATGGAAGACTTGACGCATGGTCTCCCGCGTCACACCCTCCTCCCCCGCGCCACTCTCCCCCGGTGGTGCCGGTCACACCGGCGACCTCCGGCGTCTGCGCGAGACCTTCGCCCCGGCCGGCCGGTCGAGCGGGATCGACGCGGCCCGCGGTCTCGCGCTGTTCGGGATGATGGCCACCCACGTCGTCGCGTTCCTCGGACCCGACGGTCTGCCGACCTGGGCGACGGTGTTCGCCGGGCGGGCGAGCGCCCTGTTCGCGATCCTCGCCGGGGTCTCCGTCGTGCTCGCCACCCGCCGGGTCCTCGACGCCCCCGACGGTCGCGGCTGGGCCCGGGCCGCCGCCGGCCTCGTGGCCCGCGGGATCGTCATCGCCCTCGTGGGGCTGGCGCTGGAGCTCTTCACCGCCAGTATCGCGGTGATCCTCGTGAACTACGGGGTGATGTTCGTCCTCGCCGCGGCCTTCCTCCGGTGTCCCACCTGGCTGCTCGGTCTGCTCGCACCGGCCTGGCTGGTGGGCACCCCCTTCCTCTCCCACGCTATCCGCGCCGCCACGGACGCCACCCCCGAGTACACCGTCCCCGGGTTCTCGATGCTCGCGACGCCCGGGACCTTCGCCGAGGCGATCCTCCTCACCGGCTACTACCCGGTGATCGTGTGGTTCGGATACCTGCTCGTCGGCATGCTCCTGGCCCGTCTGGCCGCAGGGCGGACCTGGACCCCGGTCACCGGTCTGCTCCTCGTCTGCGGCGGAGGCGCCCTGGCCGCCTTCTGCCACGCCGCCTCGACGCTGCTGCTCACGTGGAAGGGACTGGCCGTCCTCGAGGTCCTCACGAACCGGTACCCGCCCTACGCCCAGGGCTCCCTGGAGGCCGCGCTCGTGACCGGCAGTTACGGGACGACACCCACGGACTCGTGGTGGTGGCTGGCGATCGCCGGTCCCCACTCCGGCACCCCGCTCGACCTCCTCTCGACCACCGGCCTCGCGATCGCCGTGCTCGGCCTGTGCATCGCCGCGGACGCCGCACTCAAGGACCGGACCTGGGCACTCGCCCCGCTCTCGGCCCCGGGCTCCATGCCCCTGAGCATCTACTGCGGGCACGTGGTCGCCGTCGAGATCACGAAGGTGACGCTGCCGCAGACCCCGGCCGGGGACTTCGGGGAGTTCGTCCTCCACGTCGTGCTCGCCGTGGTCTTCGCGATCGGGTGGAAGCTGTTCGTCGGCGCCCGCGGCCCCCTGGAGTGGCCGGTGACACTCGCGACGAAGGGCGTCCACCGCGCGCTCGGTGCCAGAATGGAGAGATGACCTCCCGGCACCACGACGAGCTCCTCCCGCACGATCCCGCACCGGACGGATCCGCACCACAGGGATCCGCACCACCGGCGCGGATGATCCTCCTCGGCGGGGCCAGCGGGTCCGGGAAGTCCCGCCTCACCGAGACCGCCGGTCTGCCGGTGCTGCACCTCGACGACTTCTACCGGGAACACGACGACCCGACACTCCCCCACCTGCCCTCCGGGGAGGTCGACTGGGACCACCCCGACTCCTGGCACCTCGACGCCGCACTCGCCGCCGCGACCACGCTCGCCCGCACCGGCCGGGTCGACGTGCCCGTCTACGACATCGCGACGTCCTCGGTCACCGGCACCCGCACCGTCGAGCTCGGGGGCGCCTCGGCCTTCGTCGCCGAGGGCGTGTTCGTCGGGGAGATGGTCGCACCCGCGCGCGCTGCCGGGATCCTCGCCGACGCCCTGTGCGTCCACCGCTCCCGCTGGATCACGATGGCCTTTCGGTTCCTCCGCGACCTGCGGGAGAACCGCAAGTCACCGGCCTTCCTCGTGCAGCGCGGACTCATGCTCGCCCGCCGCGAGCCGGGCATCGTCGCCCACCTCGTCGCCTCCGGCTGCCGGCCGCTCCCGGTCCGCGCGATCCGCGATCTGCTGACCATGCACGCGAAGGCGGGCTCCCGCGCCTGATTGCGCTCGTCGCCACGGGGTCCGCTGCGTCCGACGCCGCCCCAACCCCGGCACCCCACCGCTGAGTCCGCTCAGGCGGCGGATCCCGTGTAGGCCGTCATCGTGCGGTGGGCGCAGGCCCGGGCCGCGGAGTCCTCGGCGCCGGCGGCCACGTGGGCGGCCTCCCACCCGGAGGCGGCCTCCTCGATCCACAGGTGCCCCATGGGGCTCGCGAAGAAGGCCGTCATCGAGGCCGGGTCGCAGCCGTCCTCGCCGCGCAGGTACATCGACAGGGCGAGCAGCGCCCCGTCCCAGCCGAGCCCCGTGGCACCCGGCCCGTACCGCACCCAGTGCTCGTTCGCGTCCATCACGTGGGTGAGCGACAGGCGACAGCCCGGTACCTCCGCGCCCGAGGCGCCCTGCTCTCCGGCGCCCTCGCCACCGGTCCCGGCCGCCGAGGACCCGTCCGCACCCGCGGTGGAGGGCGCCTCGGGAGGGGTGTCCTCCTCCAGGTGGAGTTCGACCTCGCTCACGTCCTCGCCGTATTCCCAGCTGAAGCCCAGGTGGTGGCCCTGTTCGCAGGTGCGGATCCCGCCTTCCGTCGCGCTGTCGGCGAGCCGGTAGCGGTCACCGACGGCGGCCGGCACCGTGTCCACGGTGTCGAACCAGTCCGCCAGCTGTTGCGGATCGGTGAGTGCCGCCCAGACCCGGGCCCGCGGCGCTGCGAGGCGCCAGGTCGTGCGCACGACGGCGCGTGTTCCGGATTCCTCCACGAAGCGTTCCATGCCCACACGGTAGGTTGCCGCCGCCCCGGAGGGAAGAGGGAACCTGGCGGCTCGGACCGTTGCCAGGAGCGGTCGGGTGCTCTACGTTGAGGTCCAACCCCTAAAACTGACCGAACACCCGTTCACCCCTCACCCGGAGCAGTCAATGACGACACCCGCGGACCTGCACCTCCTCGACCTCTCGCGCGCGCCCGGCCAGATGGCCCGGATCGTGCGCCACGCCCACGAGATCCCCACCTCGCCCGCGATCGTCCTGGGCGGGCGCACCTTCTCCTGGGCCGAGACCCTCGACCTCGTCCTCCACCTCGCCGCCGACCTCCGTGCCCGCGGCGCGGGCCCCGGCGACCGGGTCGCGATCTTGAGCACCAACCGCCCGGAGTTCCTCCTCACCACGCTCGCGACCTGGACGCTCGGAGCCCTCGTCGTGCCGGTGAACTTCCGGCTCACGCCCGGCGAGGTCGCCTACATCCTCGACAACACCCGCCCCACCGTCCTGCTCGTGGAGGCCCCCACCCGCGAGCTCGCGACCGCCGCGCTCGCCGCGTGCACCCGCGCGAACTCCGACGAACACCCCCTCGACGTCCTCGACGCCGACGGCACCGACCTCCTCTCCCCCGGCGGGTACACCCACCCGCCACTGCCGATGGGCGGGATCCACGTGCCCCGGGCCGAGGAGGACTGCGCGATCATGCACACCTCCGGCACCACGGGGAACCCCAAGGGCGCGGTGCTCTCGCACTTCAACATCCACGCCTGTTCCGGTGCGGTCGCGAGGAAGTGGGGCATCCGCAGCGGCGAGGGCGTCGTCATGCTCGCCCCGCCGCTGTTCCACATCGGCACCTTCCTCGCCTCGCAGGGCGCACTGGCCGGCGGCGGCACCGCGCTCGTCGTCCCGAGCTCCGGGTTCGACCCGGCCGCCACCCTGGAGACGATGAAGCACCACGCCGTGACCGCGGCCTTCATGGTCCCCCAGCAGTGGGAATTGTTGTGCACCGAGATCGACCGCAGCGGCGCCACCGGGCTCGTCCTCGAACACGCCAACTGGGGCGGTGCCCCGACGACGGCCAAGATCCTCGAACACATGCGGACCGCCATGCCCGACACCGAGGTGAAGGCCGCCTTCGGCCAGACCGAGACCTCCGGCTACGGCGTCGGCATCGAGTTCGCGGACACCATGCGCAAGCCCGGCTCCGTCGGCAAGCCCGCCGACGACATGGAGGTCCGGATCGTCGGGCCCGACATGGAGGACGTCCCCGACGGACAGGTGGGCGAGATCGTCTACCGCGGCCCCGGCGTCATGAGCCGCTTCTGGGAGGACGAGGCGGCGACCGCCGAGGCCTTCGCCGGCGGCTGGTTCCACTCCGGTGACCTGGTCCGCCGCGACGAGGACGGCTTCCTCTACGTCGTCGACCGGCTCAAGGACATGATCATCTCCGGCGGCGAGAACATCTACTGCGCCGAGATCGAGAACGCGCTCGCCTGGCACCCGGCCGTCGAGGAGGTCGGGGTCATCGGGCGGGCCGACCCCACCTGGGGCGAGGTACCCGTCGCCTGCATCGTCCCCGTCGATCCCGACTCCCCACCGGACCTCGCCGACCTCCGGGAGTTCCTGGGCGACCGCCTGGCCTCCTACAAACACCCCAAGGACGTCCTCGTCCTCCCCGCACTGCCACGCACCGGCGTCGGCAAGATCCACAAGCCGAGCCTCCGGGAGGCACTCGCATGAGTCCTCGACCGTCGCTCACGGACACCTCACCGAACCCCGACCTGCAACTCATGGCGCTCGCGACCTCCCCGTCGCCCGTCGCCCGGATGCTCCGCCACGCCCACCAGATCCCGGAGGACGCGGCGATCCGCTACCGCGGCGGGACGACCTCCTGGTCGGCACTCGCCCACCAGGTCCTCGACTGCGCCGCCTGGATGCGCGCTCGCGGGGTCGGTGCCGGTGACCGGATCGCCCTCGTCCTCACCAACCGCGCCGACTACATCGTCCTCACGCTCGCCGCGAGCGCCCTCGGGGCGATCACCGTTCCCGTGAACTTCCGGCTCACCTCCGGCGAGGTCGCCTACATCGTCGACCGCACCCGCCCCGTCCTCGTCTTCTGCGAGGAACCCACCCGGGAGGTCACGCGGAAAGCCCTCGGGCAGGGCGCCTCCACCCTCCACGACGTCGACGAGTCCCCCGTCGACACCGGGGACCTGGCGGCGGGAGCGCCCCTGGCCCCGGAGGAGGTGTTCGTCCCGACGAGCGCGGACGACTTCTGCATCCTCCACACCTCGGGCACGACGGGGCACCCGAAGGGCGCCGTGCTCTCCTACGGGACGGTCTACTCCTCGGGCAACCGGAACGCCGCGCGGTGGACACTCGGCGAGGGACCCTCGACCGCGATGCTCGCCTCCCCGATGTTCCACGTGGGCGCCTTCATGTCCTTCCTCACGACGGTCATGGGCGGGGCGACCGCGCTCGTCGTCCCGAGCGCCGGCTTCGACCCGGCGGCCACACTGCAGCTCATGAAGTCCGAGCAGGTGACGGCCGCCTTCCTCGTCCCGCAGCAGTGGCAACTCGTGTGCGACGCGATCGCAGCCCAGGGCGAGGCCGGGCGTGCGGGCCTCACGATCCAGCACCCCAACTGGGGTGGGGCGCCGGCGAGCCCGACCCTGCTCCAGCAGATGAAGGAGCTCATGCCCGACGCGCAGATCCGCGCGGTGTTCGGGCAGACGGAGACGGCCGGGACCGCCGTGACCCTGTCCTACGAGGACTCCCTCGAACGGCCCAGCTCGGTGGGGCTGCCCGTCGAGGACACGTGGATCCGCGTCGTCGGCCCCGACATGGTCGACGTCGAACGCGGACAGGTGGGCGAGATCGTCTACCGCGGCAACTGCGTGATGAGCCGCTACTGGGACGACGAGGAGGCGACGGCCCGGGCCTTCGACGGCGGCTGGTTCCACTCCGGCGACCTCGTGCGACAGGACGAGGACGGGTACGTGTACGTCGTCGACCGTCTCAAGGACATGATCATCTCCGGCGGCGAGAACATCTACTGTGCCGAGATCGAGAACGCACTCGCCTGGCACCCGCAGGTCGGGGAGGTCACGGTCGTCGGCCGCCCCGACCCGCGCTGGGGCGAGGTGCCCGTCGCCTGTGTGGTCCCCGTCGACGCCGCCGCCCCGCCGGACCTCGCCGGGGTCCGGGAGTTCCTGGGCGATCGGCTCGCGAGTTACAAGCACCCGAAGGAGATCCGGGTCCTCACGGAGATCCCCCGGACGTCCATGGGCAAGATCCACAAGGTCGCGCTGCGCGAGGACGTCAAGGACGACGCCCTCACCGCGGTCGAGGCGCCCTGACCGGGACCTCGGCCCGCCCACGTGGCAGGCCGCCACCACCGCGGCACCACCGCCGCACCATCACCACGAAGGAGTGACGATGGACACCATGCACCACCATCCCTATCCCCACCGGGGCACCACCGGGCTGCGCCGTGGCGCGCTCACGACGGGTGCCCTGGCGCTCGCCCTCGGTCTGGCCGCCTGTGCCGGCGGGGCCGGCGGGGCCGGGGACTCCGGTTCCGGAGCGGCCGAGGGCGAGGGCGTCGAATGGGGCGCCGGAGCCGAGGAGTACACGGCCGCACTCGCCGACATGGAGCCCGTGACGCTCACCTACCAGGCCGGTGGGCAGGGCCCCAACGGGTTCACCGGGGAATCCGAGCTCGCGTACGCCGAGCGGATCAAGGAGTGGTCCGGCGGCAAGATCGAGCTCGAGATGGTCTGGGGTCAGGCCATCTCCCCCTTCGACCAGGTGACGGAGGCAGCGGCGGACGGGCGGATCGACATCGGCGTCGAGATCCCCATCTACGACCCGTCCAAGTACCCGGTCGTCAACGAGCTCATCAACCTCTCCCCCACCAAGCCGACGGGTCCGTACCTCGAGGAGATGGTGTTCAACGCCGCGATGCAGGAGGTCGCCTGGGACACCCCGGAGATCCTCGCGGAGTACGAGGACAAGGGCGCCTACGTGCAGACCCCGGTGAACTTCGAGTTCGCGAACGCCCTCATGTGCACGGAGGACGGCGCCTCGCTCGCGGACTTCGGTGCCCGACAGCTGCGGGTGGGGTCGAGTGCCGATCTCACGATCGCCGAGTCCCTGGGCGGGACCCCGGTCTCCATGCAGTTCGTCGAGGCCTACGAGGCGCTCCAGCGGAACACCATCGACTGCACCTTCGGCGGGCTGCGGATCGGTGCGGACAACGGGTTCCTCACGGTGGCGCCCTATGCGATCTTCCCGTCGGAGAGCTCCTGGGTGCGCAATCCCACCGCCCAGGTGCTCAGCCAGAAGGTCCAGGACCTGCCCCTGGCCGCGCAGCAACTGTTGTTCGACCTGCGTCCCTTCTCCATGGCGAACACGATCGAAGGGGCGATCGCCTTCAACGGACAGGCGATGGACATCATCGACGAGACCGGGGGTGACGTGCTCCGTCTGGACGCCGATGCCGAGGCCGCACTCGACGGGGCCGTCGAGGAACTCCGGCAGAAGGTCGTCGACTCCGAACTCGTGGACGGGGAGGATCTCGTCGCCCGCTTCGAGACGGCCTACGAGAAGTACTACGGGATCGCGGTCGACCTCGGGTACCCGGAGATCGACGACTACCGGGAGCTCGCCGAGGTGAACGCGGACGAGAAGATCGAGATCGACGACTTCACCGCCGCCGTGTTCGAGGAGATCCACCTCCCCCGCCGGCCGGAGTGACGCGGCTTCTCGAACCGAAAGGGCGCACATCGGTGGATCCGAGTCCGGAATCCACCGATATGTGCTCTCTCGACGTCAGGCGGCTCAGTGGCCGGTGCGCTCCAGCTTGATCGCGTGGCGCATGGTGCGCCGGGCGCGCTTGCGGTCACCGGCCGCGTCGTAGGCACAGGAGAGGCGGAACCAGCTGCGCCAGTCCTCCGGCGCGGCCTCCGTCTCCTCCTGGTACTGCGCGAAGGCGGCGTCCGCGGCCTCCCGGACGATTCGACCCCCGGGTGTCCGGGGCAGGTCGTCCGGGGGCAGTCCGCCCTCCTCGCCGAGGATCCGGCCCAGGCGTTCCATCCGGGAACCGAACACGAGCTCCTGGAACAGCGCCCAGGCCCCGATGAGCGGGAGCACGAACAAGGACACTCCCATCGCCTTCGCCACGGGGCTCGGGTCGGTGATCATGATCCACCCGCGCTGCACGGTGAAGACGAAGTACAACACCAGCAGCGCGGAGATGACGAGCGCGCCGATCTTCGTGCGGGTCACAGGTCGAGGTAGTTCTCGAGGCCGACGTCGAGGCCGGTCCGGCCGACGATCTCCTTCACGGCGGTGACGATGCCGGGCATGAAGGCGTCCGTCGACCAGGAGTCGGTCCGGATCGACAGCGCCTCGCCGTCGGAGCCGAACAGGATCTCCTCGTGGGCGTTCATGCCCTGCTGCCGCACCGCGTGGACGTGGATCCCGTCGACGACGGCACCGCGGGCGCCACCTGGATCGGACTGTGTGTTGTCCGGGACGGCCGGCAGACCGGCGGCGGCCCGCGCGGCGGCGATCTTCTGCGCGGTGTGCACCGCGGTACCCGAGGGGGCGTCGAGCTTGCGCGTGTGGTGGGTCTCGACGACCTCGGCGGAGTCGAAGTACTTGGCGGCGGCCTCCGCGAAGTACATGGCGAGCACGGCACCGATCGAGAAGTTCGGGGCGATGAGGACGGCCGCGTCCTCGGTGTTCTCGACGAGTTCCTGGAGGCGGGCCAGGCGCTCGGCGTCCCAGCCGGTCGTCCCGACGACCGTGCGCACACCGTGCTGCACGAGGAACCGGACGTTGTCCTCCGTGGAGTCCGGGACGGTGAGTTCCACGGCCACCTGGGCACCGGAGTCGATCACCTGCTGCAGGTCGTCGCCGCGTCCCAGTTGCGCGACGAGGTCGAGCCCTGCGGCCGCCTCGATCGCGGCCACCGCGTGCGATCCCATCCGACCGGCCGCGCCGATCACCGCCACTGTGATTCCCATGGAGGACGTCCCTCGTTCCCGTGTTCGGTTCAACTGCCGCGTCAAGTCTAGTCGCCACCGGCCCCGGCGATCAGATGCTGTGAGACCTGCGCTTCCGGGCCGCGAAATCGCGCATCTTCCAGCATCTGAGTTCCCGACTCTCCGGCTTTCCGGCATCTGAATGCACCGGACCCCCGCACACGGGGTGTACGGGGGTCCGGGAGACCGGGGGGTCCGATCGGATCCGATCAGATGAGGCCCGGGGTCTGGGTGCGGGCGCGGTCGAAGCGCTCCTGGACGTTCTCCCAGTTGACGACGTTCCACCAGGCCTTGACGTAGTCCGGCTTCACGTTCTGGTAGTCGAGGTAGAAGGCGTGCTCCCACATGTCGAGCTGGAGCAGCGGGACGTAGGCGGTCTGCACGTTGCCCTGCTGGTCGAACAGCTGCTCGATGGTGAGGCGCTGACCCAGGGTGTCCCAGCCGAGGATGGCCCAGCCGGAGCCCTGGATCGAGGTCGCGACACCCGTGAACTGACCACGGAAGCCGTCGAAGCCACCGAACTGGTCGTCGATCGCGGCCGCGAGCTCACCGGTCGGCTTGTCGCCACCGTCCGGGGACATGTTCGTCCAGAAGACGGAGTGGTTGATGTGACCACCGAGGTTGAAGGACAGGTCCTTCGACAGCTTGCCGATGGTGGAGAAGTCGCCGGCCTCGCGGGCCTCGGCCATCTTCTCCAGCGCCGTGTTGGCGCCGCCCACGTACGTGGCGTGGTGCTTGTCGTGGTGGAGCTCCATGATACGCGCGGAGATGTGCGGCTCGAGCGCGGAGTAGTCGTAGGGAAGGTCAGGGAGTGTGTACTTCTCGACCATGGATGTCCTCCTCCTGAGGGGTTTCCGTAAGGGTCCGACAACGACCCTATACCCGCCGGATCACGTCCGCCACCGTTCGCCCCGACCGTCTCACCTGAGAGTTCACACAGTGCCGGGGCTCGGGCGGCGTTCAACTCAGCCCGGCAGGTGCAGGCCCTCCGCGGGACCGAGCGTCACGAGGGCCCGGGTGCCCGAGCACAGGCGGGCGGCGAGGTCGGAGACGTCCTGTGCGGTCACCTCGCGCACCCGGGCCAGTGCCTGTTCCGGGGTCTCGTACTCACGTCCGGACATCTCCCAGCGCGCCAGGCGGTTCATCCGTGCCGCGCTGCTCTCCAGACCCAACAGGGTGGAACCGGCGGCCTGGGAGATCACGTCGGCGACCTCGTTCTCCCCGGGCCGTTCGGTCGCCAGGCGCTCCAGTTCGGCCACACACAGGTCGATGACGGCCTGGGCCTTGTCCGGCGAACACCCGGCGTAGACCCCGAACTGTCCGACGTCCTGGTAGCGACTGCCGATCGCGTGGACGTTGTACGCCAGACCGTGCTCCTCCCGCACCGTCTGGAACAGCCGGGACGACATGCCTCCGCCGAGCAGCGAGTAGAGGACGGAGAAGGTGTACCGGTCCTCGTCCCCGTCGGGCAGCCCGGGCATGCCGATGACGATCCCCTGCTGTTCGGTCGCACGGTGCACGTGGTGCACCCCGCCGTGGAACACCGGGGCGGTCCGGCCGAGATCCGCACCGGTCGTACGTGCGTCCGTCTCCACCGGGGGCAGGGCCGAGGTCGCGGCGAGCACCTGCTCGACGAGCGCCTCGTGCGCGGCACCGCCGGCAGCGGCGAAGGTCAGGCGCGGGCCCACGTAGGCGTGCGCGTAGTGGTCGAGGAGCACGGAGTGCTCCAATCGCGCGATCTGGTCCTTCGTCGCGCCGATGGGCCGGCCCAGCGGGTGGTCGGCGTAGACGACGGAGTCGAAGGTCTCGAAGAGGACGTCCGTGGGGTCGTCGGCGTCCATCGCGATCTCCTCGATGATGACGCCGCGCTCACGTTCGAACTCCGCGGGATCGAGCTGCGAGTCGAGGACCATCTCCCACAGCAGGTCGACGACCTGCGGCAGGTCGCTCACCGGGGTGCGGGAGTAGTAGCAGGTGTACTCCTTCGAGGTCGCCGCGTTCGACTCCCCACCGGTGCGGTCGAAGGCCTCGGCGATCTGCCGGGCATCGTGGGACCGGGTGCCCTTGAACAGCATGTGTTCGAGGAAGTGGGTGGAACCGGCCGTGAGCGGGGTCTCGTCGCGGGAGCCGGAGTCGACCCAGATCCCTACGGTCTCGGACTGGAGCCAGGGCATCGTCTCGCTGACGACGCGGACGCCGTTGGGCAGGACGGTGCGCTTCACGGCGCCGTGCTCCCCCGGCAGGGTCTCGGTGATCACGTGGTGTGTTCGCATCCTTCTCGATCGGACGAGAGCCCGCCGGAGGGGACTCCGGCGGGCTCTCGGGGTGGGGCTGGAGAGTGGATCAGGCCTCCTCGGCCGTCTCCTCCTCGTCGACGACGGGCTCCAGGTTGATCTTGCCGCGGTTGTCGACCTCGACGATCTCGACCTGGATCTTCTGGCCGACCGAGACGACGTCCTCGGTGTCCTCGACCCGCTTGCCACCGTTGAGCTTGCGCAGCGAGGCAATGCGGATGAGGCCGTCCTTGCCCGGGGTGAGCGAGACGAAGGCACCGAACGGCATGCACTTGACGACGGTACCGAGGTACCGCTCTCCGACCTCGGGCACCTGCGGGTTGGCGATCGCGTTGATCGCGGCGCGGGCGGCCTCGGCGGCGGGGCCGTCGGTGGCGCCGATGAGCACCGTGCCGTCGTCCTCGATCGAGATGTCCGCACCCGTGTCGTCCTGGATCTGGTTGATCATCTTGCCCTTGGGGCCGATGACCTCACCGATCTTGTCGACCGGGATGTTGACCGACAGGATGCGCGGAGCCGTCGGGGCCATCTCGCCCGGGCCCTCGATGGTCTCGTTGATGAGGTCGAGGATCGCCAGGCGGGCCTCACGGGCCTGCTTGAGCGCGGCGGCGAGCACGGAGGCCGGGATGCCGTCGAGCTTGGTGTCGAGCTGGATGGCCGTGACGAACTCGGAGGTACCGGCGACCTTGAAGTCCATGTCGCCGAAGGCGTCCTCCGCACCGAGGATGTCGGTGAGCGCGGCGTAACCGGTCTGCGGGCCCTCGGGGGTCTCCACGACGTCGGACACGAGGCCCATGGCGATCCCGGCGACCGGGGCGCGCAGCGGCACACCGGCGTGGAGCATGGCGAGCGTCGAGGCGCAGACCGAGCCCATCGAGGTCGAACCGTTGGACCCGAGGGCCTCGGAGACCTGACGGATTGCGTAGGGGAACTCCTCGCGGCTGGGCAGCACCGGCATCAGGGCGCGCTCGGCGAGTGCACCGTGGCCGATCTCGCGGCGCTTGGGCGAGCCCACGCGGCCGGTCTCACCGGTGGAGTACGGCGGGAAGTTGTAGTGGTGCATGTACCGCTTGCGCGTGGTCGGCGACAGCGAGTCGATCTGCTGCTCCATCTTGAGCATGTTGAGCGTCGAGACACCGAGGATCTGGGTCTCGCCGCGCTCGAAGAGGGCCGAACCGTGCACGCGGGGCAGCACACCGGTCTCCGCGGAGAGCGGACGGATGTCTTTCAGGCCACGGCCGTCGATGCGCACCTGCTCGGTGAGAATCCGCTTGCGGACCACCTGCTTGGTGAGCGCGTTGAGGGCGGCGGCGATCTCCTTCTCGCGGCCGGCGTACTTCTCGCCGAGCTCGCCGAAGAGCTCTTCGAGGAGGGCGTCACCGGCGGCCTCACGCTCCTGCTTGTCGGCGATCGCGAAGTTGGCGGTCTGCTTGTCCAGGGCCAGTTTCTCGACGTCGGCGTAGACGTCGTCCTCGAAGTCCTTGAAGATCGGGAACTCCTGCACCGGCTTGGCGGCCTGTGCGGCGAGCTCCTCCTGCGCGCGGACGAGTTCCTTGATGAAGGGCTTGGCGGCCTCGAGGCCCTCGGCGACGACCTCCTCCGTGGGCTTGGTCGCACCGCCCTCGATGAGCTCCCAGGACTTCTCCGCGGCCTCGGCCTCGACCATCATGATCGCGACGTCGTCCTCGACCACACGACCGGCGACGGCCATGTCGAACACGGCGTCCTCCAGCTGCGAGGCGTTGGGGAAGGCGACCCACTGGCCGTCGATGAGTGCGACACGCACACCACCGATGGGGCCGGAGAAGGGCAGACCGGACAGCTGCGTGGACAGCGAGGCGGCGTTGATGGCCAGCGTGTCGTACAGGTGGTCCGGGTGGATGGACATGACCGTCACGACGATCTGCACCTCGTTGCGCAGCCCCTTGACGAAGGTGGGGCGCAGCGGGCGGTCGATGAGACGGCAGGTGAGGATGGCGTCCGTGGACGGCCGACCCTCACGTCGGAAGAAGGAGCCGGGGATACGACCCGCGGCGTACATGCGCTCCTCGACGTCCACCGTGAGTGGGAAGAAGTCGAAGTGCTCCTTCGGGTGCTTGCCCACCGCGGTGGCGGACATGAGCATGGTGTCGTCGTCGAGGTAGGCGACGGCGGAACCGGCGGCCTGTTGGGCCAGACGGCCCGTCTCGAAGCGGACGGTGTGGGATCCGAAGCGGCCGTTGTCGATGTGCGCGACGGCCGACTGAGGGTTGAGACCCAAGAAGGTACTCCGTTCGATGTGGTTGTGCGTGTACCCGGGTCCTGGTCATCGATCGAAGCCCACACATGCGCAGCTCGCCTGTGGAGGCCACTACCGATCACCGAGCGACCGGGGTACGGGACGGTGCCGATTCTACGCCCGTGGCCCCACCGGGGCGAAAACCCGCGCGGAGAACGCGACGGACCCCGCACCGTACGGTGCGGGGTCCGGATGTGCGCTGCCGCGGGCGGAGGCCCGGGCGAGTGGGCTCAGCGGCGCAGGCCGAGGCGCTTGATGAGCGCGCGGTAGCGCTCGATGTCGACCTTCTGGAGGTAGCCGAGCATGCGGCGACGCTGGCCGACGAGGAGGAGCAGGCCACGACGCGAGTGGTGGTCGTGCTTGTGCTCCTTGAAGTGCTCGGTGAGGTCGGCGATACGCTTGGTCAGCACGGCGACCTGGACCTCCGGAGACCCGGTGTCGCCCTCGTGCGTGGCGTATTCCTTGATGATTTCCTGCTTGACCTTGGGATCGAGGGCCATGTGCATCTCCTTGAGGTTCCGTTGCGCGGCGCCCCGACCTCGTGTCGGAGCACTGTGGGACCGCGGCCGATCGCAAAAACGGCAGAGTCCAGCCTAACACGGGTGTCGAGCACCCCCGTGGGCTCAGGCCTCGAGGACCTCCATGACCTCGGTCACGTCCTGATGCATGCGTTCGACGAGGGCCTCCATCCCGGTGAAGGTCACCTGCCCCCGGATCCGCGCGACGAACTGCAGCGTCATCGTCGACCCGTAGACGTCGAACCCGGCGAAGTCGACACCGATCGCGTGCGCCTCGACACGGCGCTCGTGCCCGTCGAAGGTGGGGTTCGTCCCCACGGACACGGCCGCCGGGAACCGCCCGGCGGTCCCGGTGAAGGACACCCACCCGGCGTACACCCCGTCGGCGGGGACCATGCCCTCGCCGGCCGGCGACAGGTTGGCGGTGGGGAAACCCATCTCGCGGCCGCGGGCGTCACCGTGGACGACCTCACCGACGAGCGTGTGCGGTTCACCCAGCAGCTGCGCGGCCCGGGCCACCTCACCCGCGGCGACGAGACCCCGGATCTCGGTGGAGGACCAGCGGTGCCCCTCCCCCACCTCGTCGATGACGTCGACCTCGAGATCGTGCTCGGCGGCGAGCTCCTGGAGCGTGTGCAGGTCACCGGAGTTGTCGGTTCCGAACCGGACGTCCGCCCCGACCGCCACGTAGCGGGCGCCCAACCGACCGATGAGGAAGTCGACGACGAACTCCCGCGGCGTCTGGGCCGCGAAGTCGAGCGTGTAGTGCTGGACGAGCACCGCGTCGATCCCGGTCGCCGCCATCCGCGAGGTCTTCACCACCGGCCCGGAGATCGTCGCCGGGGCGTCACCCGGACGGTGGACCTGCAGGGGGTGCGGGTCGAAGGTGATGGCCAGGGAGCGCAGTCCCCGGGCGCGCGCGGCGCGGGCGAGCGTGCCGAGCACGGCCCGGTGCCCCAGGTGCACGCCGTCGAAGTTGCCGAGTGTCACCGCGGTCGGGCCGAGGTCAGCGGGGATGGCCCCGACGTCCCGGAAAACGTCCACGCTCGTCCTTCCCGCCCCGTCCCGGGGCCTGTCGTCCGCTGCTCGCACGATCGTCAAGAGTACACCTCACCGATGCCGGGCTGGGCGTGGGCCGATCGATCCCCCACCGGGGATCAGGCGCCGATCCATGTCGCGGACTTGCATCCGCCACCGCGGCGTTCGAGCACCGCGACGAGCTCCTCGGTGCCGTCCGCACGGGTGTGCACGCCCGCCCACAGGTCCCGGTCGGACTTCGGCCCGCGGTATCCGGCCGGCACTTCGGCTGCCGGACGCACCGTCTTCCCCTGCCCGATCGCCAGCGCCTCGCCCTCGTCGAGTGCCACCGCGGGCATGACGGCGCGGGCCGCGGCGGCAAGAGGCAGCAGGTCCGGGGCGGGCGCCTCGGCGGGGGCTTCCGCTCCCGAGGTGCCGCGGGCCGGGACACCGTCGGTGTTCTTCTCCGGCCAGGGCGGAAGGGCGAGGGTGTCCGCGACCGCGTAGGGACCGACGCGGGTGCGGCGCAGAGCGGTGAGGTGCCCGTGGACGTCGAGCGCCCGGCCGAGGTCACGGGCGAGTGCCCTGATGTACGTGCCCGACGTGCAGGACACCTCGACGTCGAGGTCGATGTGACCGGCCGCGAGGTCGGTGCGGAGGCCGTCGACGCGGAACTCGCGGACGGTGACGGGGCGCGCCTTCAGCTCGACGTCCTCGCCGGCCCGGACCCGGGCGTAGGAGCGCTTGCCGTCGACCTTGATCGCGGAGACCGCGCTGGGCACCTGCGCGATGTCACCGGTGAGTGCCGCGACCTGCCGGTCGACGTCGGCACGCGTGACGGCGGCGAGTGCCGCGGGGTCCGCGAAGGTGTCCGGCGCGGAGTCGGCGTCGTCCGTCGGCGTCGAGGACCCCAACCGGATGGTCGCCGTGTAGGTCTTGTCGAGGCCGACGAGGTGGGTCAGCAGCTTGGTCCCACGTCCGATCCCGAGGACGAGGACGCCGGTGGCCATCGGGTCGAGGGTGCCCGCGTGGCCGACCTTCTTCGTCCCGCACCACTTGCGGACCCGGGAGACGACGCCGTGCGAGCTCATGCCCGCGGGCTTGTCGACGAGGAGAAGGCCCTGGGGGTCGGGGCGCGCGGTCGTGGTGTCGGTCCTGGGAGTCATGCGGGCGATACGTCCGTCCTCGTCACGGGGTGGATCGGTGCCTGAACGCACCGACTGCGGCACCGGAGAACGGTACCGCAGTCGAGGACACCGGCGGTGCGGGAGTGCCGTCACAGCAAGGCGGAGGAGCGAAGACGTACGTGGGTTTGGTACTTCGAGCGACGACAACGCAGCTGTGGCGGTGCTCCCGTGCCGCCGGTCAGTGCACCGAGACGTGGACGTGGTCGTAGTGGTTTGCCGTGGCGCCACCGCGGTCGGACATGCCGGACCATCCGCCGCCCGGGTAGGCGATGGCCTGCTCCCAGATCACGTACTTGATGCCGAGCTCGGAGGCGTTGTCGAGCACGAACTCGGCGATCGCGTCACCGGTGGAGCCGGTGATCATGATGTCGACCGCGTGACCCGTGTGGTGGTCGGACCCCGGGTCGTTGCGCACGCCGCCGTAGGAGGAGACCTCGGGGAACTCGGCGCAGACCGCGCGGTAGACCTTCTGTGCGTTCGTCGAGATGCTCGACTCGATGGAGGACGAGACGGAGCAGGGGGCGTTCGAGACACCGCCGGACTCGCGGGCCGCGGACCGGTCGGAGGTCGCGCCGATGGCCTCACGGTCCTCGGTCATCTGCTCGCGTTCCTCGGCCTCGGCGGCCTCCTCCGCAGCGGCGAGGGCCTCCTCGTCGATCTCGACGGAGGTCTCGACCGAGCCCTTCTCGCTGTCCTTCTCGTCCTCGGTAACGGGAGCGGAGTCGGCGACGAGCGTGGCGATCTCGGGAGCGGCGGTCTCCTCGACGGCCGAGGCGGTCGCCGTGGCCTGCGGACCCTCGGGCACCGGTTGGGCCGTCACGGTCCCGGTCGACGGGGACAGCCCGACGGCACCGGCGACGATCGCGGCGGTCGCGGCCGCCGGGAGGGCGATGGCGGCGACCATGGGGCGACGGCGGACGGTCCGGAGCACACCGGTCGCGGTGGTCACCTGCTCGCTGTCGCCGGCGGCGGAGTAGCCGACCGCGGCGGCCTTCGCGGCGCGCCTGGCGCGGCGGGCGGCGAGCTCGTCACGGGCGCGGGCCCGCAGCTCCTCCTGCTCGATCCGCTCGCGCCGGGTCAGTCCGTCGACGACGGCACTGCGCGCAGAGGCGGACGTGGTGTCCCGGTGTGCCTCGGTGCGGCCTGACCGGTCGGCGCGGTCCGCGGAGCCCGCGAGGCCACGCAGCACACCTGCGGCACCGGCCTTCCACGAAGCCCGGTGATCCGAATGCTTTCCCACAGTCGTTCGTTCCTTGTCGTCGACGTCCGATACCGGCATCCACCCGCCGTGATCGTTCTGTTACCGCTACGAGCATACGGGTCCAGCCCAATATGACAAAACGGTCACGGAAAGATCACGGTGTCGTCATATGGCCGCCGCCACCGCGTCGGTGCGCCGTCACACGGAAAACCCCCGGTGAGACGGGCGTGCCGTCCCACCGGGGGTCACCCGGGGTGATCTTCCTCATGCGGGGTCGATATCAGGACCCGGAGGTGTCGTCCTGGTGGTCTCGGGGCTTGCGGTACGGGTCGGCCTCGCCGGCCGGGGCCGCGCCCTCGGCCAGGGCTGCCACCTCGGCGTCGCGACGGGCCGCCTCGGCGAGCTTGGCGTCGAGCTCCGCGGCCGCCTGCGGCACGGAGTCGGCGACGAACTCGAGCGTGGGTGTCAGGCGGATCTGCAGACCCTTGCCGACCTCCGAGCGGATGAGCCCGGCCGAGGACTGCAGGGCCGCGGCGGTCGCCGCGTGCTGCTCCTCGTCGCCGAAGACGGTGTAGAACACCGTCGCGTTCTGCAGGTCGCCGGTCACCCGGACCTCGGTGACGGTGATGAACCCCAGTCGGGGGTCCTTGACGCGCCGCTCCAAGGTGCGGGCGACGATGACCTGGATGCGGTCCGCGATCTTGCGGGCGCGTGTGGGATCAGCCATGTGCCTCTCCTGTCTCCTCCACGCACGCCCCGCCGGTGGGCGGGAGGTGTGTGGTCAGCTTATGTGATTCTCGTCGGTGGAACGGGCACGGGCCCGGGTCGCGAGCGAGGACGTGCCTCGTCGTGACCCGGGCCCGTGCCGGTGGAGTCCGCGCATCAGTCGCGCGGCTTCTCCTGCATCTCGAAGGTCTCGATCATGTCGCCCTCGCGGATGTCGTTGTACGAGCCCAGGCCGATACCGCACTCGAAGCCCTCGCGGACCTCGGTCGCATCGTCCTTGAACCGCTTGAGCGATTCCACCGTGAGGTTGTCGCCGATGACGACGCCCTCGCGGGTGATCCGCGCCTTGGAGTTCCTCTTGATGAGGCCGTCGCGGACGATCGAACCGGCGATGTTGCCGAACTTGGAGGAGCGGAAGACCTCGCGGATCTCCGCAGAGCCCGTGTGGACCTCCTCGAACTCCGGCTTGAGCATGCCCTTGAGAGCGTTCTCGATGTCGTCGATCGCGTCGTAGATGACCGAGTAGTACCGGACGTCCACACCCTCGCGGTCGGCGAGGTCGCGGGCGTTGGCCTCCGGACGGACGTTGAAGCCGATGACGATCGCGTTGTCGACCGTCGCCAGGTTGATGTCGTTCTGCGTGATCGCACCGACGCCGCGGTGGATGATGCGCAGGTCGACCTCGTCGCCGACGTCGATCTTGAGCAGCGAGTCCTCGAGGGCCTCGACCGCACCGGACACGTCGCCCTTGAGGACCAGGTTGAGCATGTCGACCTTGCCCTCCTCGAGGGCCTTCGTGAAGTCCTCGAGGCTGATCCGCTTGCGGGTCCGGGCCTGGAGGGCCGCACGCTCGTTGGCGTCACGCTTCTCCGCGATCTGACGGGCGGTGCGCTCGTCGTCGGTCACGAGGAAGGAGTCACCGGCCCGCGGCACGCTCGAGAGGCCGAGCACGAGGACCGGACGGGACGGGCCCGCCTCGTCCAGCGTGTTGCCGTACTCGTCGAACATCGCCCGGACACGGCCGTGCGCGGAACCGCACACGATCGCATCACCCTTGCGCAGCGTGCCGGACTCGACGAGGACCGTCGCGGTGGCACCGCGACCCTTGTCGAGCTTCGCCTCGATGGCGATACCGACGGCCGCCTTGTTCGGGTTGGCCTTGAGGTCGAGGGCCGCGTCCGTGGTGAGCAGGACGGCCTCGAGCAGGTCCTCGATACCCATGCGCTTGAGCGCGGAGATCTCGACGAACATGGTCTCGCCGCCGTACGCCTCGGCCACGAGGTTGTACTCGGTGAGCTGCTGCATCACCTTCTGGGGGTTCGCACCCTCCTTGTCGACCTTGTTGACCGCCACGACCACGGGCACACCGGCGGCCTGCGCGTGGTTGAGGGCCTCGATCGTCTGGGGCATGACACCGTCGTCGGCGGCGACCACGAGGATCGCCACGTCGGTCGCGTCGGCACCGCGGGCACGCATGGCGGTGAACGCCTCGTGACCCGGGGTGTCGAGGAAGGTGATGTTCCGTTCCTCGCCCTCGTGCGCCACCGACACCTGGTAGGCACCGATGTGCTGGGTGATGCCGCCGGCCTCCTTGGCCACGACGTTCTCCGATCGGATGGCGTCGAGCAGCTTGGTCTTGCCGTGGTCGACGTGACCCATGACGGTGACGACCGGGGAGCGGGGCTCCAGGTCCTCGGCGTCCTCGTCGGCCTCGAGGTCGATGTCGAAGGACTCGAGGATCTCGCGGTCCTCGTCCTCCGGCGAGACGATCTCGATCTTGTAGCCGAGCTCCTCGCCGAGCACCGCGAAGGTGTCCTCGTCGAGGGACTGCGTGATCGTGGCCATCTCACCGAGGTGGAACAGCACCGTCACGAGGTTCGTCGGATCCGTGTTGATCTTCTCGGCGAAGTCGGCCAGGGAGGCACCGCGGCGCAGACGCAGCGGGGTCGACCCGTCACCACGGGGGACCTTGACGCCGCCGACCGACGGCGCCTGCATCTGCTCGAGCTCCTGGCGCTTGGCCCTCTTCGACTTGCGTCCCTTCTTCTTGGGACCGCCGCGTCCGAAGGCACCCTGCGTACCGCCGCGCCCGCGGCCGGAACCGCGACCGCCACCGGCGGGACGACCGGCAGCACCGGCAGGGCCACCGGGTCCGCCACCGGGACGTCCACCGCCACCGGGACGACCGCCGGAGCGGCCGGGTGCCGGCTTGTTGAGCGCCGAGTTCTTGAGCATCGCCGGGTTGGGACGCGGTGCGCCGGGACGCGGACCGCCCGAACCCGCACCGGGCTTGGGTGCGCCACCCGGGCGCGGTGCGCCGGGCTTGGGCCCACCGGGACGCGGGCCGGCCTCGCCACCGGGCTTCGGACCACCGGGCTTGGGGCCGCCACCGGGCTTCTGACCCGGCTTCGGCATGCCCTGCGAGGTCGCGAAGGGGTTGTTGCCGGGACGACCGCTGCCACCACGACCCTTGCCGGACTTACCGGAGGGCTTGGGCATCCCCTGCGAGGTCGCGAAGGGGTTGTTGCCGGGACGACCGCTGCCACCACGACCCTTGCCGGACTTACCGGAGGGCTTGGGCATCCCCTGCGAGGTCGCGAAGGGGTTGTTGCCGGGACGACCGCTGCCACCACGACCCTTGCCGGGAGCACCCGGCTTGGGCGCGGCACCGGGCTTCGGGGCCGGGGCACCGGGCTTGGGTGCGGCGGGTGCCGGCGTGGCGGCCGGGCCCGGGGTCGGAGCCGCGGCCGGCTTTGCGGCGCCGGGCTTCGGCGCGCCACCGGGCTTGGCACCGGAGGGCTTGGCACCGGGTGCCGGACGCTTCTCGGCGGCCGGGGCGGGCGCCTCGGGAGCGGCCTTCGGGGTCCGGGAGGCCGGGGCCTTGGGGCCGGGCTTCGGACCCGGTGCACCGGGCTTGGGGCCCGGCTTCGCACCGGGCTTGGGGGCGGACTTGGCCGCGGAGTCGCCGGATCCGGTCGATCCGTAGGACTCCTTCAGCTTCCGCACCACGGGTGCTTCGACGGTCGACGACGCCGAGCGGACGAATTCGCCCATGCTCTGCAGTTTCGCCAGGACGTCCTTGCTTGTTGTGCCGAGCTCCTTGGCGAGCTCATGGACACGGGGCTTTGCCACTTCTCTCCTGTCCGGGCCCCCTCCGGACAGGAAGGGACCCACTATGGGTGAACAGCGTTCATCTCACTGCTCACGACCGATGCTGGTGGGCGTCATCTCAGGACGCTCACTGGTCGGTTTCCATGTCGATCTACCCGCTTTCCGCTGATGAACGGATGTTCGAGGGTGCCTCGGGCACCGGAAGTCCCGGTGCCCTCAGAGCCCTCGTGAAGGCATTCTTCTTGCGAGCGATGTTCCAACACCGCTCGGTGGGATGGACCCATGCTCCCCGTCCGGGGAGTGCACGGCGTCCGTCCACGACGATGCGGCGGGTCTCCCCGTCCGCTGCGTCCGGCCCCGGTCGCGTCACGACGACGCGAATCAGTTCCGAGCGCACACCGGTCCTCCGACAACCGACACAGGTCCGCACGGGACCGGTCGACCCGGGTGTCACCGACCTGTCGTCGGACACCCCGTTCGCAGAAGACACGCCCTCCAGTCTACAGCACCACCCCTGCCCACCGGGCACCACCCGGACGTGGCCAGGGACACGTCCGCAGGCGCCTCGACCGCAGGTGAGGCCCGTCGCGGCGGTGAACTCGGCGAAAGGATCAGCCGGCGACGATGTCGATCTTCCACCCGGTGAGCTTGGCGGCCAGGCGGGCGTTCTGGCCCTCCTTGCCGATCGCCAGCGAGAGCTGGTCGGCGGGCACCGTGGCCCGGGCCGACTGCTCGGCGGCGTCGAGGATCTCGACCTTGAGGACCTTCGCCGGCGACAGCGCGTTGGCGATGAAGCGGGCGGGGTCCTCGTGGTGGTCGACGATGTCGATCTTCTCCTCGCCGAGCTCGTTCATCACGGCGCGCACGCGCGACCCGAGTTCGCCGATGCAGGCGCCCTTCGCGTTGACGCCGGACACGGTCGCGGCGACGGCCATCTTCGTGCGGTGGCCGGCCTCGCGGGCGAGCGACACGATCTCGACGGTGCCGTCGGCCACCTCGGGCGCCTCGAGGGCGAAAAGACTGCGGACGAGGTTGGGGTGGGAGCGGGAGACCGTCACGGACGGGCCCTTCATGCCCCGCGACACCTCCGTGACGTAGACGCGCATGCGGCGTCCGTGGGGGTAGGTCTCGCCGGGGACCTGCTCGTGCTCGGGAAGGTTGGCCTCGACCTCGCCGACGTCCACCTGCACGTTGCGGTCGTCCCGTCCCTGCTGGACGGTGCCGGAGAGGATCTCGCCCTCGCGGTCCTTGAAGGTGCCGAGCACGGCGTCATCCTCGACGTCGCGCAGGCGCTGGTGGATGACGTTGCGCGCGGTCATCGCCGCGATTCGACCGAACCCGTCCGGGGTGTCCTCGAACTCGCCGATGGGGTTGTCGTCGTTGTCGAACTCGACGGCGAGGATCCGGACCCTGCCGGTCTTCGTGTCGACCTCCGCCCGGGCGTCCTGCCAGGCCCCGTCGGTCCGGTGGTACGCGGAGAGCAGTGCCTGTTCGATGAGGGACACGAGGGTGTCGAACGGGATGTCCCGCTCGGTCTCGATCATCCGCAGTGCCTTGAGGTCGATGTCCATCGGAAGAGCCGTCCCATCTGGCCGGTGTGGCGATTGAGTTGTCGGTGGTCGGCCCGCCGGGTGGGTGGACGAGGACGGTCCGTACACCCGGGGGTCCGTTCCACTGTACCGGCGCGCGGGGTCAACGGAAGGAGACGACGACCTCCGCGTGATCGATCGCATCGAAGGCGAGGTCCACCGTGGCCTCCGGCTTCGCGGAGCGGACGGTGATGCCGGTGTCCGACACCGCCGTGAGTTCGCCACGGACCTTGCCGTCCTTGGCCTTCATGCCCGCCCGGCGGATCTCGACGGTCCGCCCGACCACCCGCCGGAAGTGGCGCGGCTGCGTGAGCGGACGTTCGGCTCCGGGACTCGTGACCTCCAGGTCGTAGGGCTTGTCGCCGAACAGGGGTTCCGGGTCGAGGACCTCGGACACGACCCGGGTGGCCTCGCCGATGAGGTCGAGCGAGACCGGCTCGGTGGAGGTGTCGTCGGCCAGGTCGACCGTGATGGTCAGGGTCCGCCGCGTCCCCGCGGCCACCGGCTTCACGTCCTCGACCAGCAGGCCGATCTCCTCCAGCGGTCCGGTGATCAGTGCGTGGATCGGTGCGGCTTCCTGCGCCATGGTGTCGGTGTCCTCCCGGCTCGTTCACGTGTACTCCCCCAGCCTAGAGGGCGGTGTCAGCTCTGGAATCTCGGTCGGTGAGAGGTTCCCCGGGACCGGCTCGGTGCCAACTCTGACATCTCGATCGCGGAGAGATCCCCTCCTCCCAGGGGACCGGCCCGGTGCCAACCCTGCAACCTGCATCGCGGGAGCATAACAGTAGGATGACGACATGCTCTCCGGACGTCGTCACCAGGCCTCACGGCGCACGGTGCTCGGTACCGCTGCGTCCCTGGCGCTCGTCCTGCTCGGGGGTTGTTCCCTCCGAGACGTGCGGATCGACACGCCGCCCACTGTGCCGGAACTCCGCCCGGCCGACCGCCTGCGCAATGCCGCGGCCGTCGTCCTCGCTCGGACGTATCCCACGGTCGACGGCCCCGGTGGTGCTCCCGCCACCACGGGCAGGGACGGGTCCGTCCTCGACGACCCGGACGCCGTGCTCGACACCCTGCGCGCCGCGATCGGCCCCGTCTGGGAACCCCCGGTCGATCCCCGTGCCGAGGAACCCGTCGTCGACGCCGTCCCCGTCGAACCGTTCGGTCTCCTCGACGGCCTCGCCGAACTGGCGACCGTGCTCCTCGACGCCTGGGACGACACCGACGCGTTCCTGGGCCCCGTCCTCGGCGACGTCCTGCTCGCCTCCCTCCTCGTCCTCACCCGGGCGGAGGCGGCGGGGACCGGCGAGCTCGTCGCGCGCCTGTCGACGGTGCCGGCAGGCACCTCAGGAGCGCCGACCACGTCCGACTCCCCGGCGCCCACCGCGGCCGAGGCGCCCGACCCGCTGACGGCCCTGTCCACCCACGTCGAGGCCTGCTTCCGCGCCTCCTACGCCTACGAGGCCCTGGCCGTCCGTACCGAGGTCGACACTCCCCGGGGCACCCGGGCCCGGGAGCGCGTGTCCGAACTCTCACGGGCCGCCGAGGACGCCGCCGCTCTGCTCACCGATCTCGGCGGGACGGTCCCGGCCGATCGACCCGTCTGGCAGGTCCCGGAGGACGCGGCCTCGGCACCCGCCGAGGCGGCCCGCCGCGTCGAGGCGGACCTGTGGGCGAGTGCCCTCCCGCTGCTCGGCGGCCCGGTCAGTGCCCACGCGCTCGGTTTCCTCTGGACCTCGACCCTCACTCACCGGGTCTTCGGCGGCGACCGCCTGCTGCGTTCCGAGGTGCACGACACGGCCACGACTCCCACGGCCGGCGCCTCGCCGTCGTCGGGGGCCCCGACCCCGTCCTCCGGCAGTTCTTCCACCGGCCCCGGGGGTGAGGGCTGATGGAGATCCCCCGCGTCCTGTTCAACTCCGTGGCCGAGGTCAACGGCGAGGACCGAGCCCGCGCCTGGGAGGGTGCGCTCGACTTCATGTACGCCGAGCTCGTCGACCGCTGGGACCTCCGACCGGACCCGGTGCCCGGCTCCCCCTGGGCGGGGATGGAGTCGCTCGTCGTCCCGGTGCTCACCCGGGAGGGTTACCGCGCGATCCTCCGGTTCGCCTCACCCAACCGGGACAACCCGCAGGTCCACCACCAGGTGCTCCGTGCACTGCGGGCCTGGGACGGGCACGGTGCCGTCCGCGTCGTCGAGGAGGACTCCTCCTTCCGCGCCACCCTCCAGGAGAGGCTGCGCAGCGGGGTCGACCTCTCCACCCGTCCGCTCGCCGAGGTGCCCGCCATCTGGGGACAGCTCTCCCGTTCGCTGCGGGTGACCGGGGGTGACGGGTTCGTCCGGGTGCAGGACATCGCGGCCCGGTTCGTAGAACGCCTGCCGGAACGGGCGGCCCTCCTCCGGGACTTCACCGAGTTCCGTCACTCGGACGCGCGGATCCTCGACATCGCCCGCGCCTGGGGCGAGCAGTTGGCCGCCTCCCCCGAGCGCACGCTGCTGCACGCGGACCTGCACTACTACAACATCCTCGCCGGCAATCCGGGACCGGACGGTCTGGCGACCTGGAAGGCGATCGACCCCCAGCCGCTCACGGGTCCTCCCGCCTACACAGTCGCCCCGGTCCTGTGGAACCGACTCGCGGAGATCCCCGTCCGGGGTCCGGCGGCCCAGGCGGCCTGGCTGCGGGCCTTCGCGACCGACCTGTGCCGCCACGCCGAGATCGACCCCCAGTACGGGATGGGCGCCGCGGTCGTCCGCGAGGTCGAGAACATGTTCTGGTACCTGCGGGCGGCGGGCTCCGCACGCGCCGCAGGTGACTCCACCGGCGCCGAGCGGTCCACCGGGGACGCCGCCCGGTCCCTCTGGGTCGTCCGGGCGCTCACCGGCAGTGACACCCACGGCACCGACGCCCACCGCCTCAAACCGCTGGGCTGAGCTGAACGCCGCCCAGGCTACGAAAACGAGTGTGCGCAGAATGGCGCCGGACGGGGTCCGAAACGCCGATCTGCGCACACTCGAATTACAGGATCAGCGGGAAGCCTTCGCCTCCGCGTACTTCGCGTCGACGGCGGCCAGGGTGCGCTCGACCGCCTCGTCGACGGGCAGGTCGGTGCTCTCGCCGGTGGCGCGGTCGCGCAGCTCGACGGTTCCCTCGGCCAGGCCGCGCCCGACGACGAGGACCGTCGGGATGCCCAGCAGCTCAGCGTCCCCGAACTTCACACCGGGGCTCGCCTTCTTGCGGTCGTCGAGGAGGACGGTGAGGCCATGGGACTCCAACTCGGTGGCGAACTCCTCCGCCTTCGCGAGGATCTCCTCGCCCTTGCCGGTGGCGACGAGATGGACGTCGGCCGGAGCCAGGTGCTGAGGCCAGACGAGACCACGGTCGTCGTGGTTCGCCTCGGCGATGCAGCCCATGATCCGGCTCACGCCGATGCCGTAGGAGCCCATCGTCACGACGCGCTGCTTGCCGTTGGGGTCGAGGACGCGGAGGCCGAGCGCCTCGGCGTAGCGCTGACCGAGCTGGAAGATCTGGCCGATCTCGACGCCGCGGGCGAGCTCGAGCGGGCCGGAGCCGTCCGGAGCGGCGTCGCCCTCGCGGATCGCGGAGGCCTCGACGTAGCCGTCGGCCGTGAAGTCGCGGCCCTTGACGAGGTCGAAGACGTGGAGGCCGACGGAGTTCGCGCCGGTGATCCAGCGGGTGCCCTCACCGACGCGGGGGTCGACCAGGTACCGGATGCCGGTGACGGAGTCGAGGCCGAAGATCTGCTCGTCGACGGACAGACCGGGACCCATGTACCCCTTGACGAGGTGCGGGTTCTGGCGGATGTCCTCGTCGGTGGCGAGTTCGACGGCGAGTTCACCGACACCGAGGGAGCCGGACCCGACGGCGCGACCGAGCGCGATCTCGCGGTCACCCGGGATGCCGATGAGCACGAGCTCCCGCTCGCCCTCGGGGTGGGTGACGGCGACGAGGATGTTCTTGAGCGTGTCCGCGGCCGTCCAGGGACGGTCCTCGCGGGGGTACATCTCGTTGGCGGCGTCGACGAGGGTGTCGATCGTCGGCGTGTCGGGGGTGACGCGCACCTGCGCCTCGGGCTGGCCCTCGAAGGGCACGGGGTCCGGGACGGGGGTGGTGACGGCCTCGACGTTCGCGGTGTAGCCGCCGGGCGAACGGACGAAGGTGTCCTCGCCGATCTCGCTGGGGTGCAGGAACTCCTCCGAGTGGGAGCCGCCCATGGCGCCGGCGGTCGCCTGCACCGTCACGTACTCGATGCCCAGGCGATCGAAGATCGTGACGTAGGCCTGCCGCATGTTCTCGTAGGAGGCGGCCAGTCCCTCCTCGTCGATGTCGAAGGAGTAGGCGTCCTTCATGACGAACTCGCGGCCGCGCAGGATGCCGGCGCGGGGGCGGGCCTCGTCCCGGTACTTGGTCTGCACCTGGAAGATGTTGAGCGGCAGGTCCTTGTACGAGTTGTACAGGTCCTTGACGAGGAGGGTGAAGACCTCCTCGTGCGTGGGGGCCAGGACGTAGTCGTTGCCCTTGCGGTCGAGGAGGCGGAACATGTCGTCGCCGTAGTCCTGCCAGCGGTGGGTCTCCTGGTAGGGCTCCGCGGGCAGCAGCGAGGGGAAGTGGACCTCCTGCGAGCCGGCGGCCTCCATCTCCTCACGGACGATCGCCTCGATGTTGCGCAGGACCTTGAGCCCCAACGGCAGCCACGTGTAGATGCCCGGGGCGGACCGGCGGATGTACCCGGCACGGTGGAGCAGCTTGTGGCTGTCCACCTCGGCGTCGGCCGGGTCCTCCTTGAGAGTGCGCACGAACAGCGTCGACATCCGCATGGGCATGGACTGGCCTCCTGACGGGGGAATCTCCCGCGCGCCCGTGGGCGGGCGTCGCGTATTCACCGATGATTTCCTGGCGTGGAATTACCGGGGAACTGTATCACCTGGCGGACCCCTCCGCTGACCGCCTTCTCCCCCGTCATTCCGCGGCACGAGGCGCCTGCCGGGGCCCTCTCCACGCCGGGTCGGGTGCCACGTAAGATCCGGGGCATGCCGGAAGTGAGTACCGACACCTCGCAGACCCAACGGATCGACACCTGGCTGTGGTGCGTCCGCCTGTTCCGCACCCGTTCGGCGGCGACCGCCGCGGTCCGGGGCGGCCACGTGCGGGTCGACGACTCCCCCGTCAAGGCGGCGACGAAGGTGTCGATCGGGCAGACGGTGCGGGTGCGCCGGCCGGGACACCTGGAGAGGATCCTCGTCGTCCGTGGGTTCCTGCCCAGCCGCGGAGGCGCCCCGCTCGCCGTGCAGTGCTACGAGGACCGCACCCCGGAGCCGGACCCCGTCCTGCGGGCCCCGGTCCCCCGGCGCGAGAAGGGGATGGGCCGTCCGACCAAGAAGGACCGCCGTGCGCTCGACCGCCTCCGCGGACGCGACTCGCACTAATACATGACTGTGGCGAAGGTGCCGATCTGGGAGTACCCGGCGCGGTCGTAGGTGCGGCGGGCCCGGTCGTTGTAGTCGTTGACGTAGAGCGAGACGACCGGACTCACGTTCTCCTTCACCCAGTCCGTGACCGCGACCATCGCCGGAGCACTGATGCCCCGGCCCCGGAAGTCCGGGTGCACCCACACGCCCTGGATCTGGACGGCGGCCTCGGAGCGGATGCCGAGGTCGGCCTTGAAGACCACCTGGGAGGGCGCCTCGGGAGCGGGCCAGGGACGGATGGTGTCCCCGAAGGGACCCGTCGTCGAGGTGAAGAGCAGGGTGCTGTCGGTCTGCAGGAGCGACTGCACGCGGGAGCGGTAGCCGGAGGCGCCGCGTTCGACGGGTGAGAACCCGACCTCCTCGGTGAACATCTCGACGGAGGCCGCGAAGGCCGCCGGGAGGTCCGCGGGTGTGCCGAGGCGCACCCGCGGATCGGGTGCGACGGCGGGCGCGCGGTCGGCGACGAGCAGCGGCTGCGAGGCGCGGACCCCGCGCGGGGCGCCCCACCGCAGCCGGGCGTGCAGGTCGAGGATCGCCGGGGCGTCACCGATGAGGGAGCAGGAGAACCGCCCACGGGTGTTGAGCCAGCGGGCGGCCGCCTCGTTCGAGGCCGGCGTCGGGTCGACCGCCATGATCGACGACCCCAGCCAGTAGGCGGCGACGGGACGCCCGGACTCGAAGTACCCGTAGAGTGTGCCCACCGAGGACGACACCCGGGCCGTGCCCGTGATCCGCAGCAGGCTGTGCAGGAAGGCGTGGCGCGCGGGGTCCCGGTCGATGCGGGAACGCAGCCAGTCGGTGTGCTCGGCCTGGAGGGGGTGGAGAGTCATCGGGGTCGGTGGGCGACCGGCGGTGGCGGGCACCGCCGGGGCGTCAGGAGACGACGACCTCGGCGGGGCCGGAGGGCGCGTCCATCTCCTCGGCGAGCTTCATGGCCTCGTCGATGAGGGTCTCGACGATCTGGCTCTCGGGAACGGTCCGCACGACCTCACCCTTGATGAAGATCTGGCCCTTGCCGTTGCCCGAGGCGACACCGAGGTCGGCCTCGCGGGCCTCGCCGGGACCGTTGACGACGCATCCCATGACGGCCACGCGCAGCGGGACCTCCAGGCCCTCGAGGCCGGCGGTCACCTTGTCGGCGAGCGTGTACACGTCGACCTGGGCACGACCGCAGGACGGGCAGGAGACGATCTCCAGGCGGCGCGGCTTGAGGTTGAGCGACTCCAGGATCTGGGTGCCGACCTTGATCTCCTCGACCGGTGGGGCGGACAGGGAGACCCGGATCGTGTCACCGATGCCCTGGGACAGCAGCGCCCCGAAGGCGGTCGCGGACTTGATGGTGCCCTGGAAGGCGGGGCCCGCCTCGGTGACGCCCAGGTGCAGCGGCCAGTCGCCGCGTTCGGCCAGCAGTTCATAGGCCCGGACCATGACGACCGGGTCGTTGTGCTTCACCGAGATCTTGAAGTCGTGGAAGTCGTGCTCCTCGAACAGCGAGGCCTCCCAGACGGCGGACTCCACGAGCGCCTCCGGTGTCGCCTTGCCGTACTTCTCCATGATCCGCTTGTCGAGGGACCCGGCGTTCACACCGATCCGCAGGGACACACCCGCGGCCTCGGCCTCCTTGGCGATCTGTCCGACCTGGTCGTCGAACTTGCGGATGTTGCCCGGGTTCACGCGGACGGCGGCACAGCCGGCCTCGATCGCCTTGTAGACGTACTTGGGCTGGAAGTGGATGTCGGCGATCACCGGGATCTGGCTCTTCTGCGCGATGGCGGGCAGCGCCTCCGCGTCGTCGGCGCTCGGGCAGGCCACCCGCACGATGTCACAGCCGGCCGCTGTGAGCTCCGCGATCTGCTGGAGCGTGGCGTTGATGTCCGTCGTCTTCGTCGTCGTCATCGACTGGACGCTGATGGGCGACTCCGAGCCGACGCCCACGGACCCGACCTTGATCTGACGGGTCGTGCGCCGCGGGGCGAGCACGGGCGGCGGGGCGGCGGGCATTCCGAGGTTGACCGAGGTCACGAGTTTCCCTTCGACGAGCAGGCGGGCACGCGTGCCCACTGACCGTGACCAATCCTAGTCCCGCCCGACTGGACGATCACTGCGAGCCCCCTATGACCCACCTCTCCCCTGATCCGCGACTTCGAGTGTTCGAAGCCGGATCGAGTGTTCGCAGATCCCCGATTCCGGCCCGCCGGACCTGTGATCCGCGAACACTCGATGGCGTTTCGAACACTCGATGTGTCAGTCCGCGGGGAGCTCCGCGTGTTCGACCCCGGTGTCCCCGGCCCGCCGCCGCACCACCTGCAGGGCGATGACGATAGCGGCGAGCACGAGGCCGCCGATGGAGACGAGGATGTGCGGGAAGACGAGCATGACGCCGGCGATCACGAGGACCGCGGACTCCCACTTCCGGTTGCGGGCGACGAAGAACCCGGCGGCTCCGGCGGCGAGGATGGTCATGCCGACGAGCACCGTGACGAAGATCTGCGCGAAGCCGAGGACGCCGCCGTCGGCCTGGAACAGCAGGTCCGGGTCGATGACGAAGACGAACGGCACGAGGAAGCCCGCGATGGCGATCCGGACGGCGGTGACGCCGGAGCGCATGGGGTTCGACTTCGCGATGCCGCTGGCCGCGTAGGCCGCCAGGCAGACCGGCGGGGTGATGTCGGCGAGCAGGCCGAAGTAGAACACGAACATGTGGGCCGCGAGGACCGGCACACCGAAGTCGGTGATGAGGATGGGTGCGGCGACCGAGGCGGTGACGACGTAGTTGGCCGTCGTCGGCAGACCCATGCCGAGGACGATGCAGGCGATCATCGTGAACAGCAGGACGAGGTAGAAGTTGCCCTGCGCGATGTCGACGATGCCGCCGGAGAGGCGACCGCCGAGGCCCGTCGAGGTGACGACACCGGCGACGATACCCGCGGTCGCACAGGCGGCGATGACGGGCAGGGCCACGCGGGCACCGGACTCGAGGACGTCGATCCAGCCGCGCAGGCCCAGGCGGGTGTTCTTGGCGAAGAAGCTGAGGATCACCGCGACGACGATGCCCCAGAGAGCGGCGTTGGCCGGGGTGCGGCCGGACATGAGCAGCCAGATGATGGTCGCGAGCGGGACGAGCATGTAGAAGCGCAGGGCCAGGTACTTCCAGGTGGGAAGCTGCGCGAGCGGGATGCCCTTGATGCCGAACCGCTTGGCCTCGTAGTGCACCGCGACCATGACGCCGGCGAAGTAGAGGAAGGCCGGGACGACCGCGACGAGGATGATCGTCGAGTACGGGACCGCGGTGTACTCGGCCATGATGAAGACGGCCGCACCCATGATGGGCGGCATGATCTGTCCACCGGTCGAGGCGGTCGCCTCCGTGGCGGCGGCGAAGTGCGGGCGGAAGCCCACCTTCTTCATCATCGGGATGGTGAAGGAACCGGACGCCACGGTGTTCGCGACCGAGGAGCCCGTGACGGTGCCCTGCAGCGCCGAGGCGACGACCGCGGCCTTGGCCGGGCCACCGGTGTACTTACCGGTGAGACGGAAGGCCAAGGAGTTGAAGTACCCGCCGATGTCCGTCTTCACGAGGATGACACCGAAGACGAGGAACAGGAAGACGAAGGTCGAGGACACCTGGATGGGGGTGCCGAAGATCGCCCGCGAGGTGTAGAAGGACTGCTGGACGACGTTCTCCCAGGTCGAGCCCGCGTGCCGGAGGAACGGCGAGTATCCGCCGAGCCACCAGTAGAGCATCGCGATGATCGCGATGATGACGATCGGCAGACCGACGCACCGTCGGGTGCCCTCGAGCAGGAGGAGGATCGCGACGAGGGCGACGACCGTGTCGAGGTCGCTGTAGCCGAAGAGCTGGACGTCGAGACCCTGGAGCGAGGAGTAGTTGAGCACGATGTACGCCGAGCAGCCCATGGCCGCGAACGACAGGATCGTGTCGATCCCGAGGCCCGCGTAGTACATGGTCTTCGTCGTCGTCTTCCGCAGGCTGAACTTCTTGTTCACCGGGTAGAGCATGAAGACGAGACCCATGGCACCACCGACGTGGATGGCGCCCTGGATGAGCGTCGGCCGGGAGCCCGCGAGTGCCGTCCAGATCTGGAAGGCGGTGAGTCCGAGGGCGAGCACGAAGACGGCGATCCGCCAGGGACCGAGCTCCGAGTCGAGCCGGAAGCGCGCCGCGGCATCGTGTTCGCGGAGGACCTGCTCCGCCTCGTGTTCGGCCTCGGAGGTGTCGAGCACGTCGACGCCGAGAACGTCACCGTCGTGGGAGTGGTCGACCTTCTGCGTGCCCTCGTCCCGGGCTCCGTCGCGTGCCGAGCCGCTGCCGTGAGCCTTGTCCGCGGCACTGTCGTGCGTGGGTTTCATCCTGTGTCCTTCTCCTGGTGCACCACTGTGCCGACCGGCCCGCGCGCAGATGCGGCGGGGCGGTCGGCACAGGGAACGATCACGGGTGGGTTTCCCCGTGGAGAACGTGTCCTCGAGGGGAGGATTCCGGTCGGGCCGTTCAGGCCCGACCGGTGCGGATCAGAGGAGTCCCTGCTCCTCGAAGTACTTCTGGGCGCCCGGGTGCAGCGGGACCTCACCCTGGCCCATGAGGGCTTCCTCGAGGTTGATGAGATCGCCCTGTGCCAGCGAGATCTCACCGGAGCGCTCGAAGATGGCCTTCGTGATCTCGTAACCCTGGTCCTCCGACACGGCGGAGTTCGAGGCGACGACCGAGGCGAAGACGGACACCGTGAGGGTGTCCTCCTCGACGAAGTCGTAGGTGCCGGCCGGGATCGTGTAGGGCTCGAATGCCGTGGTCTCGGCGATCGCGTCCGCGGCCTCCTGGGACAGCGGGAGCACCTGGACGTCCGAGGTGGCGGCGAGCTCCGAGAGGGCGGCGGCCGGGACACCGAGGATCTCGATGGAGGCGTCGAGGTTGCCGTCCTGCATGAGGGTGCGCGCGTCGGCGAAGCCCTCCTCGTAGGCCTCGAAGTCGGTGATGCCGTACTCGTCCAGGATCGCCTCGGCGACGGCGCGGGCACCGGAGCCCGGGGCACCGATCGCCACACGCTTGCCGGCGAGGTCCTCGATGGACTCGATACCGCTGTCGGCCATGGTGATGACCTGCGCGGCCTCCGGGTAGAGCTTGCCGATCCAGCCGATCTCGCTCATGTCGGCGTCGAGGTCGGCGAACTGGCCGGTGCCGGTGACGGCCTCGACGGCCGTATTGTTCTGGGTCAACGCGATCTGGGCGTCACCGCGGGCGATGCGGCCCAGGTTGTCGACGGAACCGTCGGATTCGACGGCGTTGACCGTCACGCCCTCGATGTTGTCGTTGAAGATGTTCGCGTACTCGTTGGCGAGCGGGTAGTAGACACCGCCGGTGCCACCCGAGGCGAAGGTGAAGTCACCCGAGCCGCCGCCGGAACCGGCGTCGCCGGATCCGCCGTCGGAGCAGGCGGTGAGGGCGAGAGCAGCAGCGGCGACGAGGGCGCCGACGCGTCCGATACGACCGATTTTCATGATGAGGTCTCCTGTGATGGGGCCGTGCCCGCAACCGTGCGCACCGTGACGGCCGCGCTGGTGGTCCGGGCGGAACAACCGGGCAATACTGGCAGATTCGATGGGGATGGTCACTTCCAGTGGCTCATATCACACGGACGTGTGAGTGATCCGAGTCCCCTGCGTGGGTCCGAGAGTACCCTCATGAGGCCTTTTGCGCACGGAAAGCGCCCGTTCGTCGCCGGTTCGTGACCTCATTCGGCGAAGAGCCGGACCGGTTCGAACAGGTCGACCCACACGAGCAGGGCCGTCATGCACAGCATGAGGCCGACCATCACGTAGGTGAGAGGCAGCAGGCGGGCGGTGTCGAAGGGCCCGGTGGTGCCGGACCCCCGCCACAGGTTGATCCGTCGCCGGGCGCCCTCGTAGAGCCCGACCGCGATGTGCCCGCCGTCGAGCGGCAGGAGCGGCACCATGTTGAAGGCGAAGAGGAAGAGGTTGAGGCCCCCGAGGAGACTCAGCCCCGTGCTCGCCTTCTCGACGAGGTCGAGCTGGTCGGTGCTCACCACCTCACCGGCGATCCGCCCGACACCCACGACACCGATCGCGCCCTCCGGGTCCCGTTCCTCGTCGGTGAAGGCCACCCGGCCGACGTCGACGAGTTTCTGGGGCAGGGTGAGCAGGGCGTGGAAGGTCTGGGTGATCATCCCCCACATCTCGCCGGGGAACTCCCGGGCCGGGATCCCCCGGTACTCCTGGGCCGCCTGGATCCCCAGGAAACCGGTGATCTCGGTGGCGGGCTCGGTCCGCTCCTCGTCGGTGTAGACGACGAATCCGTCCTCGTCGGTCACCACCCGTTCGGTCTCCATGACGGGGACGTCGAAGGTGAGTTCCTCCCCGCCGCGGTCGACGACGACGGGCACCGTCGTCCCGGCCGCCTCCTCGACGGTGCTCCCCAGGGTGTCCCAGTCGGGGATCGGCACTCCGTCGATCGCGGTGATCCGGTCACCCGGTTCGATCCCGACCTCCCAGGCCGGGGTGCGGGGGTCGTCGGCGGTGCAGTCGCGGTCCGCCTCGGAGGCGGGGACCGCGCACTCGACGACCGTCTGGACGGTCGGTGTCGGGGTGAGCACCCCGATCCCCATGAGGACGACGGCCATGATCCCGATGCCGAGGACGAGATTGACGAGCGGGCCGCCGAACATGACGACCAGGCGCTTGGGCACGCTGAGTGCGTAGAAGGTCCGGTGCTCCTCACCGGGTGCGATCTGTTCGTTCGAGTACTCCCGGGCATCGGCCATCGCCCGGGAGAAGAAGCCCCGACCACGGCTGCGCGCACCGGTGACCTCCTCGGGCGGGTACATACCGGGCATCGCGATGTACCCACCGAGGGGCAGGAGTTTGACACCGTACTCGGTGTCCCCCTTGCGCCGCGAGAACAGGGTCGGCCCGAATCCCACCATGTACTGGGTGACCTTCACCCCGAACCGCTTGGCCGGGACCAGGTGCCCGAGCTCGTGGAGCGCGATCGAGACCCCGATGCCGACGAGGAAGAGGAGGACCCCGAGCAGGTAGAGCGCGGTCGTCATCCCCTCTCCCCCGCGGTCCGATCGCCGGCGATCCGGGCGCGGGTCGCGGACCGTGCGGCCGCGTCGGCGGCGAGGACCGCGTCGAGGTCCAGGCCGGTGGTGACGACCGTGTGTTCCTGCAGGGCCGCGTCGATGCCCTCCGCGATGTCGGTGAAACGGATGTGGCCGGCATGGAAGGCCTCGACGAGCACCTCGTTCGCGGCGTTGTAGACCGCCGGTGCCGTCCCGCCGGCCCGGCCCGCCGCATAGGCGAGGCCGAGGGCCGGGAAGGCCTGCCCGTCGACGGGTTCGAAGGTCCACGTCGAGCGCGCGGTCCAGTCGTTCGCGGCCGCCGCACCGGCGATCCGCTCCGTGGCCCCGGCGTGGTCGGTGCCCAGCGCGTAGGCGATCGGCAGGCGCATGTCCGGCGGAGAGACCTGGGCGATCGTCGACCCGTCGTGGAACTCGACCATCGAGTGGATCTG
The DNA here is from genome assembly GCF_040212315.1 of Brevibacterium litoralis. Lineage (NCBI taxonomy): Bacteria > Bacillati > Actinomycetota > Actinomycetes > Micrococcales > Brevibacteriaceae > Brevibacterium > Brevibacterium litoralis. The sequence continues at coordinate 24,052 of NZ_JBDIUY010000015.1, read as the reverse complement.
GCTCTGCGGGTGGACGACGACGTCGATCCGGTCGTAGTCGACGTCGAAGAGCAGGTGCGCCTCGATGACTTCGAGCCCCTTGTTCACGAGCGTCGCCGAGTTCGTCGTGATGACGAGACCCATGTCCCAGGTCGGGTGGACGAGGGCCTGCGCCGGGGTCACCGCCGCCAGTTCTTCCCGGCCCATCCCGCGGAAGGGACCACCGGAGGCGGTGACGACGAGGCGGGAGACCTCCCGCTCGTGCCCGGCCCGCAGGGCCTGGGCGATCGCCGAGTGCTCACTGTCGACCGGGACGAGCCGGGCGTCGTTCCGCACGGCGGTCTCCAGCACGACCGGTCCGCCGACGATGAGGGACTCCTTGTTCGCCAGCGCCACGTCGGAACCGGCCTCCAGAGCGGCGAGTGTGTCGGTGAGACCCACCGCCCCGGTGACCGCATTGAGGACGACCTCGGCACCGGCCGCGGCCACCCGCTCGCCCGCCCGTGGGCCGAGCTCGATCCGTTCGACCCGGTCGGGCAGGCCGAGTTCCCGCGCGTGGTCGGCGAGCAGTCGGCGCACCTCAACCTCGCCACCGTCCGGTGGGGTCGACAGCCCGATGACCCGGGCCCCCGTCCTGATCGATTGTTCGGTGAGAAGTCTCACATTGGCGCCCGCGGTGAGGCCCAGGACGTCGAACATCCCGGGGTTCGCGAGGACCAGATCGAGCGTCTGGGTACCGACGGAGCCTGTGGCCCCCATTACAATGACAGAGCGTGCATTCACGGTGTCCGAGTCTGCCACTGTTCCCCGGCAGTTCGGTGTACACCGTGCGGAGCCCCTCGAGACCCCGCGCACCGGTGCCGGAACCCGTTCGGTCGACCTCGCGTCGGCCGCGGTCCGTAGGCCACGGGTGATGTGCACCGGCGAAGACGAATCGACGACGAAAGCAGTTTCTACGATGAGTTCTGTGCTCACTCCCGACCAGATCCTCGGGATCGACTCCGTGTTCGAGTCCGACGACCTCGAATGGGCCGGCATCGTCCGCAAGTGGCTGGACGAGAACGTCCGCGAGAAGATCGGTGACTGGTACATCGAGGGCGACATCCCTGCACGCGAGCTGGCCGAGGGCCTCGGCGAGCTGGGCGTGCTCGGCATGCACCTGGAGGGCTACGGCTGCGGCGGCGCGACCGCCACCCAGTACGGCCTCGCCTGCCGCGAGCTGGAGGCGATCGACTCCGGCCTGCGCTCCCTCGTGTCCGTCCAGGGCTCGCTGGCCATGTTCGCCATCCACCGCTGGGGCTCCGAGGACCAGAAGAACGAATGGCTGCCCCGCATGGCACAGGGCAAGGCCATCGGCTGCTTCGGCCTCACCGAGCCCGATGTCGGCTCCGACCCCTCCGGCATGCGCACCGTCGCCCGCAAGGACGGCTCCGACTGGATCCTCAACGGCTCGAAGATGTGGATCACCAACTCGCCGGTCGCCGACGTCGCCGTCGTGTGGGCGAAGACCGAGGAGCTCGACGCCAAGGGCAAGCCCGTGATCCGCGGCTTCGTCGTCCCCACCGACACCCCCGGCGTCGAGACCCCGAAGATCCAGCGCAAGATCTCCCTGCGTGCCTCGATCACCGGTGAGATCGTGCTCGACAACGTGCGACTCCCCGAGTCGGCCATGCTCCCGGAGGCCAAGGGCCTGCGCGGACCGCTGTCCTGCCTCTCGGAGGCCCGTTTCGGCATCGTCTTCGGTGTCACGGGTGCCGCCCGCGACGCTCTGGAGTCGGCGCTGGAGTACACCGGCACCCGCATCCAGTTCGACCGTCCGCTCTCGAGCTTCCAGATCTCCCAGCAGAAGCTCGCCAAGGCCTTCGGTCAGTACGCCCAGATCACCCTCACCGCCGCGCACATCGGCAGGATGAAGGACGAGAAGGGGGTCATGCCCGAGCAGATCTCGCTGGGCAAGATGGTGACGGTCGACACCGCCATGAACATCTGCCGCGACCTCCGCGCCCTGTTCGGCGGCTCCGGCATCACGAGCGAGTACTCGCCGCTGCGTCACGCCGTCAACCTCGAGACCGTCCTCACCTACGAGGGCACCCACGAGGTCCACCAGCTCACGCTGGGCCGTGCGATGACCGGCATCAACGCCTTCGCCAACTGAGGCCGAGCGGGCCCGCGGGTCCGCACACACGTCGAGGGCGGGTACCCGATCGGGTACCCGCCCTCGACGTGTCTCGGGTGGAGTATCAGACCTGCGCGGCGACCTCCGCGGCCGTCAGCACACAGCCGTCGCCGCGGTCCCACAGCGGGGTCTCCGGTGCCACCTCGACGATCGCGCCCGGCTCGATCCGGGCGTCCCGGACCAGTGCGTCGAGCGCGGCCGTCGACAGCCCTCCCTCGATGTCGACGTACTCGACGATCACGTCCTCGACGTAGGAGGGGATCCGGCGGGCGACCTTCCGGAAGGCCGCGGCGGCGGCCTCCCCGGCGGTGCCGGACGCTCCCGAGGCGCCCTGTCCGGGGGCGTTCCCCGCTCCCCCACCGGCCGCCCCGGAAGGTGCCGTGGGCAACGGGGTGGAGGGCGCCTCGGAGGCGGTGGCCCGCCGGAACCGCACGCCCTCGGCGGGCAGTGGCACCTTGCAGCTGTCGGGGGCCTCCATGAGCGTCGCACCGATGCGGAAGGCGGCCAGGCGCAGCAGCCGGGCGGTGGGGGCCGACACGGAGTCGGAGAGGAGGACGGGCGTACCGCGGCCGATCTCCAGCAGGCGGAGGACGCCGGCGATCTTGGCGACACGGTCGAGGGCGTCCTCGTGGCTCACGGACAGCGCGGTGTCGGGGTCGGCGGGGTCCGGGACGTGGAGGAAGGTCTCCTCGGCGCGGCCGGCGACGACCGCCATGTCGAGGAGGTCGAAGACCGGGTTCATGGTGGCAGGCATCGGTCCGGGGACCTCAGTCGACGGAGGCCATGACCTCGACGACCCGGTCGAGGAAGGCATCGACCTGGTCCTCGTCGTAGGCCTTCTGACCCTTGCGGGTACGGAAGAGGACGCGGCGGACCTCGTCGACGCTCATGGCGTGGCCGGAGGTGAAGTAGGCGTTGATGCGGTCGCACAGTTCGTCGACCTCGGCGATGTCGTAGCCGATGATCCCGGCCTCGGGGTGCTTGAAGCGTTCCCCGGCCTCGCGGACCAGGCGACCGCGCAGGGAACCGGCGGCGCGGGTGAGCTCCTGGACCCAGGCCTCCTGGCCGCTCGTCTCGACCAGGCGGTCACGGGCGCGCTTGGCGAAGGCGTCCTCCAGACGGTCGAGCGCGGCGTCGACGACACCCACGTGGTAGCCCTTGCGGACGAGGTCGAAACCGACGGTGCGCACGGCCCGGGCGTCGAGGTCACCCGGCTGCGGGGTCTCGCGCTCGAAGGACTCACGTGCGCGCTTGAAGAAGCTGTCGACCTGTGCGGGGTCGTAGCCGTTCTTCCATCCCGACATCGTGGGGAAGTTGGTCTCCACCGGTGCCCTCTCCTTCGTCCTGCGAGCTACTGCCCGATCATGACCTGTTCCCGGCCCCACGCGGGCGGGCGCAGACCGGTTCCTGTACGAGATTACGCCACGTGAGCGGTGTGTTTCACGCACACTCCCCGTGGTCCGCGCGTCACTCCGCCGCGGCGAGCTGACCGCAGGCGCCGTCGATCTCCTTGCCGCGGGTGTCGCGGATCGTCGTCGGCACGCCGGCGTCGACCAGCCGCCGCACGAACTCCTGCGCGACCTCCGGCTCGGAGGCCGTCCACACGGACCCCGGCGTCGGGTTGAGCGGGATGGGGTTCACGTGGACCCAGCCGCGGCCCCGCCCGTTGAGCTTCTTGGCCAGCAGGTCCGCCCGCCAGGCGTGGTCGTTCATGTCCTTGATGAGCGCGTACTCGATGGACACGCGCCGCCCCGTGACCTTGTAGTAGTTGTAGGCCGCGTCGATCGCCTGGTCCGCGTTCCACCGGGTGTTCACCGGGATCATCTCGTTGCGCAGGTCGTCGTCCGGCGCGTGGAGGCTGAGCGCGAAGGTGACGGGGATGTCCTCCTGTGCGAGCTTGTCGATGCCGGGCACCAGACCGACCGTCGAGATCGTGATCCGCCGGGCGCCCATGCCCAGACCCGCCGGGGCCGGGTCGGTGAAGCGGCGGACGGCGCCCATCACACGCTTGTAGTTGGCCAGTGGCTCACCCATGCCCATGAACACGATGTTCGTCACGCGGGCCCGCTGACCGGTGAGGACCGCCTGGTCCTCCCCCGCTCCCGAGGCGCCCCGCCCACCGGTGCCGGACGTGCCGTCCTCGTCCTCCGCCTCGGAGCCGACCTCCGCGGCGACGTTGCCGAGCATGTCGAGGTCCTCACCGGCGTCCTCCGCGAGGTCACCGGAGGCGATCACCTGGTTGGCCCGGACCACCTGTTCGACGATCTCCGCCGTCGACATGTTGCGGGTGAGTCCCTGCTGGCCGGTGGCGCAGAAGGGGCAGTTCATGCCGCAGCCGCACTGGCTGGAGATGCACAGCGTGATGCGGTTGTGGTATCGCATGAGGACGGACTCGACGAGGGCCCCGTCGAACAGCCGCCACAGGAACTTGATCGTGTCACCGTTCTCGGTCCGGATCCGGCGGACCTCCGTGAGCAGTTCGGGGAAGAACCGCTCGGCGATCTCCCCGCGCTTGTCCTTGGGGATGTCCGTCATCGCGTCCGTGTCGGTGACGTTGTGGACGAAGTAGTGCGTCGAGAGCTGCTTGGCGCGGAAGGCGGGCAGACCCATCTCCTTCACGGCGGCCACGCGCTCGTCCATCGTCATGTCCGCCAGGTGCTGTGCCGGCTGCTGCACCCGCGGGGACTTGAAGTTGAGCAGAGGACGCCCGTCGCGCGTGGGGGTGCGCGACGTGGTGCCGTCCTCGTGCTCGACGACGGGACGGACCTGCTTACGGGCGACGGGCACGCGCGGGGCGCTCCGGGAAACCTTCTCTGCCATGACCCTCCATTGTCCCACAGGAGCCCGCCGCACGACCGGGTCAGTCCGTGGGATCGAACACCTTCCCGGGGTTCATGATCCCGTGCGGATCCAGCGCGCGCTTGATCCCGGTGTGCATGGCGAGCACCTCCGGGTCGAGCTGCCGGTGGACGCCGGGCTTCTTCAGCAGACCGATCCCGTGTTCGCCGCTCACGGTGCCACCGGCCTCCAACGCAGCGGTGATGATCTGTTCGAAGGCGGCCTGCGCCCGCTCCTTCGCCGCCTCGTCGCCGACGGGGGTGACGATGAGCGGGTGCAGGTTGCCGTCGCCGGCATGGGCGATCTGGGCCAGCACGATGTCGTTCTCCTCGCCGATCCGCTGGATCCGGGCGAGCACCTCGGGCACCTTCGTGCGCGCCACGCAGACGTCCTCGGTGAGGACGGGCCCCAGGCGTTCGAGCGCGGGGTAGGCCAGGCGGCGGGCGGCGAAGAAGGCCTCGGCTTCCTCGGCCGACTCGCTCACCGCGGCGAAGGTCGCACCCGCGGCCTCGAAGGCGGCGACGATCGCGGCGCACTCGGCCTCACCCGCGGCGCCGGGCACGTCCGAGGAGGCGAGCAGGAGCACCTCGGCGTCGGCGGACAGGCCCATGTTCTTCCACTCGTCGACGGCGCGCAGGCAGTAGGAATCGACGAGTTCGAGCGCGGCGGGCACGATCCCGGCCCGCGACACGTTCGCCACTCCCTCGCCCGCGGCGACGAGGGAGTCGAAGTACCCGACGACCGCGCGGGACTCCCCGGGCAGCGGCAGCAGTTTCACGGTGATCTCCGTGATGATCCCGAGCGTGCCCTCGGAGCCGACGAACAGGCCGCGCAGGTCGTACCCGGCCACGTCCTTGGCGGTGCGTTTGCCGATCCGCACGACGGCGCCGGTGCCGGTGACGACCTCCAGGCCGAGCACGTACTCACCGGTGACGCCGTACTTCACGCAGCACAGGCCACCGGCGTTCGTCGCGACGTTCCCACCGATCGACGACCACGGCGCCGAGGCGGGGTCCGGCGGGTACCACAGGCCGTCCTCGGCCACCCGGGCCCGCAGGTGGTCGTTGACGACACCGGGCTGGACGCGGGCCGTGCGTTCCTGCACGTCGACGTCGAGGACCGCGTCCATCGCGTCGAGGGAGACGACCACGCAGCCGTCCGACGCGTTGGCCCCGCCGGACAACCCGGTCCCGGAGCCCCGGGGGACGACGGCGACGTGGTGTTCGACACACCACCGGACGACGGCGGCGACCTCGTCCGTGGAGCGAGGACGGACCACGGCCAGGGCCGCGCCCACCGGCGCCCACTCGGCGTCGTCGTGGAGGTACCGCTCCATGACGTCCGCATCGGTGAGGACGTGTGCGGCGGGGAGGACTGCGCACAGGGATGTCACGAGAGGGGACGTCTCGCGAGAAGAGGTCGGGTGCGGGGATGTCTGCTGCGGGTTCGTCTGCTGCGGGGAGTAAGTCACGTAGGACTGTCTACCAGACCACTCCCCGGGCTGTCCGGAATCGGGGCCCTGACGACCGGGCCCGGCTCACCGGGACCTCCCGGGACATCGGGGGCTCTCCGGAGGCCGGGCCTTCAGAAAGCGAGCGGTTCCATGTACCCCGGCAGGAACGAGAACAGGATGAGGACGACGGGTGCGGTCGGCAGGATCGAGTCGAGCCGGTCCATGACGCCGCCGTGCCCGGGCAGCAGCGTGCCCATGTCCTTGAGCCCGAGGTCGCGCTTGATCATCGACTCCGAGAAGTCACCGAGGGTGGCGAAGGCCGGGACGAGCAGACCCAGCACCGCCGCGGTCCACAGTGGGGCGTCGAAGCCCCAGTACGCCAGACAACCGGCGACGACGACCGCGAAGGTGGCGGAGCCCGCGAAGCCCTCCCAGGACTTCTTGGGCGAGATCCGCGGGGCGATCGGGTGCTTGCCCCACAGGACCCCGAACACGTACCCGCCGACGTCGGAGGCCACGACGAGGGCGAGGAACATGATGATGAGCATGTTCCCGCCGTCCATGCGCAGCATGTAGACGAGGAACGAGGCCATGAGGCCCACGTAGGTGAGGGCGAACAGGCTCAGACAGACGTCCTTGAACGCGTTCGCCCGTTGCTCCAGCAGGCTGAAGACGAGCACCGCCCCGGTCCCGATGGTGAACGCGACCCACAGTGCCTCCCTCCCCCCGTAGAAGGTGGCGAGGATCATGCACGCGGCGGCCGTCATCACGGGGATGCGCGAGACCTTGGAACCGGACCGCGAGAGCGCGTTCGACAGTTCCCACATGGCCGCGAGCACACCGCCCACCACGACGACGAGGAACAGGTGCAGGTCCGGACGCACGAGCAGGGAGGCGAGCACCGCCCCACCCAGCAGGACTCCGATCCCGATCGCCGCCGGCAGGTTGCGCCCGGCCTTGCCGTAGTCCTTGCCGTCCCCGGACACCGGGGGCAGTGGCGTGACGAGCCCGTGGCCGAGGGCCATCGCGGGGCCGGTGGCCATGAGGGCCTTCGTCGCCACCGCACCGGACACGTCCTTGGCCGGGGACACCTCCGGCCGGTCGTCCGCACCCGCGGACTCCTCCGCTCCCGAGGCGCCCGCCGACTCCCCGGACCCCGTGACGGAGGGCACGGGGTCGGTGGAGGGCGCCTCGGCGGCGGGTTCGACGAGGTCCTCGGTGACGATCGGCAGGGGACGGGAGATCCGTTCCTCCTCGGCGGCGCGTTCGCGGGCCAGGCGCGCGGCACGACGCGGCGAGACCTCCGCGAGTGCGGCGGTGTCACCGGTACGGAGCGCCTCGTCCTCGATCCGGCGCAGATCACGCCGGGAGGGGACGGACGAGGAGTCCTCCTTCGAACTGCCCACGGCCTCAGACCTCGAGGAGTTCCTTCTCCTTCGCGGCGAGGAGGGTGTCGATCTCCTCGACCTTCTTCTTCGTGATCGACTCGAGCTCGGTGAGAGCGGCGTGGACCTCGTCCTCGCCGGCCTCGCCGTCCTTCTGGATCTTCTCCAGGGTCTCCTTGGCCTTGCGGCGGATGTTGCGGACGGAGACCTTGCCCTCCTCGGCGTCGGTCTTCACGACCTTCACGTACTCCTTGCGGCGCTCCTCGGTGAGCTCCGGCAGGACGATCCGGATGATGTTGCCGTCGTTGGCCGGGTTGGCGCCGATGTCCGAGTTGCGCAGGGCGTTCTCGATCTCCGACAGCGCGGTGCGGTCGAAGGGCGTGATGAGGATCGTGCGCGCCTCCGGCACCTGGAAGGAGGCCAGCTGCTGCAGCGGGGTGGGCGTGCCGTAGTACTCCACCGGGATGTTGGCGAAGAGGCTGGGGTTCGCACGACCGGTGCGGACGTCGGCGAAGTGGTCCTTCGTCGCCTCGATCGCCTTGTCCATCTTGGTGGTGGCCTCGGAGAGGGTTTCCTTGATCACTGTCGTCATCCGTTCGGTCGGTTCGTCGGTCTTCGCGTGTGCGCTCCGTGCGGGCGGGTACCCGTGGTGCGTGGGCGCACACGGCGGTCCGGTGCCATTCTACGAGGGAACGACCCCGCAGGTGGTACCGGTGGTGGGAGGGTGTGGCGCGCCTCAGGCGGTGACGGAGGTGCCGATGTCCTCGCCGCGGATCGCCTTGCCCAGGTTGCCCTCGCCCTGCATGCCGAAGACGCGCATGGGCAGCGCGTTGTCCATGCACAGGGAGAAGGCCGTGGAGTCGACGACGCGCAGGCCGCGCTGGAGGGCGTCGAGGTAGGTGATGTCGTGGATCTTCTCCGCCGCGGGGTCCTGCTTGGGGTCCGCGGTGTAGACGCCGTCCACGCCGTTCTTGGCGATGAGGACCTCGTCGGCCTGGATCTCCAGGGCGCGCTGGGCGGCGACCGTGTCCGTCGAGAAGTAGGGCAGGCCGGCACCGGCGCCGAAGATGACGACGCGGTCCTTCTCCATGTGGCGGATGGCGCGGCGCGGGATGTAGGTCTCGGCGACCTGAGTCATCGGGATCGCCGACTGCACGCGGGTGTCGACACCCGCCTGCTCGAGGAAGTCCTGGAGGGCCAGGCAGTTCATGACGGTACCGAGCATGCCCATGTAGTCGGCGCGGGTGCGGTCCATGCCGCGCTCGGAGAGGGCGGCGCCGCGGAAGAAGTTGCCACCGCCGACGACGATGCTCACCTCGACGTCACCGATGGTCGGGGCGATCTCACGGGCGACCGTGGCGACGACGTCGGGGTCGACGCCCACGTTCCCGCCGCCGAACACCTCACCGGAGAGCTTGAGGAGGACGCGCCTCCGCTCGTTCCGCAGGGGGTTGGAGGACCGGCTGGACTCGTGGACGGGCGTCAGTGACATCGATTCTATTCCTCGTTTCCGCGGGTTCCGGGCGCAGTCGTCCCGGTGGTGGACCACGCTCCAGTCTATCCGTAGGTCCCCGCCCGCGGGCATGAATGCGCCCGGGCGGGCACGGTGTGCTTCGACACGCGGTGTCGTCACACCGTGCCCGCCCGGGCGGGACACGCACCCCACGGGGACCCGCGGACGGGTCACCTCGGGTGGTGGTGGATCAGGCGCCCACGCGGAAGCGCAGGAAGCCGGTGGCCGTGAGGCCGGCGTTCTCCAGGACCTTCGAGACCGGGGTCTTGGGCTCCTTGGCGAAGCCCTGGTCCAGCAGGCAGTTGTCCTTGAAGTACGCGTTCACGCGGCCCTCGACGATGTTCGGGATCGCACGCTCGGGCTTGCCCTCGTTCTGCGCGGTCTCCAGAGCGATCTGGCGCTCCTTCTCGACGATGTCGGCCGGCACCTCCTCGCGGGAGAAGTACTGCGGTGCCATCGCGGCGATGTGGACCGCGACGTCGTGCGCCACGGCCTGGTCGTCGCCCTCGTAGGCGAGCAGCACGCCGACCTGCGGGGGCAGGTCCTTGTTCGTGCGGTGCATGTAGGACTCGACGTGCTGGCCCTCGATGCGGCCGACGCGGCGCAGTGCCACCTTCTCACCGAGGGAGGCACCACCCTCGGTCACGAGCTGGGACACGGGCTTGCCGTCGACCTCGGTGGCGAGGAAGGACTCTGCGTCGGCGGCGCCTTCCTGCACTGCGAGGTCGAGGACCTGCTGTGCGAGCTCCACGAACTTGTCCGACTTGGCGACGAAGTCCGTCTCCGAGTTGAACTCGATGAGCGTGCCGACGCCATTCTCCACGTGGGCGGCGACGAGGCCGTCCTCGGTCGAGCGGCCCTCACGCTTGGTGGCGCCCTTGAGACCCTTGATGCGCAGGATCTCGATCGCCTTGGCCTGGTCGCCGTCGGCCTCGTCGAGGGCCTTCTTGACGTCCATCATGCCGGCGCCGGTCTTCTCCCGGAGTGCCTTGATGTCAGCGGCGGTGAAGTTTGCCATGCGTTCTCCTTGTGAGGATGAGATGTCGATCGCGCGGGGCGATCAGGCTTCGGTGGACTCGGTGGCCTCGGCTGCGGGCGCCTCGGCAGCGGCCGGGGCCTCTGCGGGTGCCTCGGTGGCCTCGGCGGCCGGAGCCTCGTCCTTGCCCTCGAGGAGCTCGCGCTCCCACTCCGGCATGGGCTCCACGGCGGAGACGTTCTTCTCGCCGGACTCGTCGCCACCGTGGCGGGCGATGAGGCCCTCGGCGACGGCGTCGGCGACGACGCGGGTCAGGAGGTTGACGGAGCGGATCGAGTCGTCGTTGCCCGGGATCGGGAAGTCGACGTCGTCCGGGTCGCAGTTGGTGTCGAGGATGGCGATGACCGGGATGCCCAGCTTCTTCGCCTCGTCGACGGCCAGGTGCTCCTTCTTGGTGTCGACGATCCACACGGCGGACGGGGTCCGCTGCAGGTCGCGGATACCACCGAGGGTGCGCTCCAGCTTGTCCTTCTCACGGCGGAGGATGAGGAGTTCCTTCTTCGTGCGGCCCGAACCGGCGACGTCGTCGAAGTCGATCTCCTCGAGCTCCTTGAGACGACGCAGACGACCGGAGATCGTCTGGAAGTTCGTGAGCATACCGCCCAGCCAGCGCTGGTTCACGAAGGGCTGGCCCACGCGCTTGGCCTGCTCCTCGATGGACTCCTGGGCCTGCTTCTTCGTGCCGACGAAGAGGATGGAGCCACCGTGGGCGACCGTCTCCTTGACGAACTCGAAGGCCGAGTCGATGTAACCCAGCGTCTTCTGCAGGTCGATGATGTAGATGCCGTTGCGCTCGGTGAAGATGAAGCGCTTCATCTTCGGGTTCCACCGACGGGTCTGGTGACCGAAGTGGACACCGTTGTCGAGCAGCTGGCGAATGGTGACGACGGCCATGCCGACGCCCTCCTTCCGGTGCGCCCACGAAGGGGCGCGGTCGTGCAGGGGCCCTGATGGTCCCTGCGATTCGGTTGATTCCTGGTGTCCGTCCGACCTCCCGACGGGTTCCCGTCCGTCACCGACCCTGCGTGTCGCGCCCTGTGGACGCGACGGTCGTGTGCTCGGATGGTGGGATCCGCACCGGTGGGAGACCGGGGCGATCGGACACGCGTAGTCAGGAGTGGACACACTCCTGCTGCGTGCGATTCTACGTTCCCCCTGTGCACGCGGCCAAATGGTGGACGGCCCATCCTGCGTCCTGCGGCCTGTGGATCTCCTCACACCGGTGGTGTCACGACCTGTGGACGACGGGGCGGCCGTCCACAGGTCCGATCCGGGTCTGTCCGTCCGGACGCCAGCGGTCGACCGTGGATCCATGGACACCGACAGCCCTGCCCCGCAGCCCACTTCCGCCGTCTCTTCGCGTACCTCTTCTGCGTCCTCCGCTCCGGTACGCCGTGTCCCGTCGCACCGTGCTTCTCCACTCCGTGCTCCGCGCCGGCGCACACATGCATGGATCGCGGGTGTGCTCGCCATGCTCCTCGCCGTCGTCACGGTGGTCGTCCCGGCCGGACCCGTCCGCGCGAACGGTCCGACCTGGGTCTCCCCCGTCCCCGGCCTGGAGATCGTCAAGGCCTACGAACAGCCGGAGCACGAGTACGCCGCGGGGCATCGGGGCATCGACGTCGAGGCGCTCCCGGGGGAGCCCGTCCGCGCTCCGGCCTTCGGCACCGTGACCTATGCGGGGTTCGTCGCCGGGCGCGGGGTCGTGAGCATCCGGGTGGGCGCCCGGATCGTGTCGTACGAACCCGTCGTCCCCGCCGTCGAGATCGGTGATCTCGTCTGGCCAGCGATCCCGATCGGCGTCGTAGGTGCCGGTACCCACTGTGTCGGCTGCCTGCACGTGGGTGTGCGGTCCGCCGTCACGGTCGGCCGGGTCTACGAAAACCCCGCTCCCCTGTTCGCGGTCGAGACGAGTATCCTGCTGCCGGACGACCGCGCGCCGAGCGAGAACCGTTCCGCGACCTCCGGGAACTCCGACGGTGTGCAGGGAAGCGGCGCCTGGGGCGGACACGAGAACGGCCGGATCCCGCAGGACGCCCTGTGTCGGCTCGCCTCGGCGCCGGGCCACTACCTGCGGTGCGACGCCGCACGGGCCTTCGAGTCGCTCGACGCCGCCTTCCGGGAGAGGTTCGGGTACTCGATCTCCGTGACGGACGCCTACCGCGACTACGCGACCCAGGTGATCCTCAAACAACGCAAGGGTCGCTTCGCCGCGACACCGGGGACCTCGAACCACGGCTGGGGTCTGGCCCTCGACCTCGGCAGCGGCATCAACCGGTTCGGCACCGCGCAACACGAATGGATGCGCACGCACGCCGGGTCCTTCGGTTGGGTGCACCCGTCCTGGGCCGGCCAGGGCGGCTCCCTCCCCGAGGCCTGGCACTGGGAATTCGTCGGGTGACCGGTGCCGGTACCCCCGGCCCCGGTACCGAGGACGAGGCGGGAGCCGGAGGCGCGGATGGAGTCGGAGGAGGGAGCGACCACCGGGGACGAGAGCCTTCGACCCGGGTCGGTGATCCTTCGGCACCCTGGGAGGGGCGGCCAGCCCGTCACGTCTTCGTATTCCCGGGTCTGGTCGGACGAGACCCCGACCGGCCACCGCCTCCGAGTGTCGAGTCCGTGCTCCAGGAACCCGAACGTGTCGCTTCTGAGGACGACCCGCACGAGTATTTCGACGCCGCCGAGACCGAGGTCGCCACGTGGCTCCGGCGGATCGGAATCTCCGTGCGAGCGGTCCGGAAGTACGCGAAGAGACGGACCCCCGACGGGGTCTTCGCTCACGGCACCGAAACCGTGGAACTCAAGACGTGCAACAGTTCGAACGTCGTGACACTGTCCGAGCAGATTCTCAAAGGATCCACTCAGTCGTCGTTCGTCGTCGTGCTCACCGGTGTCGACGACCCCATCACTCTGCGGCGAGGGCTCGGATTGGCATTGAGCGCGAACGGCCGCCGCCTGACGCGCGTTATTCTGGTACTGAAGGGTGGAGGTGAGTACATTGAGTGGCGTTCTTGAGGAGTACCACGGCGTCGTGATCGCCGAGGGTCCCACCATCGGCGAGGTCCGAGCGATCGCTCTGGAGTTCGCAGACGAACACGAGGTGTTCATCGGCAGGACAGTCCACCCCGGTTTCCGGTTCATTCTCATGTTCGAGACCTGGATCGACATCGACCTCGACGCTTTCGCATCCGCACTCGCTGAGAAGTTGGATACTCTCGTCCTCACAATCGCCCAGGTCGAGGAACGTGAGTTCGCCGCCGGCATCGCCTGATCAGATGCTGTGAAACGTGCGGGTTCGCGGATTCTCGCCGGTCTGCCGGCAGGTGATCTCCCGGGCCTCCGGGTCTCCAGCAGGTGTCAGGCGCGCGGGTGGGCCCGGGCGTAGGTGTCCTGGAGCCGCTTCATCGACACGTGGGTGTAGATCTGCGTCGAGCTGAGTGTCGCGTGGCCGAGCAGCTCCTGCACCTGGCGCAGGTCGGCCCCGTTCTCGACCATGTGTGTGGCCGCCGAGTGTCGTAGGCCGTGCGGCGACAGGACGGGGGAACCGGGGATCGCGGCCGTCGCACGGTTGACGACCGTCCGCACCTGGCGGGCGTCGATCCGGCCGCCGCGGACACCGAGGAACAGGGCCCGCCCCGCCTTCGCCGTGTCGCTCCCGAGCACGACCCGTCCGTGGGAGAGCCAGGCCTCTATCGCGGATCCCGCGGGCTTTCCGTAGGGCACCCGCCGTTCCTTCCCACCCTTGCCCAGCACCGTGAGCATCCCGACCGACCGGTCGACGTCCCCGAGGTCGAGGCCGACGAGCTCGGACACCCGGATCCCGGTGGCGTAGAGCACCTCGACCATGGCGAGGTCCCGCAGATGTACCGCCGTCTCCCGTGGGTCCGCCGGTGCCGCACCACTCCCGGTGCCGCCCGGCCCGTTCTCGCGCGGACCGGAACCCACACCGGCGCCGGCCTCGGACATCGCCGTCGAGGCGCCCTCCCGTCCGTCGGGACCCGCCGTGTCGTCCGGCCCCGCGCCGTCACTCGGGCCGAGTGTTCCGTCGCGGGACCCGTTCGCGGATCCCTTCCTGTCGGCGGGTCCCTGCCTGTCGGCGGTACGGAGGACCGCGTCCATCTGCCCCTGTTGGACGACGGCGGGCAGTCGTGAGGAGTGCCGTGGGGTCCTGAGGCGGAGGGCGGGATCGACCTCGATGAGCCCCTCGCGACGACAGAACCGGAAGAAGGCGCGTGCAGCCGCGACCCGTCGAGCCCGCGTGCGTGACGATGCACCGTCACGCGCCTGTCGGACGAGCCAGGAGCGCAGATGTGCCTGGGTGATGTCGGCGAGCGCGGTCCGGTTCACGGCCTCCCCGTCGAGGTGTCCGAAGAAGTGCCGGACGTCCGCGCAGTAGGCCCGCACGGTGTGTTCCGAGGCGTTGCGCCCCACCTGCAGGTCCTCGGCGAAGGCGTCGAGTGCCTCCTGCCGATCCGGCGGAAGGGGTGGGTGCTCTGCCATGCCACCAGCCTACTCAGCCGATGGTCTTCACCCAGCCCGAGGGAACCTTCTCGGCGTGGCCGCGCAGGTGGAGACCGGCCAGGGCGGACATGGTCGCCGGGACGTCGAGGCCCGCCCGACGGGCCAGCCCGTCGACATCGGTCCCCCGCCGACGCGGCAGGGACTCGTACACCCGCA
The DNA here is from genome assembly GCF_040212315.1 of Brevibacterium litoralis. Lineage (NCBI taxonomy): Bacteria > Bacillati > Actinomycetota > Actinomycetes > Micrococcales > Brevibacteriaceae > Brevibacterium > Brevibacterium litoralis. The sequence goes on along the minus strand of NZ_JBDIUY010000015.1, from coordinate 8,995 downwards.
GTTCCTGTGCCGACATGTCGTCCGTGAGCCGGAGTTCCGCCTGTGTTTCACCGGGTTCGGCCCGAGCCGCGTCGAGGGGACCGACGAGCTCGAGGACGTCCTCGGGCCCCGTGACGAGCACCGCCACGCCCTCCCGGATCAACCGGTGGCACCCGGCCGACTCCGCGCTGGTCACCGCGCCGGGGACGGCGGCCACCGGCCGCATGAGCTCCGCCGCGCGATTGGCGGTGTTGAGCGCACCCGAACGCCACCCGGCCTGGACGACGACGGTCGCGCTCGCCACCGCCGCGATGAGCCGGTTGCGCATGAGGAAGCGGTGACGGTGTGCGGACCCTCCGGGCGGAGCCTCGGAGACGACCGCCCAGTTCCGGGCCACGTGGTCGAGCAACTCGGCGTTCTCCCGCGGGTAGTAGCGGTCCACTCCCCCGGCCATGAAGGCCACGGTGCCGGGCCCGGCCGCTCCGTCGGCACCCACCCCGGAAGCCGCCGATGCGGCCGCGCGGTGGGCGGCGGCATCGATGCCGTAGGCGCCTCCCGAAGCCACCGTCCTCCCCGCCCGGACGAGTCCGTGCGACAGGTCCGCGGCGACGTGGTCCCCGTAGGGCGTCGAGGCGCGTGCCCCGACCACTGCTACGGACCCGTCGAGCAACCGCGCGGGATCGGGTGTGCCCCGACTCCACAGGGCCACCGGCCGGTCGAGTCCGAGCTCGTCGAGTCCACCGGGCCAACCCGGACTCCCGGGCACGACGAGGTGTGCGCCGATCCGGTCCATCACCCGCAGGTCACGCTCCCCGTCGAGTTCCGCGACACGACCACGCCACCGGGTGAGCGCCGTCGAGAGCACCGCCGTGGTCTTCTCCAGGCCCACGGCCTCGCAGGCATCGTGGAGGGCGACGACCGCCGGGCCCTCCGGGACATCGAGGAGCGCGCGGGTCCGTTCGACACCGTGGTGGACGATCGCCGCCATGAGGACGTGGTCCCCGGGTTCGGCCGTCCGGACGAGATCCGCGTACGCCACCGCGTGCGTACGGTCGGGTATGTCCTCCGACCTCGTCTGCATCGTCTCCGTCATCGCGCCTCCCTGGTCCGCATGAGCACCGCCGTGTACAGGTCGTCGGCCGCGGGTCTCTCGGCACCCCGCATGTCCGCGAGCGTCGTCGCCAGGCGCAGGACCCGGTCGAAGCCGCGCATGGTGAGGGCCCCGGTCTCCAGTTGTCGTTCGAGCAGATCGGTCTCCCGCGGCGTGAAGCGGAAGTGCGCACGGATCACGGATCCGGGCACCTCGGCGTTCGTCCGCCACGGACGTGAGCGTCCGCGTTCGCGCGCGGCGTCCCGGGCCACGGCACTCTCCCGCCACCGCGTGAGTTGTGCCGACCGGGCCGTGGCGACCCGGGCCGCCACGGTCCGCGAGTCCTCCACGGGTGCGGTGGAGTGCAGGTCCGCCGCGGTCACCGGGTCCACCTCCAACCGGATGTCCACCCGGTCGAGCACCGGACCCGAGAGCCGGTTCCGGTAGCGCTTCTTCTCCAACGGGGAACACGTGCAGGACAGGGCATTGCGGGTCGTGTTGGCCCCGCACGGGCACGGATTGGCCGCCAGCACGAGTTGGAAGCGTGCCGGGAGCACCGTGCTCCCCCATGCCCGGTGGACGTGCACCTCACCGCTCTCCAGGGGCTGGCGCATGGCCTCCAGGACGTCCCGGGAGAACTCAGGCGCCTCGTCCATGAAGAGGACCCCGTGGTGGGACCGACTGAACACGCCGATCGTGCCCGGGCGGCGGCCACCGAGCATCGCCGAGGAGGACGCCCGGTGGTGCGGCGACTGGAAGGGCGGGCACCGGTCGAGACCGGTCCGCGCGTCCATCGTCCCGTCGAGCGACCGCAGGGTCGCGACGTCGAGGGCGGCCTCGTCGTCGAGCGGCGGGAGGATCCCGGGCAGGCACTGGGCCAACAACGTCTTGCCGGCGCCCGGGGTCCCGACCATGAGCATGTGGTGCCCACCGGCTGCCGCGACCTCCAGGCCCAACCGCGCCTCGCCCTGTCCCTTGATCTCCGCGAGGTCGTGGGTCTCGGGAGCGCCCGCGGGCGCCGAGCCTGCGGTGGCGGGGACGGGGTCCTCCTCGGGCACGCGGACGTCCGCACCGAGGACGTCCATCGCCTCGCTGAGGCTCACGACCGCGGCGACCTCGACCCCGGGCACCAGGCGCGCCTCGTCGCCGTTGGCGTGGGGGACGACGAACCGGTGGAACCCGTGGTGGACGCCCGCCTGCACCATCGGCAGGACGCCGCGGACCGGGTGGAGACGTCCGTCGAGACCCACCTCGCCACACATCACGATCCCGTGGCCCGCGTGCGCGGGGATCCGCCCGTCGGCCTCCAGGATCGCCAGCGCGATCCCGAGGTCGAAGGCCGTCCCCGTCTTCGGGACGTTGCCCGGGGACAGGTTGACCGTCACCTTCTGGGCCGTCTCGAAGATCCGGTGGTTCTGGACCGCCGCCCGGATCCGTTTCCGGGACTCGTTCACCGCGGTGTCCGGCAGTCCGACGAGGTCGATGCCGGGCAGTCCGTCGTTGATGCTCGCCTGGACCGTCACCGGGGTCCCCACGGTCCCCTCCAGTGCGATCGCCGTCATCCGGCCGAGTTTCACCCGCATGGTCATCGCGCACCCCTGACGGGGAAGAACTCCGGCTGCCCGGAACCCATGAGGACCCCGATGACATCGACCCGGATCCGGGAGAAGTACGGCAGACCCATCCGTTCACGCTCACGGGCGAGGAACAGGGTGGCGAGCCGGTACAGACGGTCGAGTTTCCGCTGCGTCACCGCCTCCAGGGGGTGTCCGGCCCGGGTGGACCACCGCGTCTTCACCTCGACGACGACGAGCGTGTCACCGTCGACGGCCACGAGGTCGATCTCGCCCTCACGACACCGCCAGTTCCGGGTGAGGACGGGCCACCCCCGTTCCACGAGCCAGTCGTGGACGTCCTGCTCGCCCCGTCTGCCGAGGCCCATGCGTGTCTGGGTCATGCACCCAGTCGACCGCTCCGGACACTCTGCCGGGAAGGGGTCGATCCCGCCTGTGGACGGCGGGCCGGGCGTCCACAGGGCGTGACGCCGGCGGTCGGACCGCCGATCAGGACACTGTGACCCCGGATGGGCCGGGGACTGTGACCGCGGGTCGTCCGGGGCCCCGGCGGGCACCACTGCGGACGACGGGTCCTCAGTGGCGGGTCCCGGGGCTCAGCGGTGGATGCTCGAAGGTGGTTCGAGGTCGCTCTTGGCGATCTCCTCGATGTTCACGTCCTTGAAGGTCAGGACGTGCACGTGCGTGACGAACCGTGCGCTGCGGTAGGTGTCCCACACCCAGGCGTCGCGGAGGGTGAGCTCGAAGTACACGTCCCCGCCGTCGGTGTGCGCCTTCAGATCCACGGAGTTCGCCAGGTAGAAGCGTCGTTCGGTCTCGACCACGTAGGTGAAGAGACCGACCACGTCCCGGTACTCCCGGTACAGCTGCAGCTCGAGGTCCGCCTCGTAGTTCTCCAGGTCCTCGGCACTCATGGCGTCATCGTATCCCCGTGGCGTCCTTGGTCCGGTGTCACGGCCGACGTCAGGGGTGTCACACCGGGCGCACGTCGTGTCACGACAGGCGGAAGGAACGGCGATGGTGCACGGTCACACCGAGGTCCCGGACCGCCTGCTTGTGCGCCGGGGACGGATATCCCGCGTTCGAGTCCCACCCGTAGCCGGGGACATCCACAGCCAGTGACGACATGAGCGCGTCCCGGTCCACCTTCGAGACGAGACTCGCGGCCGCGATCGTCACGTGGGTCCCGTCGCCCTTGACGACCGTGCGGACCGTGGGGACGGGCACCTCGGCGGCGGGTCCGAAGACCGGGTGGGCGTCGAGGGTGAGCGGGGCCGACAGCCAGTCGAAGGATCCGTCGAGGAGGACGAGGTCCGCGGTCGGAAGGGCCGCGAGGGCCCGGCGACCGGCGAGGCACAGGGCCATGGTCATCCCGAGGGCGTCGATCTCGGCGGGGTCCGCGTAGGCGACCGTCGAGTCCGGCTGCCAGTCCCGGACCGTGTCCGCGAGCGCCCCCCGCCGGGACGCGGCGATCTTCTTCGAGTCGTCGATCCCGGCCGGGATCGGGCCTGCGAGCAGCCGTTCCAGGTCGAAGCGCACCGCACCGACGCCGACGGGACCGGCGATGCACCCGCGGCCCACCTCGTCCATGCCGATGACGGACCGATGGCCGGCCTCGAACAGGGACCGTTCGAGAGTGAGGTCGGTGAGGCCCGCCCGCGTGCGACCGCTGCGACTTCGGCCGCTACCGGTTCGACCGCCGGTGGTACGAGCGGTCCGGGCCTCCGTCGCCGCCGGGCTCATGCGGGCTCCGGGACGGCGGCGTACACGTCCTTCGGGACGGACACCCAGGTGAACCGGTCGAGCGGCCAGTTGAGCAGGAACACGCGGCCGACGACGGACTCCGCCGGGACGAACGGACCGCCCGCGGAGTTCACGGCGTACCGCGAGTCCCCGGAGTTCGCCCGGTTGTCGCCCATGACCCAGTAGTGGCCCTCCGGGACGGTCACCCGGAACTCGACGAGCGAGGGTGCGACGCCGGGGTCGAGGTAGGTCTCGTCCAGGGGCTCGCCGTTGACGAGCAGGCGCCCCTGGTCGTCGCAGCACTCGACGGTGTCACCGCCGGTACCGATCACACGTTTGATGAGCTGGGACCCGGCGTCCGAGGGCACGAGACCCAGGAATTCGAGGACCGGGTTCGGTTCGTACTCCGCGAGCGTCGAATCGGCCAGCCAGCCGCCCGGATCGTCGAAGACGACGACGTCCCCGCGCTGGACCTCGCCGAAGGGCAGCTTGTTCACCATGATCCGGTCGTCGACCTCCAGGGTCGAGGCCATCGACGGGGAGGGGATGTAGAAGGACTGCATGACGAAGGTCCGCAGCACCACCGAGAGCAGCAGTGCGACGACGAGGATGATCGCCATCTCCTTGATGAACCCGAGGAATCCTCCACCGGCCCGCCGGGTGCCCCGAGCACCCCGTCCGCGTCCTGCGGATCCGCCGTCCGCCACGTCAGTCCCATCCGTCACGAGAGGGCAGTCTACGCGTCCACCGAGGAACCGTGCCCGATGACGGTGCCGAGGACCCGAGCGGTCGGGATCATCCCGCCACCGGGCTTCCCGAGGAGTGACCGCGAGTCGGCGGAGGCCGTCCGGTTGTCCCCCATCAACCACAGGCGGTCGGCGGGGATCTCGATGTCGAAGGGCGCCTCGGACGCGGGGACGCCCGCGGGCAGGTAGGGCTCGTCGAGGGGTTCGCCGTTGAGCAGCAACCGCCCGGACTCGTCGCAGCAGGTGAGGCGGTCGCCGCCGAGAGCGATCACCCGTTTGACGTAGAAGACGTCCTTGGGGCCGAACCCGAACCAGGAGAGGAGGACGGCCATGTCGTCCGGTGGCAGGGTCGCGACGAAGGAGCCGCGGCCGTCGATGACGACGACGTCACCGCGGTCGATCGACCCGGACAGGGCGTCGGGCCGCCAGATGGTCACGACGTCGTCGACCTCCAGGGTCGGCAGCATCGACTCCGACGGGATGCGGTAGTTCTGGATCCCGAGACCGCGGACCACCGCGGCCAGGACGAGGGCGGCCACGAGGACGACGCCCAGGGGTCGGAGCAGACCCCGGACGCGCCGAAGGCGCGGCCCGCGGGGGGCCACGCCTTCGTCGTCGGTGCGGGAGTGGGCGCTCAGCGCTTCTCCTTGATGCGAGCCGCCTTGCCGCGCAGGTCGCGCAGGTAGTACAGCTTCGCACGGCGGACGTCACCGCGGGACAGGACCTCGATCTTGTCGATGACCGGGGAGTGCACCGGGAAGGTACGCTCCACACCCACGCCGAAGCTCACCTTGCGGACCGTGAAGGTCTCGCGGACGCTCTCGCCCTGGCGGCGGATGACGACACCGCGGAAGACCTGGACACGCGAACGGTTGCCCTCGACCACGTTGACGTGGACGTCGAGGGTGTCACCCGCGCGGAACTCCGGGACGTCGTCGCGCAGCGACTTCTTGTCGAGCTGATCAAGATTGTGCATCGTGATTCTCCGTGTCACCACGCACCCGGGTCGTGCGTGACACACATTCAGGCCGGTCACCCGGCACGGGACGGTGTGTCCCGCCGGCACCGGTCGGATGGAAATCGTCCGCTGTCGGGGCCGGGCCCCGACCGTGACCGGCCTCCCCCCGGGGCAGGATCCGATCGACGAACGCAAGGCACCACCTTACACGCACCCCGGTGTCGGGCGCGCCCCGCACCCCGGTTCCCCGGGCCCGGCGTGGGCAATGTCACGTGGGGTACCGGGGCGCGGGCGGCGTCGAATTCAGTGCCGGGGAGCGCGCCCGCGTTCGATCGCGCCGAGTCCTTCGAGGAAGGCGAGGTCCTTCTTGTCGAGGTCCTCGACCTGCAGTGCGCTGAGCAGGTCGGGGCGGACCTTCGCCGTGCGCTCCAGCCGCCGGTCCCGGCGCCACCGGGCGATCGCCCCGTGGTTGCCGGACAGGAGGATCTCGGGGACCTCGTTCCCGCGCCAGGTCTGCGGCTTCGTGTAGACCGGGTATTCGAGGAGGCCGTTCTCGTGGCTCTCCTCCTCCAGGGACTCGGGGTTGCCCACCATGCCCGGGATGAGGCGCGCGATCGCCTCGATCATCACCATCGCGGCGACCTCACCACCGTTGAGCACGTAGTCACCGATCGACACCATTCGCACGTCGGCGTGGTCACCGGCCCAGTCGACGACGCGCTGGTCGATCCCCTCGTACCGACCGCAGGCGACGACCAGGTGCTCCGCACCGGCCAGTTCGTGCGCCATGGCCTGGGTGAAGGGCACCCCGGCGGGACTCGGGACGAGGAGGACCGGGCGGGGATCCGCGGGGGTCTCCGGGGTGGAGGGCGCCTCGGGAGCGGACGTGATGGTGCCTGCGAAGACCGCGTCGAGCGCCTCTCCCCACGGCTCGGGTTTCATCACCATGCCGGCGCCGCCACCGTAGGGGGTGTCGTCGACGGTGCGGTGGCGGTCGTGGGTCCAGTCCCGCAGGTCGTGGACGTCCACGGACAGCAGACCCGCGTCGATCGCCTTGCCGATGAGCGACAGACGCAGCGGGGCCAGGTATTCCGGGAAGATCGAGAAGACGTCGATGCGCATCAGGCCTCGCCCTCCGTGAGGTCGAGGAGGCCCGGGGGCGGATCGAGCACGATCCGGCCGGCTTCGACGTCGACTTCCGGCACGATCTCCTCGACGAAGGGGACGAGGACCTCGCGGCCGTCGGTGAGAGTCACGGTGAGCAGGTCCTGGGCGGCGCCGATCGAGACGTCCGTGACGGTGCCGACCTCGTCGTCACCGACGAAGACGCGGGCGTCCACCAGGTCCTCGATGTACCACGCGTCGTCCTCGTCCTCGGCGACCTCGTCCACGGTGAGGAGGGTGTTGCGGATCTCCTCGGCCCGGTTCCGGTCGGGCACCTCCTCGAAGGTGAGCAGGTACCGGTCCTTGTGCACGCGGGCGCGGGCGAGCGTGAGCTCACCGATGTCGGGGTCCGTGGCGAACACGGCTCCCGGGACGAAACGTTCCTCCGGTTCGTCCGTGCGGACCTCCACGGTGACCTCACCGCGGATCCCGTGCGGCTTCCCCAGCCGTGCCACGACAATCGCCACGTGTTCTCCTCGTCGTCCTCAGGTCGTCGATCTTCTAGATTCTACGGGCCCACCACGCCCCCGAGGCGCCCCGGAGCCCCCGCACACACGTGACCTCGTGCTCATCCGCCGGCGCCGGGCGGTCCGGCCGCACGATGACGAGCTTCTCGTCGTTCGACGGGGCATGAGTCTCGCAGTCGTGCAGGACTACGAGACAGAAGTCCCGTCGAACGACATCTTCCTCGCAGTCACACCGTCACGTCCGGGCTCGCCGCACCGGGCTGCCCTGAATGCACCGTGGGCCCCGACTCCTTGACGGAGTCGGGGCCCACGGTGGTGGAACCGGAATGCTGTCGTACGGCTCGGGCGGCGTGAAGCTCAGCCCTGAGCAGCGGCGGGGTGCCGGGGCTCGGGCGGCTTACGAATCAGCCCTGAGCAGCGGCGGCGTGCCGGGGCTCGGGCGGCTCACGCATCAGCCCTCCACGAGGTCCACGCGGACGCGGTCACGACCGGCGATCGCACCGATGACGGTGCGCAGTGCCTTGGCCGTCCGACCCGAGCGTCCGATGACCCGCCCCAGGTCTTCCGGGTTGACCCGGACTTCCAGGGTGGTACCGCGGTTGCCACCACGGGACCGGACGGAGACGTCGTCGGGATTGTCGACGATGCCCCGCACCAGGTGTTCGAGGACCTGCGTGAGCATCGTCAGGCTTCCTCGGCCGGGGCCTCGGCAGCGGGAGCTTCCTCGGCGGCCGGGGCCTCGTCGCCACCCTTGGGCGTGATGGCCTCCTTGATGACCGAGCCGGCGGCCGGGGCCTCGAACTCGGGCTTGGGCTGCTGGCCCTTGACCGTGTTGACGGCCTCGCCCTCGCCGGTGAACTTCTGCCAGTCACCGGTGAGCTTGAGGAGGGCCTTCACCTGCTCGGAGGGCTGGGCGCCGACGCCGAGCCAGTACTGCGCACGCTCGGAGTCGATCTCGATGAGCGAGGGCTCCTCGGTGGGGTGGTACTTGCCGATCTGCTCGATCGCCTTGCCGTCCCGACGGGTGCGGGAATCCGCGACGACGACGCGGTAGAAGGGCTGGCGGATCTTGCCGATGCGGGTGAGGCGGATCTTGACTGCCACGGTAGTGGTGTCTCCTTCGTTTCATGGTTCCGGGAACCGCTGGTGGGTTCGTGGGGTTGGACCCTCAGGGATCCCGTGACTGGGCCGATTCCGGGAGAGAGGGGCCCGGAGCCGGTCGAGTACAAACGTTCATTCTGCCAGAAGCGCGCGCGGTCCGGAAACCGGACCGC
>NZ_JBDIUY010000014.1:0-169884 GCF_040212315.1 Brevibacterium litoralis | reverse complement strand
CCCCCCCCCCCCCCCCCCCCCCCCCCCCCCCCCCCCGCTGCGACACGAATCACTTCTTGCCGAACAGGCCTCCGAAGCCCTTGGGCAGGTTGTCCATGTCCAGGCCGTCCTCGCCACCGAGGTCGACGCCGCCGAAGGCCGAGCCCGCGGGGTCCTTGGGCAGCTTGCCCTCCCGCTTGAGCTGAGCCTGGCGCTCCATCTCCGCCCGCTTGGCGGGGTTGCCGGACACTTTCTTGCCCTTACCCTTCTTGCCGGCCTTCTTGGCCGCGGCCTTCTTCTTCCCGGCGGCACCGGCGCCCGCACCCGGCATCCCGGGCATCTGCGGCATTCCGGGCACCCCGCCGCCACCGCCGCCGGGCATGCCCGGCATGCCGCCGCCCTTACCCATCTGCTTCATCATCTTCTGGGCCTGGGTGAACCGCTCCATGAGCGAGTTGACGGCCTGCACCGAGCTGCCGGAACCCTTGGCGATGCGCGCCCGGCGCGAGCCGTTGAGGACCCGCGGGTTCTTCCGCTCGAAGGGGGTCATGGACCGCACGATCGCTTCGATGCGGTCGAGCTCCTTCTCGTCGAAGTTCTCCAGCTGGTCCTTGTACTGACTCATGCCCGGCATCATCCCGAGCATCTTCTTGAACGACCCCATCTTCTTGATGGCGGCCATCTGCGTGAGGAAGTCGTCGAGGTCGAAGTCCTCCCCGGACTCGACCTTCTTGGCGAGCTTCTCCGTCTCCTTCGCGTCGAAGGTCTTCTCGGCCTGTTCGATGAGCGTCATGATGTCGCCCATGTCGAGGATCCGGTCAGCCATCCGGTCCGGGTGGAAGGGCTCGAAGTCCTTCATGCCCTCACCGGTCGAGGCGAACATGATCGGCTTGCCGGTCACCTCCGCCACGGAGAGCGCGGCACCACCACGGGAGTCACCGTCGAGCTTGGAGAGGACGACACCGGTGAAGTCCACACCCTCGTCGAAGGCCTGGGCCGTGGCCACGGCGTCCTGACCGATCATCGCGTCGATGACGAAGAGGACCTCGTCGGGCTGCACGGCGTCGCGGATGTCCGCGGCCTGCTGCATGAGCTCCTCGTCGATGCCCAGACGGCCGGCGGTGTCGACGATGACGACGTCGTACAGCTTGGACTTCGCCTCGGCGATCGAGTCGGTGGCCACCTGCACGGGGTCACCCACGCCATTGCCCGGCTCCGGGGCGAACACGTGCGCACCGGCCCGCTCGCCGACGACCTGCAGCTGATTGACGGCATTGGGCCGCTGGAGGTCGGCGGCCACGAGCATGGGCCGGTGCCCCTCCGACTTCAGCCAGTACGCGAGCTTGCCCGCGAGCGTCGTCTTACCCGCACCCTGCAGACCTGCGAGCATGATGACGGTCGGCGGGCGCTTGGCGAAGGTGATCCGGCGGGTCTGGCCGCCCAGGACGGCCTTGAGTTCGTCGTTGACGACCTTCACGACCTGCTGGCCCGGGTTGAGGGCACCGGAGACCTCCTCGGAGAGGGCGCGCTCGCGCACCTTCCCGGTGAAGGCCTTGACGACCGGGAGCGCGACGTCCGCGTCCAGGAGGGCGCGGCGGATCTCGCGGATCGTCTTGTCGACGTCGGCCTCCGAGAGGCGGCCCTTGCCGCGCAGATTCTTGAAGGTCGCCGTCAACCGGTCGGAGAGTGAGTTGAACACTGGTGTCGTCAGCTTTCGTTCACGGGTCGGAAGATCAACACCCCAGGGTACCAAGCGAGTGTTCCGGGAGGAGAATCATCGCACCCGAGGCGCACCACCCCGGGCACCGGCCGCACCGTCCCGGCCCCGCCCCTGAATACGAGCCGAATACGAGGCGCACGCCGGGACCACACACGCTGTGCGGTCCCGGCGGGCGCCTCGGCTGCGAGAGACCGGGTCAGAGAGCGGCCTCGCCCTCCGCGCGGTCGGACACGCGGAGCACCTGGTCGGCGGCCGTCACCCAGATCTTGCCGTCACCCGGATTGCCGGTCGAGGCCTTGTCGAGGAGCACCTCGAGGATGCGCGGGGCGTCGACCTCGGAGGCGAGGATCTCCAGACGCAGCTTCTGCACGAGGTCCTCGGTGTAGCTGGCACCCCGGTAGACCTGCTTGTGACCCTTCTGGCGGCCGTAACCGGAGGCCTGGGACACCGTGAGTCCCTGGACCCCGAACTCCTCGAGACCGGAGCGGATGTCGGACAGCCGCTCGGGGCGGACGATGGCGGTGATGAGCTTCATCAGACGGTCTCACTTTCGGTGACGGGGGCGTGTGCGGCCGGGGACGAGGGGTGCGGGCGGAAGCTGCCGCCGGTGCCCAGGCCACCGTACTCGTAGCCGGTCTCGGCGTGTTCGGTGAGGTCGATACCGGTGACCTCGTCCTCCTCGCGGACCCGCAGACCGATGGTCTTGTGGACGAGGATACCGACGACGAAGGCGATGACCGCGGCCCACACGATGGCGAACAGGGTGGCGACGATCTGCGTCCCGAGGAGGCCGAATCCACCGCCGTAGAACAGGCCCTCGGAGCCCTCGTGGATCGCGAGGAAGCCGATGAGGACGGTGCCGGCGATGCCGGAGACGAGGTGGACACCGACGACGTCGAGGGAATCGTCGTACCCGAGCTTGTACTTCAGGCCGACGGCGAGTGCCGAGAGGACACCGCAGACGATGCCGATGACGATCGCGCCGAGCGGGGAGACGTCGGCACAGGCCGGGGTGATGCCGACGAGGCCGGCGATGATGCCCGAGGCACCGCCGAGGCTCGTGGGCTTCCCGTCACGCAGCCACTCGACGATGATCCAGGCGATGAAGGCGGCGGCCGGGGCGACCATCGTGTTCACCCAGATGAGACCGGCCTCCGGCGCCTCCGCGGCGGCGCCGACGTTGAACCCGAACCAGCCGAACCACAGGAGGGCCGCACCGATGAAGACGAGCGGGAGGTTGTGGGGGCGCTGCGAGGGATCCTTGCCGAAGCCCTTGCGCTTGCCGATGATGAGGACGAGCACGAGGGCCGCGACACCGGCGTTGATGTGGACGACCGTGCCACCCGCGTAGTCGATCGCCTCGCCGACGGCCATGCCGATGGCGCCGTCGGCCGAGAGCAGACCGCCACCCCAGACCATGTAGGCGAGCGAGCCGTAGCCGAGGACGACCCAGATGGCCGAGAAGACGAGCCAGCCGGAGAACTTGGCACGGTCGGCGATGCCACCGGCGATGAGGGCGACGGTGATGAGGGCGAAGGTGGCGCCGAAGCCGGCACCGATGAGGCCACCGACGCCGTCCTCCGTCGACTCCCCGGCGAGCGTGCCCTGCATGAAGAGGTCACCGAAGGGATTGCCGATGACCTGCAGCGGGGTGGCCGTACCGGCCGCACCATTGCCGAAGATCACCCACATGACGCCGGCGACGGCCATCGCGCCGAACACCATCATCATCATGTTGAGGACGGACTTGGCGCGCGTCATGCCGCCGTAGAAGAAGGCGACGCCGGGTGTCATCAGCAGCACGAGTGCTGCGGCGGTGATCATCCAGACGTTGCCAGCTGTCAGAGTGAGATCCATTGCTTTCCAGCCGTTCGGTTCGAGGAGGACCGCAATCGCACACGGTCCTGCGGGGCACTGCCCCACCACTGACGCCCATCCTGTCGAGCCGGTGTTTCCCCGGGGGTGACCGAACGTTACCGCCGTGTTACGGACCACACTCCGACGTGAACGGTGTGTTACACATCACTGATGACGGAATTGGAATCACCACCGGATTCCCTGGATTCCTCACTCCTCCAGGAGCGCGTCCACGAACCCCTCGGCGGTGAACGGCGCCAGGTCGTCGGCACCCTCGCCGAGCCCGATGAGTTTGACCGGCACCCCGAGCTCCCGCTGCACCGCGACGACGATGCCACCCTTGGCCGTGCCGTCGAGCTTGGTGAGCACGATGCCGGAGATGTCGACGGCCTCGGCGAACACCTTCGCCTGCTGCATGCCGTTCTGCCCCGTCGTCGCATCGAGGACGAGCAGCACCTCGTCGATCCCGTGGCCCTCGGACAAGGGACGGGCGGCCACCCGCTTGACCTTGCCCAGCTCGTCCATGAGGCCCTTCTTGTTCTGCAGGCGCCCGGCGGTGTCGATCATGACGACCTCGGTGCCCGCCTCCTTGCCCTGCGCCACCGCGTCGTAGGCGACGGAGGCCGGGTCGGTGCCCTCGGGCCCGCGCACGGTCTCCACCCCCACCCGGGTCCCCCAGGTGGTGAGCTGCTCGGCGGCCGCCGCCCGGAAGGTGTCCGCCGCACCGAGCACGACGCTGCGTCCCTCGGCGACGAGCACGCGGGCGATCTTGCCGACCGTCGTCGTCTTGCCGGCGCCGTTGACACCGACGACGAGGACGACCGCGGGGTCCTCCCCCGGGGTCCCGGCGCCGTCCCGGTCGACGGCCAGCGCCCGGTCCATCGTCGGGTCCACGACCCGGACGAGCTCCTCACGCAGGAGCGTGCGCACCGTCTCCGGGTCCCGTGTCCCCAGCACGCGGACGCGCTCGCGCAGGGCGTCGACGAGTTCGGTCGTCGTGTCGACGCCGAGGTCCGCGAGGATGAGCGTGTCCTCGATCTCGTCCCAGGTGCCCGCGTCGAGCTCGTCGCTCGACAGCAGGGTGAGCAGGCCGCGTCCCAGCGCGTTGTTCGACTTCGCCAGGCGGTCGCGCAGACGCGCCAGCCGCGACTGCGGTTCCGTCGGGACGTCGAGATCCGGAGCCTCGGCGCCCCGTCCGTCCTCCCCGTCCGTGGACTCCGGTGCCTCCGGCGCGACGGTGCCGTCGGGTTCGACCGTGACGGTCGACGTGGGCGCCGGGTCGGCGAGGTCCTTCTTCCGCGGCTTGCGCGGGACGAAGAGGAACAGCCCGCCGACGACGAGCACCACGAGGACGATCGCGCCGATCAGGTAGGGGGTGAGTCCGGCGAGTTCCACGGATTCTCCTCAAGGGTCGGTACTGGGAAAGGTCGGTGCCCTTCAGCCCATGAGGAGTCTCAGGGCGGTCCGCACACCGGTGCCGGAAGCGGGCACCTTCCAGTGTCGCGTACGCGGACGCAGGGTGTGGAACCCGGGGGCGGCATGACGCCGGGGCTGGGGGCGCAGCACGTACCGGTGTTCCTGCATGGCGGTGACCGCGGCCTGCTCCCGGGTGGCCAGGTGCGAGGTGCCGTCGTCGTGGCCGAAGAAACCGTGGACCTCCTGGGCGATCCCACGGAGTTCGCGCGGCACGCGGAACCGCTGGGTGATCGCCGGGTCGAGACGACCTTCGGCGCGCAGACCCGGGAGCGCGACCGCGAGCACGATGGCGAGCGCGATGGCGAAGGTGACGGCGAGCCCGATCCCGATGACGAGCATGAGACCTACGTCCATGAGGTCCTCGTCGTGAAGGGGTGCACGGGCACGGTCGGTGTCTCCTCGAGGGTCGGTGGTGCGCCGGTCCGGGCAGGACCGCTCACCAGTCTATATACATCACGACCCCGGTTCGTCCACGGGAGCGTCCCCGTCCGCGAACCGTTCACGGGGAATCCGCTGGGAGATCACTGTGGAGATCCCGTCACCACGCATCGTCACGCCGTAGAGCGCGTCGGCGACCCCCATCGTCCGCTTCTGATGCGTGACGACCAGGAGCTGCGAGGTCCGACCGAGGTCCTCGAAGACCTGCAGCAGACGCCCGAGGTTCACGTCGTCGAGGGCGGCCTCGACCTCGTCGAGCACGTAGAAGGGGCTGGGCCGGGCCTGGAAGATCGCGACGAGCAGGGCGAGCGCCACGAGCGACCGTTCGCCACCGGAGAGCAGGCTGAGGCGCCCCACCCGCTTGCCGGCCGGCCGTGCGGTCACCTCGACGCCGGTGGTGAGCATGTCCGCGGGGTCGGTGAGGGTGAGTCTCCCCTCACCGCCGGGGAACAGGGTCGCGAAGACCCGGGTGAACTGGGCGGCGGTGTCCTCGAAGGCACTCGCGAAGGCCGTCCGCACGTGGGCGTCGACGTCCTCGACGAGGCTCAGCAGGTCCTGTCGACCGATCTCGACGTCGTCGATCTGCCCCTGCAGGTAGTCGTGGCGTTCCCGCAGCGCGGTGTACTCCTCAAGCGCCAGGGGGTTGACCTGGCCGATCTCCTCCAGCCGCTTCCGGGCCTTCTGTGCGATCTTCTCGACGTCCGCACGTACGTAGGGCACGGGTGCTCCCGCGGTCGCGTCCTCGGCGGGTGGTTCGACGTCCAACGGTGGGACGAGCAGGTGCGGCCCGTGCCGCTCGACCAGGTCCTCCTCCCCCAGCCCGGTCTCCTCCTGGGCACGCCGGGCCAGTTCCTCGTGCTTCATCCGGTGCCGCTCCGCCTCGAGCCGCGCGCGGTGCGCCGATTCCCGCAGCGCGTCGAGCTCCTCCCGGGTCGCCTCCCGGGCCGCGACGGCCTCCTCGCGGCGCGCCACGATCCCCTCCCGGGTCGTACCCCCGGTCTCCAGGACCGCGGTCACCCGGTCCGCCTCGGCGGCCAGCCGATGGGACTCCTCCAGTGCGGCCTCGGCGACCCGCCGTGCGCGCTCGGCCAGGACCGCCCGGGCCCGCGCCCGTGCGGCGGCCCGCTCCCGGGCCGCCTCGACCTCCGTGGCCCGGCGGCGCAGTCCCGCGACCCGGTCGTGCAGGAACGCCACCCGGTCGGTGCGGACGCGCAGGGCGACCCGCGCCTCGACGAGTCCCGCGGCGGCCGTGGCGTGCTCGGCACGCAACTCCTGGAGCACGGGCGTGTCCGGTTCGGTGTCGGGGGTCGCCTCGTGCCCAGCGAGCGCCTCGGCGGCACGGGTGGCGGCCGCCTCGGCGCGGGCCAGACGGTCCGTCATGTCCGCCAACGTGTCCCCGGCCCGTGCGACCTCGTCGTGGGGCCGCCCGAGGTCCTCCTCGGCGTGCGTCACCCGCGCCGTCGCGACCTGGGCGCGGGAGCGGGCGTCCTGGTGGGTACTGCGGGCCTCCTCGGCGGCGGTCTGCGCAGCCCGGACCGTGGCCTCGCGGACCGCGAGGTCCTCCCCGAGTTCCCCGATCCGGGCTTCGAGCTCCGCCCGGCGGTCCCCGAGTTCCTCGACGGTGCGCGCCGCACCCAGTCGCCGACCCTCCGCCCCGGACCCGCGCAGGACCCGGGTGGCGGTCGCGAGCGTGCCGTCGGCGAGCACGTATGCCTCCGCGTCCCCGGCCGCGAGTCCGGCCCGAGCTGCGGTGAGGTCGGACGCCGTCCGGATCCCGGCGAGCAGGCGGTCGAGCTCCGGGGCGAGCCCCGGCACCCGGGTGTCGACGAGCGTCCGCAGGTCGGTGTCCGGTCGGAAGTCCGCCTCCTCGGACGCGCCCGAAGCGCCCTGACCCGGGGCACCGTCCGTGCCGTCGGTCTCCGCGCCAGTCCCTTCCGTGGGGCCACACTCCGCACCGGAGCCGTCCCCTGAGGTGTCGGGGGCCGCACCGACGACGAGGAGGTCGACGGGCGCCTCGGCGTCGAGGTCGGTGAGGACCGCCGCGGCGGTCGTGTGGTCGTCCACGAGGACACCGGCGGGCAGGTCCCCGAGGAGTGCGGCGACGGCGCGTTCGTGTCCGGGGACCACCCGGAGCACCCCGGCCGCCGGGCCCAGGACACCGGCCCGACCACCGGCGAGGACCGCCTCGGTCGCGGCCGGGGGTGCGAGCAGGGAGCGCAGGGCCTCCAGTCGACCGGAGATCCGGGCGTTCTCGGATTCGAGGGCCTCGCGTTCGGTCCGGACATCCTGGCGGTCGGACCGGGCGGTCTCCAGGGCGGTCTCGGCGGTGTCCACCACCGCCGCCCGGTCGGTCACGCGGGTATTCGCCTCGGCGGCGACGGTCCGGGCCCCGTCCAGTGCCGCCTCGAGGTCGGTGAGGCGGGCGGTGGCCCGATCCTTCTCGGCCCGGGCCGTCCCGATCCGCTCACGCAGGTCGTCGACGGTGCGGGTGCTCGCCTCGCGGGCGCCGGTGAGGTCGGCACGCTCGCGCAGGCGCCGGGAGATGCGGGCCCGTTCCTCGTTCACCCGGGTCTCCTCGGCGGCCAGGCGCTCCGCGAGGTCGTCGCGCCGGTCCTCCGCCTCCTGCAGCGCCGTCCGGTCGGTCTCGACCTGCGCCTCCAGGTCGTGCGCCTCGCCCGCGGTGAGGTCGGCACGCCGGCGCAGGGACTCCGGTGTCGCCTGCTCGTCCGCGGTCCCCTCGTTCCCGGTGGTCGACAGCAGTCGGGCCCGGTCCCGGGCCCGGTCGACCAGACCGTTCGTGCGGGCACGCAGTTCGGCCACCCGCGCGGCCCGGGACCGGAGGTGTTCGAGGGCACGGTCGTGGTCGGTGAGTTCCCGTCCGAGTCGCGCGTGCGCGGCCTGCTGCCCCGTGAGCTGCTGCTCCAACGCGGCGACCCGGGCGGCCTGCGCCTCGGCCGAGGCCGGGGTCTCCAGCCGGGCACGGGCCCGCACGAGGTCGTCGGCGAGCAGCCGGGCGCGTGCCTCGCGGAGGACGGACTGGACGTGGGCGGCCTTCCTGGCCTCCCCGGCCTGCCTGCCCAGCGGGCCCAGCCGGTCGGCGAGTTCGGCGCGCAGGTCGGTGAGCCGGTCGAGGTTCGTCTGCAGGCCCGTGAGCTTGCGGATCGCGGCGTCCTTGCGGCGGCGGTGCTTGAGGACGCCGGCGGCCTCCTCGATGAACCCGCGGCGGTCCTGCGGGTCGGCGTGGAGGATGTCGTCCAGGCGCCCCTGCCCGACGATCACGTGCATCTCCTTGCCCAGGCCGGAGTCGTTGAGGAGCTCCTGGATGTCGGCCAGGCGGGCGCGTTCTCCGTTGATCTCGTACTCGCTGCCACCGGCCCGGAACAGACGTCGGGTGATCGTCACCTCGGTGTAGTCGATGGGGATCGCACCGTCGGTGTTGTCGATGGTGAGCGAGACCTCGGCACGGCCCAGCGGCTTGCGGGCACCGGCGCCCTCGGTCCCGGAGAAGATGACGTCCGGCATCGATCCGCCACGCAGGTTCCGGGCGCCCTGCTCCCCCATGACCCAGGCGAGCGCGTCGACGACATTGCTCTTGCCCGACCCGTTGGGGCCGACGACGCACGTGATGCCGGGCTCCAGGGACAGGGTCGTGGCGGACGCGAACGACTTGAAGCCCCGGAGGGTCAGGGTCTTCAGATACATGACGAACGATCCTAACCGTTCCCCACCGCCCACTCCCGCCGGTCGTGGCCTAATGTGTGTCGGGTATCACACCGACGTGAGACCCGGCTGACACCACCGGGACGGGCGCAGGTGCCCGTCCCCGATCCCCAGGAGTGCACCACCCATGCACGAGACCCGCACACCCGATCCCGACACCTTCGCCGCCCTGTGGGAGACCACGGTGGCCGCACACGGCGCGCGTGTCTTCCTCACCTTCCGGGACGCCACGCATCCCGACGCCACCTGGACCTACGCCGCCTTCGACCGTGCCGTCCGGACCTTCGCCGACCGCCTGCGCGCCCACGGCGTCGGCCGCGGGGACACCGTCCACCTGTGCCTGGCCAACTCCCCCGTCTTCGTCGCCGCCTGGCTGGCCACCAGCCGTCTGGGCGCCTGCATGGTGCCCGTCGACCCGAGTTCCGGCCGCACGGAACTGGGCACCCAGATCGCCAGGACGTCCGCGGCACTCACCGTCACGACGACCGACCGTGCCACCGAACTCGGAGCGGACCTCCCCGACCACCCGGTGCTCGTCGTCACCGGCGACGCGGCCGATCTCGGTCCCGGCGGGGTCGCGGACGCGTCCCCGGCCACCGCGGCCGAGGCGCCTGCCGAGATCGGCCCCGACGACCGGATCGCGATCATGTTCACCTCGGGGACGACCTCGCAGCCCAAGGGCGTGGTGCTCACGCAGGCGAACTATGCGTACACGGCCCGGACGATGGCCGAGCTGGCGGGCCTGCGACCGGAGCACCGCTGGTTGGTCGTCCTGCCGCTGTTCCACGGGAACGCGCAGTTCTACTGCTTCGCGTCGGCGATCGCGGTGGGTGCCTCGGTGGCGCTCACCCACGCCTTCAGCGCCTCGGGGTGGGCCGCGCAGGCCCGGGAGCTGGCGGCCACGCACGCCAGTCTCTTCGCCGCGCCCATCCGGATGATCCTCGCGCGGACGCCGGAGGGCACCGCGCCGCTGTCGCTGACCCACGTGTGGTTCGCGCAGAACCTCTCCCAGGGGCACCACGCCCGGTTCGGTGCGCTGTGCGGGGTGCACCCGCGGCAGCTCTACGGGATGACGGAGACGACGGCCGTCGCGACGGCGCAGTCGCCGGAACGGGCCGGGCCCGACACGATCGGACCCGCCGTGCCGGGAAGGCGGATCGACCTCGTCGACCCGGCCACCGGGGAACCGACCGCGGAAGGACCGGGTGTCATCGTCGTCCACGGCGTCCGCGGGCGGGACCTGTTCCTCGAGTACATGGACGCCCCGGAGATCAACGCCCGGGTGTTCGGGCGGGCGGAGGACGGTACCGGCGAGGAGGGTGCCGGGCACGACACCTTCTCGACCGGGGACCTGGCCCGCCGCGACGCCGCGGGTGTGTTCACCTTCGTCGGGCGCGTGGACGACGTCGTCAAGGTCTCCGGGGAGAACGTGAGCCTCACGGAGGTCGAGGCGGCACTCGCCGAGGCGCCCGGGGTCCTCGAGGTCGCCGTCGTCGCCGAGCCCGACCCCGTCCGGGACGTCGTCCCGCACGCCTTCGTCGTCCCGCAGGACCCGGCCGAGCCACCCTCGGTCGCCACCCTGGAGGCCTTCGCGGCCGCGCGCCTGCCGAAGGCCTCCCGGCCCCGCCACTGGACCACCGTCGGTTCGCTGCCGCGCACGAGCGTCGGCAAGATCCGCCGGTTCCAGTTGCAGAAGCCCACCACCTGACCCAGCACTGCACGACTCAAGGAGGAGTCATGAATCTGTTGGCGAGACCATTCGTCATCCTCGTGGAGAAGATGTTCCCCGAGTCCTTCGTCTTCGCCATCGGCCTGTCGATGGTCGTCTTCCTCGCCTGCATCGGCATGACCGATGCCGGGCCGATGGAGACCCTCGGCGCCTGGGGAGACGGACTGTCCGGGCTGCTCGCCTTCATGGCGCAGATCGCGCTCACCGTCCTCACCTCCCACGCGCTCGCCCACACCAGGCCCGTCCAGAAGGTGCTCAGCGGTGTCGGCGGCCTGCCCCGCAAGCAGTGGCAGGCCTATGCCCTCGTCGTGCTCGTCGCCGGCGTCGCCAGCCTCTTCGCCTGGGCCTTCGGCCTCGTCGTCGGTGCCCTCCTGGCCCGCCAGGTGGCGATCGAGATGAAGAAGCGCGGCGTCCCCGTCCACTATCCGCTCCTCGTCGCCAGTGCCTACGCGGGCTTCGTGATCTGGCACATGGGCTACTCGAGCTCCGCAGGGCTCGCGGTCGCCACCGAGGGGAATGCCCTCCAGGAGCAGATCGGTGGGGTCATCCCGGTCTCGGAGACGATCTTCGCGCCGTGGAACATGATCACCGCGGCGGTCACGCTCGCCGCGATCACCGTCCTCATGCCGCTCATGAGCCCGAAGAAGGGCAAGGAGGAGACCGTCGAGATCAGCCAGGAGGCGATCGACGACTTCCGGCGGTCCCAGAACGAACTGGAGGAGGCCCTGCGCGGCGCGGCCGGGAAGCCCACGGGGAAGGGCGGCGGACAGGGCGCCTCGGGAGCGGGTGGCGGCAAGCACGCGGCACCGGACCCCGGCGACCGCGAGGAGCCGGTCGGGCGGACGATCGCCCAGCGTCTGGACAGCACCCGGGTGCTCGTCCTCGTGCCGGGGATCGGTCTGCTCGTGTACCTCGTGCACTACTTCGCGGTGAACGGCCCGGCCCTCAACCTCGACATCGTCAACTGGTCGTTCCTGTGCCTGGGGCTGCTGTTCTCGCGGTCGATCCTGGAGTACGTGAAGCTCATCGCCAATGCCTCGGTGAGCGTGGGACAGTTGCTCGTCCAGTACCCGTTCTACGCGGGCATCATGGGCATGATGTCGGGCACCGGGTTCATCGTCATCGTGTCCGACTGGTTCACCGCGATCTCCACGCCCATGACGCTGAGTTTCTGGGCCTTCATCTCCGCCGGCGTCCTCAACCTGTTCGTGCCCTCCGGCGGTGGACAGTGGGCGATCCAGGGACCGATCTTCATCGAGGCCGCGAAGACGCTCGGCGTCGACCCCTCGCGGATCGTCATGGGTGTGGCCTACGGCGACCAGTGGACGAACATGGCCCAGCCGTTCTTCGCGATCCCGCTGTTGGCCGTCGCCGGGATCCACGTGCGGAAGATCATGGGTTACACGATCATGGTCCTCTTCCTCACCTTCTTCACCTTCGCCGGCGGCCTCATGCTCGCCGGTCCCGGGATGTGAGGGCGTCGGTTCCCTGACGCGGAGGCGGCTCGCGGGACCGGCCGGCCCAGCCCCGTCGTCGAGTGCGAGGTGGGTGGCGGATTCGACCTCGCGAAGTGCCACCCAGCTCGCACTCGAATCCGGGATCCGGCGCAGGCGGTGCGCCCACAGCCGGTCAGTCGGTCAGCCGGTCAGTCGGTGGGGCGCTCCACCGTCACCGTGGTCTCGACCGTGTCGGCGTCACCGTGCCAGACCACGCCGTCCTTCTCGATCGAAGTGATCGCGAACTCCGCGGAGTCGGTGTACATGGCGTAGCCGGTGAGGGTCACGTGACCCTTCTTGTCCGTCGTACCGGTGAGCTCGGTCTCCTTGCCGTCGAAGCGGAGTTCCGCGGTGACCGTGGCATCCTCGAGGGCCTTCGCCCAGCGACCGTTCCGGTCACCGGCCTCGACCGACTCGATGTCGAGCTCGGCGTCCACACGCCAGGGCATCTCGAAGCCGGCCTCGTCGACGTTCTCGGTGGCGATCTCGACCCCGGTCACGAGGGCGTTCGAAGGATCCTGCTGGCTGACCTGCACCAGGTCGAGTGCCCAGTAGTAGCTGTTGGACCCGGTGTAGCGGAAGCGCAGCTGCACGGTCTCCGCGCCCTCCGGCGGGTTGACGGTGAGCTCCTCGTGGATGTTCTCGTCGACCGTGTACTCCTTGAGCAGCTGCGGCTCGCCGCCGTCGAAGACCACGAAGGTCTCACCGGTCTGCGGGCCGTCGACCTGGTAGTTCGAGGCGTAGGAGATGTCGATGCGGCCGGAGCCGTCGAGCGGGTACTCCGGGCTCACGAGCGTGGAGTCGAAGGGATCCTCCGGGATCTCCGCGAAGGGGTACCCGTCGAGGTCCCACTCCGGGTCGATCTCCGTGCCCAGGTGGGCGAGTGCGGAGGGGGCGATGTCGACGAGCTCGACGTCGTGGCGGACGGCGCCCGCCTCGGCGCCGCCGCCGACGGTGAGGACGAAGGTCGCGCGCTCCTCCGGGGTGTTGCCGCCGTGGCCGCCGGTCGGGGTGTGGCCGTGGTCGGACATGAGGATGATCTGCCAGTCCTCCTCGGCGTAGGTCGCGCGGGACTCGACGGCGTCGAGGATCTGGCCGATCTGCTGGTCGACGTCGGCGAGTTCGGCCGGGTCGGCCGGGCAGTCGACGTAGCCGCAGGAGTGGCCGGCGCCGTCGACCTCGTCGAGGTGGACGAAGAGCGCGTCGAAGTTGCCGTTCGTCAGGTAGTCGACGGTCGAGGCGGTCGTGTTCGCGCCGCCGCCCGGGCCGCCGGCACCCGCGCGATCGGGGTCACGCACCACGTGGAACTCTCCGCCGACGAGGCCGACGAGATCTGGCCGACCCTCGAAGGCCGCACCCCCACCGACCTCGGGATCACCTGAGCGACGACCGCATCCGGCGGGCACACCGGTCAGAGGCGGATCGCCTCGAGGTAGATCCCCATGAGGGGGATCTGGACAAGGCCGACCACGACGAAGAGCGAGAACGCCACGATGCCCAGGACCATGGCAGTGGTACCCGCCTCCATCCGTCGCACCTTGGCCCGGATGCCGAGCACGAGGACGAGCACGCCCGCGGCGAGTCCGAGGAGTTGTCCGATGAGGCAGGTGTACAGGACCGCCCAGTTGAAGCCCGCACCCTCGAAGTCCCCGAAGAGGCTCTCCAAGTCGGGCGTCATGATCGCACCGAGGCCCAGGTAGAGCAGCGCGATCACACCGCCGAACAGCGCGATCCCCGCCCACACGATGACAGTGACCCCGAGTCCGATGACGACGGCGGGAACCGGTTTCACCTCACCGCTATCCCGCACCGCCCCGAGTCCGGGTGAGGAACCGACAGGACCCGGCGGACCGTGGCCGTGGTTGTGATGGCTCATCGTCTCGACCTCCTGGGTGCACCCGTTCGTCCGGATGCACCGATCGTAGACGTACGGACTCCGTAGCCGGTACGCCCATCCGTGCCGATCCCGCACCCTCGGAAACCACGCCGTCCTCAGCGTCTGCGGGGTGCCTTTTGGCAGACGGAACAGTAGTGAGAGGTCCGACCGGCGGCGACCAGCTTCTGCATGATCGCATCGCAGCGGAAGCACTCCGAGCCAGCTCTCGCGTCGGCCTGCAGGGACCGGGCGAAGTAGCCCCATTCGATTCGTTTATGACCCTCACGAATGGTCAGTCGAGTCATCAGTCCAGTTTTGACTCGATGGGGACTGGACTCGTATTCGAAGACATGGCGCGTCATGCGGGTCGACGACCGGCGTCTCGATTCCTGATCTGCACGTCTCTGACCGCGCCCGAGACCATCATCCGAATCTGTTAGGCCTCTCTAGGCCGAGATATGATCAGTCCTGGCGTTCTTCCGCTTCACTTCACGTTCCAGGAGATGCTCGAGCAGAATGCCACGGAGCGCGACCTTCTGCTCGACCGTTAACGGCGGTGCCGACGCACAAATGCTCCGGACATGATCCTCCTGAACCGTCGCCTCGAACGTGTCGACCAGGTCGACGAATCTGATCAGGATCTTGATGACCGGGTGTCCATCGCGGCCGTCAACCTTCTCAGTGCGAGCCGGCAGGCTCCCGCTTGTGATGCGTCGCCGGAGGGTCTTGGTGCTGCACTCGTGCCGCTCCGCCGCGGCAGCAACTTCGAGCCATTCATCCGTGACCCGACGCCGAGCAAGCACGTGCAGTGGTTGCAGCGGGTCCGCGATCAGCAGGCCAGCACCGACGAGCAGTTCGTCGAGCACTTCCGTACGAAGTACGACGATCGGATGCCCGTGTGGGCGCTCACGGAGATCTTGGAGCTCGGGCACCTCTCCGTCCTCTACCGTGGGATGAACCGGAAAGACGCCGAAGAGATTGCCCGCGCTTTCGGCGTCCCGGGCAAGAGGATGATGACCAGCTGGCTCGTGAGCCTCAACTACGTCCGGAACGTCTCGGCCCACCACGCACGACTGTTCAACCGAAAGCTCCAGAACGCGCGATCGCGTCCCAAGATCGGCCAGATCCCCTCGCTCGATCACCTTCAAGGATCCGAGAACGCCAAGCCGGTCTACGGCACCTACAACGCCCTCGCCGTCGTTGCTTACCTGCTGCCATCGATCGAGGACGGTTCAGCCTGGTCAGCACAGCACGCGACGCTGCTTCGCAGATTTCCGACCACCACGGCGCTCACGATCCAGTCCTTGGGCGCACCCAAGGACTGGGAATCGCTCGCGCTCTGGCAGTCCTGAGCCGTCATAGTCTCAGGAATTCCGTATCGGCTTGAACGCCCCGCGCAACCGGCTTACGAGACCGTGGTCCCCGCATGATCGAGGGGACCACGACGCGTCCTTAAAAGGTGATGACCAGAACGTGAGGTAAGCGATTGCCAGGCGCTAGTTCCCCACCATCAGTCCCATGACACTAACCCCGAGTCCGGACTCCTTTCCTAGGCCACACAACCGCAGCCACGATGACAAGCGCGGAACGCCAGTCCAACGACGGTACTTTCTGGGTTCGAGCTCAGCTCGTGTATGCAGGCATGGCGGCATCCTGAGCCGTGATCCGGCCATCGACGACAGTAACGAGGCCGTCGAGGGCGTCGCGATGCACGAGATCATGGGTTACAAGCAGCGTGGCGGTGTCGCGTTCGCGAGTGAGGCGGGCAATGAGCTGCATGATCTCGGCACCGCGGTCCTGATCCAAAGCGCTGGTCGGCTCATCCACCAAGAGGACTTCGGGTTCGTGGACGAGGCCGCGGGCAATGGCGACTCTCTGTCGCTGTCCACCGGAGAGTTGGTGAGGTCGCTTGTCGGCGTGCCCAGTGAGACCGACCGCGTCGAGCAGCTCCTCGGCCCGAGCATCGATCGACGCCCGCCTGCTCCTACTGGTGCCACCGGCAAGCCGGGCCATGACCTGCAACTGCTCGCGAGCGGTAAGCGCGGGAAGTAGGTTCGGCTGCTGGAAGACGATGCCGATACGTTCCCGTCGCAATTCGGTCGCGTCGTCCTTCGACAATTGGACGGCATCGATGGTGTCGGGGCCGTCACCGATGAGGACTCCGCCGGAGTCGGGGCGGATCAGGGTCGCGGCGACGGCGAGGAGGCTCGACTTGCCCGACCCGGAGGGGCCGGAGATTCCGGTGACGGTGCCATTTTCGCCACGGAGGGTGACGTGGTCAACGGCAGTGATGCGGTTGTCTCCGTCGGGGAAGGTGAGGGTGACGTTCTGTAGTTCGATCATCGGTTGCTCCCAAGTGCGGTCAGAGGGTCGGCTTTGGTGACGGAGCGCAGTGCGAACGCAGCTCCTACGAGCCCCAGTACCGCCATCACGGCGGCCGGGGCGAGGGTGGTCAGTGGGCTGACGATGAACGGAAGCACCTGACCTGCGAGCGTGCCGAGCCCGATCACGGTGGCGAGTCCGACGCCGATCCCGGCTACCAGGACGATGAGGGCTTGGCCGAGGGAGTCGCGCACGAGCGACCCGGTGGTCGCACCGAGGGCCTTGAGGACGGCGATATCGCCTGCGCGCTGCATCGTCCAGACGGTGAAGAACGCTCCGACCACGAGGGCAGAGATGCCGAAGAGCATCACGATCATCAGCCCCAGGGATCCGATTTCGGACTGGAACGCTTCCAATGCGGTCAGGCTCGCAAACTGCGTCTTCGCGACTGTGCCTGTGTCGGAGCCGATGGTCTCCCAGTCTGCGTCGCCGGTGATGGCGAGGACGGTGGCCTCGCCGGTGCCGCCGACGCGCTTGCTGGCCTCGCTCCAATCGTCCGCGGTCATGACGATGACCGGGGTGTGGCTGTACCAGAGGTCATCCCCGATCATTGCGACGGTGAAGTCGTTGCCGGTGATCGAGATCGCGTCACCGACGCCGACACCGAGATCGTCGGCTGCACCAGATGAGAGGCCTACCTCGCCATCGGAATCCGGGGTGAGTTCGTGAAGCGGGTTCGATCCGATGCCCGAAACATCCTGTGGCAACCCGTAGAGGGCAACCCCAGTTGGCTCGTCGGTGCTGCTGTCAGAAGCGCGCGACTGGGCGATCCCGACCGGTATCACCGACTCGATCCCGTCAGCCTGCTTCCACGCCTGGATGGCGTCGTCGTCGAGGGAGGAGGTCGCGAAGCCGGGGTTGCTGTTCTCGGGCTGCTGCAGCACGAGACGGTTGCCGGACAGTTGCAGCACGGAGGAAATGTTCTGGGAGGCGAGCCCGCCGGTGAGGCCGGAGAGGAAGCCGACGAGCAGGGTGATCAGGGCGACGACGGCCCCGATGAGGAGGAACCGGCCACGGGCGAACCGCAGCTCTCTCCACGCGACGAACATGGTGCATGCCTTTCCGCTCGCGCACTCTGCCCGAGCTACCCCTCAACTCTCCTGCCAGAGGCCAGGTCCCGGCATCGCCAGAACCATGGGATTCGCGATCGAACTTTCGGTTGACGACCGGAATGGACTGTTCGCATAAGCTGGGAGCACCATGCCGCACTCGACTCTCGACCCGGTGTTCACCGGGCTTCGTCTCGGCCTGCACGTCTTGGTCGTCGGACTTGCAGGCTTCGCCGTCGTGCGATCATTTGTCGTCTCCTCCCCGGTCGCTGCATGGACGTTGATCGTCGGGATCGCGTTCGTCGCGGTCTATCTTGCCGGCGCATGGGCCGCACGCGTCGGCCACGCGGAGAAGTCCTCCAGGCGCGGGCGGGCACTCGTCTGGGTCGCTGCGCTCACACTTCTGTGGGCAGTCCTGACGTGGTTGGGCCCCGAAGGGGCTTATCTCGTGTTCCCCTTGTTCTTCCTCTACCTCCACGTCCTGCCCGGCCCCGCGGGGGTCGCGACGGTCGTGGCCGCTACGGCGTTCGCGATATTCGCGCTCGGTCTCCATCTCGGCTTCTCAGTAGGCGGGGTGATCGGCCCGTTCATCGGTGCTGGCGTGGCCCTTCTGATTGGGCTTGCCTACCGCGCCCTCCGCCGCGAGGCAGAGGAGCGCGAGCGGCTGCTCGCTGAGCTGATCCGTACTCGGCGACAGCTTGCGCAGACCGAACGAGAACAGGGCGCGTTGGCGGAGCGAGCACGCCTGGCTCGCGAGATCCATGACACCGTCGCCCAGGGGCTTTCTTCGATTCAGATGCTGCTGCGTGCCGCCGAACGTGACACTCCCGAGCCCGGTGTTGGATACATGAGGCTTGCGCGCGAGACCGCGGCTGACAGTCTCGCCGAAACGAGGCAGATCATCCACGAGCTCACCCCGGCCCGTCTCGATGAAGGTGTTGCTCCCGCGCTGCGCAGGCTGGGGAAGGAACAGTCCGACCGTGCGTCGCTCCCGGTCGAGGTGACCGCCGAAGATCTCGTCCTGCCGATGAGCACTCAGACCGCACTGCTGCGGATCGCTCAGGGCGCGCTCTCCAACGCGATCTGCCACGCGAGTGCCACCCGGATCGCCATCGAGCTAGCGCGCGATGACAGCGCCGTATCGCTGGTGGTACGAGACGATGGGCGCGGCTTCGACGCATCCTCCGCGGTCGCCCACCTGCACGAGGCCGACTCGTTCGGGCTGCACGCGATGCGCGAGCGCGTCGAGCAGCTCGACGGTTCCCTCACCATCACCTCGGTCCCAGAACAGGGTAGCGCCATCACCGCACGGCTGCCGCTCCCGATGGGAAGCGAGGCGGGATCATGATTCGGATCGTGCTCGCCGACGACCACCCCGTGGTGCGCGCAGGCTTATGTGCCATGCTCGACGGCGATACCGGTCTGGAGGTGATCGGCGAAGCCGCCACGCCCGACGAAGCCGTCGTCCTCGCCACCGACGTCGCGCCCGACATCGTGCTGATGGATTTGCAGTTCGGCGTGCAGCAGACCGGGGCTGATGCGACCAGACGCATTCGCAGCCTCCCCGAACCACCTGCGGTGCTGGTGCTGACGAACTACGACTCTGACGGTGATATCCTCGGCGCGGTGGAGGCCGGAGCCTGCGGCTATCTCCTCAAAGACGCCCCGCCCGAGGAGCTCATCGCCGCGATCCGCGCCGCAGCAGCGGGTGAGACCGCCCTGGCACCAACGATCGCGGGCCGGCTGCTCGCTCGGATGCGCTCTCCGCAACCTAGCCTCAGCACTCGTGAGATCCAGGTGCTGCGCCTCGTAGCGGTCGGGGCCACGAACAACGACATCGCCAAGGGGCTGCACATCAGTGACGCAACCGTAAAATCGCATCTCGTGCATATCTACACGAAACTCGGCGTCTCCTCCCGTACGGCCGCCGTCGCTACTGCTCGCGACATCGGAGTGCTGAGATAGAACGGTTGTTACTTCCCTGCCTCCGCAGTGAGTTATCTTGGGAGGCCCAGCTGAAGTCTCTCAGTCTCCGAGAATGGGAGCCCGTAGCCGAGATTTGGGCGATACACGGCGATCAGCCATACGATCGACAACGAGGAAAGTCTTGCGACGGTGAACCTCAGCTCCGACAAGGCAGGCAGCTCTCTCGTAGAGTTGCGCGCATGTTGACCGACGACCTCAGGCGGCTCACCATTGCCGTCACTGATGGCCGACCCGGCACTGCACAGCGCGCGGACGCAGTGCGGCGTCTCCCGCACTACGGAGGGACTCCGGGCGACCGGTTTTCCCGAGTTCGTCACCACAGTCTCCGAGCTCGTCGAGGCGTACGTCGCAGGTCTGCCGCGGAATGCCGCTCAACCGAAACCGCCGGACCAAGATCGACATGGTGACGCCTGGGAGGACCTGGGCACACGGCTGGATCACGGACTTTCCATCCCAGAACGCGAGGTTACAGATCGTCGCCTCGCTGAGCCGACCTGAGGCCTCGTCTTCGAGTCCGAGAGCTATCGCGCTCCGGAGCAGAAGGGTCTTGGAGTCCTCGCCGATGTGCTTGCTCTGCGGCACACACCTCATGACAATCCTCAAGGCTCCGCACGACAGCGCGTGATCATCACTCGATCAGGCGCAGATCTTTCACCAGTGATCCCCAAGACCGCGGGTCTTCCAGCAGAAGGCGGGCAGTTTCACGGGTCCGCGGTCCCAACCACGACCGTCAGGCCCTGTGCCAACGGGCGAGCCGGGAAACGGTGAACCCGCTCCTGTTCCGCCTGTAGCACACCGTGGCACATGAGCGTATCGTGGTTCACATGACCACGGCGTTCGGACATGAAGAGCACATCAGTCAGCGCGACCTACGAAGCCGGTCCCGAGAGATCATGGACGGGGTCGAGGCGGGCGAGTCGTTCGCCGTCACTCGCGACGGCCGTGTGATCGGCCACCTCGTGCCGGAGCAGGGACCACGACGCTTCGTGAGTCGCGAGCGATTCGAGGAAATGTTCACGGGTCCCGGCCCCGACCTCGATCTGTTCCGTTCAGATCAGAAGAAGCACATGGCCGACGAGATCGAGGATCCGTATGACCGAGCGTGACCACGGCCATCGTGGCCTGGTGGATACCAACATCCTCATTCTTTCGGACCAGCTCGACAGGGCCCAGCTCCCCTCTCACACCGCGATCAGCGCTGTGACGCTGGCAGAGTTGGCCGCTGGCCCCGGATACGTGACCGGTACTGACCTGCAGAGTGTCCGTGAACGTTCACGTCGCATCGAAACGTGGCAGAGAGCGGAGAGGGCCTACGTCCCGATTCCATTCGACGACACTGCGGCACGAATGTACGGCCAGATGTGTTCTCTCGTGACAGCCGTAGGACGAAGCCCTCGTGCTCGCACGGCCGACCTCATGATCGCCGCAACCGCGGCCGTGGAACAGATCGCTCTGTACACGACGAATCCGAACGACTTCCGCGGCCTCGAGGAACTCGTACAGGTCGTCGCTGTCACCCGCCCACGAACCTGATCGAGCGGTCCTAGGTCAGGTGCTGGACATCTGGAGGTCCACGCGATCAGGTGCTGGCGAACCTGCGAAATCACCGCGTCGGAGCGTAGATCCTTCAGCACCTGATTCACGGAATCGCGCGGTATCCAGCACCTGGCTCCGTCGGTTTCATCCGTTCCCTCGGTGCCGTCCGAGCCCACTGCACCCTCGGAAACCACGCCGTCCTCAGCGTCTGCGGGGTGCCTTCTGACAGACGGGGCAGTAGTGGGAGGTCCGGCCGGCGGCGACCAGTTTCTGCATGATCCCCTCGCAGCGGAAGCATTCCGAGCCGGCTCTCCCGTAGGCCTGCAGGCTCCGGGCGAAGTAGCCGGACTCGCCGTTCACGTCGACGTAGAGGGCGTCGAAACTCGTGCCGCCCTGCGCCAGGGCCAGTGACATGACGTCATGGGCGGCCTCGAGCACCGCGCGAACCCGGGAGATCCGCGTCGTCGCGGTCGGGGCCAGCGGGTGGACACGGGCGGCGAAGAGCGCCTCATCCGCGTAGATGTTGCCGATCCCGCTGAGCAGGCCCTGGTCGAGCAGCGCCGCCTTCATCCCACTGCGCTTGCGGCCGATCGCCCGGGCCACCCCTTCGAGATCGAAGCGCGGATCGAGGGGATCGAGCGCGATGTGTGCGGCACCGGAGGGCACCGCGTACCCGTGGGAGTCGACGAGGCGGTCGATCCCCAGGTGCCCGAAGATACGCTGGTCGACGAACCGCAGTTCCCGGACACCGCGGGACGGTGCTCCGCCCACTGCCACGGGCGGGGCGTCGGGAGTCACGGGCGCCTCGGCGGCGGGACCACCCGACGGGGCACCGGAGGGGTCCGGGACGAGATCGAACACGGCACGGGTGTGCGGGTGGACGGGATCGGACGGATCGTGGACCCGGAACTGCCCGCTCATGCCCAGGTGCACGCTCAGCGCGGCACCGGTGACGGGCTCCTGCGCACCGTCCACCGTCATGGGCAGCCACATGAACTTCCCGCGGCGTTCGACGGAGTCGAGGCGGGCGCCGGTGATGCGGGAGACGAAGTGGTCGGCGGCCCCGGGCGGGACCACACGCTGCGAGGTGGTGCCGAGGATGCGCGGGTCGAGGACGCGGGCGCGGATCACACGGTGTCCGGCGGCCCAGTCCTGCAGACCCCGGCGGACGCTCTCGACCTCGGGGAGTTCGGGCACGGGTGACCTTTCGGGCCTAGCGCTGCCAGTCGGGGTGCTCGGCGCGGATGGCGCGCACGGCGGTCTCGGCGGCGATCGATTCGGCGACCTTCTTGGAGGTCCCCTCGCCGGTACCCCAGGCGTCGTCGCCGAGGTAGACGGTGGCCGTGTACACGCGGGCGTGGTCGGGCCCCTCACCCTCGATCGCGTACATGACGGAACCGAGCTCCAGGTCGGCCGCGGCCTCCTGGAGCGTGGTCTTGAAGTCCATCCCCGCGCCGAGTTCCACGGCGTCGGTGAGGAGCCCGTCGACGAACCGGTGGACGAGCGCGAAGGCGGCGTCCCGGCCCTGGTCGACGAAGCAGGCACCGATGACGGCCTCGACGGTGTCCGCGAGGATCGAGTCCTTGTCGCGACCACCGGTCCCGAGTTCGCCCTTGCCGAGCAGGACGTACTCACCCAGGCCCCACGTCCGGGCGACCCCGGCGAGTGCCCGGGTGTTGACGACCGCGGCACGCATCTTGGCCAGTCGGCCCTCGGGCAGCTCCGGGTTGTCGAAGTACAGCGATTCCGTGCTCACCAGCTGCAGCACCGCGTCACCGAGGAACTCCAGACGTTCGTTCGTCGGGATCCCGCCGGCCTCGAAGGCGTAGGAGCGATGCGTGAGGGCAAGACGAAGCGTCCCGGGGTCGATGTCGACCCCGAGACGCTCCTGCAGGCCCGTCAGGTCCTGCTCATCGTTCATGCGTGCAGCCTGGTTGATCAGGCGTCGGCGACCTTGCGTCCCTTGTACTCAAGGAACAGCGGGGTGCCGGTCGAGTCCTCCACGACCTTGGCCTGGTGGGGGCGCGAGTACACAACGCGACCGTTCTCCACAGTCTTGACCAGGGTGGGAACCGAGGCCTTCCACTGCGAACGGCGGTGGCGGGTGTTGCTGCGCGACAATTTACGCTTCGGAACAGCCACGTCCAGCTCTCTTTCTATTCGTCCAACAGATCTTTGAGTGCCGACCACCGGGGATCGGTTTCGGGTACGTCTTCGACGATCTCCTCGCCCAGCGTGTACCGGAAGTCCTCGGCGTCACCGTCCTTGAGCGGACGGAACGGCAAAGCCATCACCACAGCGTCTCGAATCGCCGGTTCCAGGTCAAGACGACCGTGGTCGATGCCATAGGACTCCTCGTCCTCCGGATCGACCTCGTAGAGGAAGAGTTCCTCCACCGTGGTGGAGACGGGAAGCTCGATGTCCTCGGACGTCCGTGCGTCCTGTCCCCGGGCGGTCGCATTCACGGTGCCGGAGACGAAGATGCCTTCGACGACGCTCTCCAACCGCAGGTCCAGGGCCAGTGGGGAACCGGCAGGTAC
This sequence comes from Brevibacterium litoralis, assembly GCF_040212315.1. NCBI lineage: Bacteria > Bacillati > Actinomycetota > Actinomycetes > Micrococcales > Brevibacteriaceae > Brevibacterium > Brevibacterium litoralis. The sequence continues at coordinate 146,100 of NZ_JBDIUY010000014.1, read as the reverse complement.
CCCGATCACTTCGATACGCAGATCCGCGGGAGCCGGGACCGTCTGCGACAGCTGCGACCACTCCCCCGGACTGTCGAGCAGTCCGAGTGCACGGAGGTCGAGGACGAGCTCCGAGTCGCGGGAACGCTCACGGGCCATGCTCCACCTCCATCAGGTCGTCGAATCAGTGTCGCGGTCGCCTCCTCACGGATGACACGCGAGCCACCATCTTAGCGGTCCGCGCGACCCGCTGCCACCGCACGCCGCCGGAACACCGCCGTCGAGGCGCCCGCAGAGAGCAACATCACACCGATGAGGACGAAGACGGTCCCCAGCGGGGCGAAACCGGCCACGAGCGAGGCGGTCGCGGGCAGAGCCACCTGCGACAGACGGTTGCCGGCCAACCGGACGGAGAGCACCGCACCCCGGTTGTCCGGGTCCGAGAGGGTCGACACCCACGTCATCGTGAGCGGCTGGGTGAGGCCGAACCCGATCCCGCCGAGGGACAGGAGGACGAGGAGGACCCAGAACAGAGGCACCTCGGTGAGGAACGCGGTGGCGGCCGGGATGAGGAGGACGGAGAGTCCCGCGAGCGTGCTGGAGACGGAGAGCACCGGCAGGTTGCCGAACCGGCGGGCCACGGGGTTCATCCCCATCCGGGCGAGGATCGACACGACGGTCCGCACCGTGATGATGAGTGTGATGAACTGCACCGCGATACCGTGCCGTTCACCGACGAGCGGCAGGTAGGCCGTCATGATGTCGACGGCGGCGAGCGTCGACATCGAGGCGAAGATCGCTGTCTTCATACCCCGCACCCGGAGTATCTCCAGGGGCGACTGCCGGGTCTCCTTCACCTCCGCGCGGCTGCGGTGACCCCCGATCCGCGGCCGCAGACCGACGAGGACGAGCAGGGGCACGGCGAGCACTCCGACCGCCGCCATCGTCCACATGGCCGCCTGCGTCCGGGGATCCCCCTCGCCCGATCCGGCGATGAACCCGACGAGCGGGAGACCGACGAGTTGGCCGACGGACACCCCGATCGTGAGCGTGCCGAAGCGGCCGTTCAGATCCGCCGGGGCGAAGTGCAGTGGGATGAGCGACTGGGCGGTCACGGTCACGAGGATCTGCCCGAGTCCGAGGGCCGCATTGGCCACGAGCAGCCACCCGAGGCCCGGGGTCCAGGCGGCAAGCACGATCGGCAGCACCGTGAAAGCGGTCCCGGCCCACATGAGTGCGGTCGTGTACCCCCTGTCGACGATCCGGCCGATCGCGATGGCCAGCAGCAGCGGCATGAGCGAGTAGGAGGCGGCGACGAGTCCGAGGACGCCGGCGCCTCCCCCGAGTTCGATGACCCGGTAGGAGATGAGGACACGCACCGCGTTGTAGGTCGACTGGACGACCGCGGTGAAGAGGACGAGCGCGAGGAACCAGGGGACGGCACGTGCCGCCGGGCCGGGTCCCCCACTCATTCGCGGCGGGCGTTCATGGCGTCCTTGACGGCGTCGGGGACGAGGCCTGCAATGTCGCCGCCGAGCGCGTGTACCTCCCGGACGAGCGAGGACGAGATGTGCCCGAGCGCCGGGTCACCGGGGATGAAGACCGTCTCCAGCTCGGTGAGGTGCCGGTTCATGTGCGCCATCGGCAGTTCGTAGGCGTAGTCCGCCTCGCCGCGCAGACCCTTGACGACGCCGACCGCACCGATCCGGCGGCAGTAGTCGACGAGCAGGCCGCCGGGCACGTCGTCGATCGTGATCCGCTCGCTGCCCGCCGTCGCGGGATCCTCCGCGAGCCCGGCCTCGATGAGGCGGATGCGTTCGGTCAACGGGAAGTTGCCCGTCTTCTTCGGGTTGTGCACGACCGCCATCACCACCTCGTCGAACAGACGGGTCGCACGCGCGACGACATCGATGTGACCGCGGGTCACGGGATCATAGGAACCGGGAACGACGACCTTCATGCCCGCCAGCATAGGTGAGCCCGGCTCACTCCTCTCGGGTGCGTTCCAGCAGCCACAGACTCGTCTCACCCTTCGTCCGTTCCTCGTAGACGGACAGACCCGCGGGAAGCGTGGGCCGCGGCGAGCGTGCCGACCGTTCGAGCACGATGAGCGAGGCCGCATCCCGCAGGACGGGGACGAGCGCCTCGAGGAGTGCCGCGACGTCGGACTCCCCGAGCGGATAGGGCGGGTCCGCGAGCACGAGGTCCACGGTCCCCGGCGCCAGCCCCTGGACGGCGGCGAGCGCCGAGCGTGCCTGGACGGTAGTCCGTGCCGTCCCCGCTCCACCGGAACCACCGGACCCGTGCACTCCCAGGTCCTTGAGGTTGCCCTCGAGGACCCGGACGACGGAGGCCGCCTTCTCGACGAAGGTCACGTGCCGGGCACCCCGGGACAGGGCCTCCAGGCCGAGCGACCCGGACCCGGCGAACAGGTCGAGGACGACCGCGTCGTCGAGCATGCCGAGTGACTCCAGGGAGGAGAAGAGCGATTCCCGTACCCGGTCGGAGGTGGGACGGGTGCCGTTGCCGGGCGGCGTCCGCACGGTCCGGCCCTTGAACTCCCCTGCCACGATCCTCATGACCGCCCCCGTCCTCGTCGTTCCGTCGGCGTCCTCACGACGCCTCGATCCAGTCCTCCGACTCGTCGACGATGAGGGTCTGCACGTAGTCCCGGAGTGCCGGGTGCGTGGTGAGATCGGGATCGTGGTCGACCCACTCGGTCGCGAGATCGCGCGCCGTCCCGATGAGACCCTCGTCCTCGAGGACGGAGAGGTATCGCAGCGTACTCCGGCCCCCGGCCTGGTGGCGACCCAGGACGTCGCCCTCGCGGCGGGTGGTCGTGTCGTACTCGGCGAGCCGGAACCCGTCGAGCGTCCCCGCCACCACCTGCAGGCGTTCGAAGGACGGCGAGGGATCCGGCATGTTCGTCACGAAGAAGCAGGTGGCCTGGGAGCCGTCGCGGCCCACGCGGCCACGCAGCTGGTGGAGCTGGGCGACGCCGAACCGGTCGGCGTCGTAGACGACGATCGTCCGTGCGTTCGGCACGTCGATCCCGACCTCGATGACGGTCGTCGCGACGAGCACGTCGATCTGACCGGCGGCGAAGGCCGTCATGACCGTCTCCTTCTCCTCCGGTTTCATCCGCCCGTGCAACAGTCCGATCCGCACGTCCTGCAGTTGCTCGGTCGCCCGCAGGCGGACCAGCAGGTCCTCGACACCCAGGAGCTCGGGCACGGCGGGGGTCTCCTCCGTCGCGGGTTCGTAAGCCTGGGTCTCGATCCGGGACGCCACGAAGTACGCCTGCTCCCCCCGGGCCACCGACTCCGCCACGACCCCGAGCACCCGCTGCATCCAGGAGGGGTGCCGCTGCAGGGAGAACGCATGGCTCGTGATCCGCTTGGGCCCACCGGGTAGATCGGTGAGCGAGGAGACGTCGAGATCACCGAAGACCGTCATCGCCACGGTCCGCGGGATCGGCGTGGCGGTCATCACGAGGGTGTGCGGGACGAGATCCGTGCCCTTCTCCCGCAGGGCCTCGCGCTGGCGCACGCCGAACCGGTGCTGCTCGTCGACGACGACGAGTCCGAGCTTCCAGAAGCCCGTCCGCTCCGCCACGAGCGCATGCGTGCCGACGACGAGGTCCAGCCTCCCCGCCTGCACGTCGAGCAGCGTCTTCTTCCTCTCCTTGGCCGACTGCGTCCCGGTGAGCAATCCGATCCGCAGTTCCCCGGCGTCGCGTTCGTCCGCCGCACCGACCGCCATGTCCCCGAGGGTCGCCCGCAGGGACCGGTAGTGCTGGACGGCGAGCACCTCGGTGGGGGCGAGGAAGGCCGACTGGACGTCCGAGTCCGCGGCCTGGAGGACGGCGCGCAGCGCCACGAGCGTCTTGCCCGACCCGACGTCACCCTGGAGCAACCGGTTCATGGGTGCCGCGGTCGCCAGCTCCGCCGCGATCTCGTCACCCACCCGCCGCTGCGAGTCCGTGAGGGAGAAGGGAAGAGCGGCGTCGAAGGTGTCCCGCAGGCCTCCGTGGTACAGCCGCAGTTCGTGGGCCCGGCGGTCCTTCGACCGGGCCTTGCGCGACATGAGTTCGGCCTGGAGGGCGAAGGCCTCCTCGTACTTCCACCGTTCCGCAGGCAACTCCTCCTCACCCGTCCGGGCCGGCCGGTGCACCATGTCGAGCGCCGTCCGGTAGTCGGGGATCTCCAGTCGGCGCAGGATCTCAGGCGGCAGGGGGTCGTAGGCGGCGTCCTCGGTCGCGGTGTCGAGCAGGGTCGTGATGAGCCGCCAGATCCGGAAGGAGTTGATCCGCTTCGAGGCCTTGTACACCGGGATCGGCCGCTCGACCTCCGCGGACACGAAGGCGTCCTTCTGGTCACCGTTGAGCCATTTGGGCGAGGACACCTGCGGTCGCCCGTTGAACTCGGTGATCTGCCCGGTGAGCACCACGGGGTCACCGGGGATCAGCTTCTGTTCGAGCCAGGGCTGGTTGAAGAAGGTGGCGCTGATCTGCCCGGACCCGTCGGTGAGGAGCACCGAGGTGATGAATCCGCGTCGCTGCCGCATGGGCCGGGTCGTCACGGAGACGACGTTCGCCTGCACCACGGCGTTCGTGCCCGGCTCCAGATCGTCCAGCGGCGTGAGCCTGCCCGGATGGATGTAGGTCCGGGGGAAGTACCGGAACGCGTCGTCGACCGTCTCGATCCCGAGCTTCGCCAGGTCGTCGACGTCCCGCTTCCGGGTGATGAACTTCTTGACAGGGGTGCCGAGCATCCGTCCGGTGGGCTTCTGCACGGGTTTCCTCCCGGCCTTACCCGTGGACTTCTTCTCCGCCTTCTCCGCCGACTGGGCGAGCGCACGCCTCCGGGCGATCTCCTCCGCCGGGGTGTCGACCGGAGCCGTGTGGTCGTCCGGGACGGAGTCCTCCTGACGATCACCCATCACTCCACCCCCGCCCAGGCACAGGTGTGGGCGTGCCGGGTGTCGACGTGCTCGACCTCGACGTCGGGTCGGGACTCGGCCAGCCGCTTCCGCAGCACCTCGACGGCAGCGGCCGGCAACTGTCCGCCGGTCACGAGCGTGAGCAGGTCCCCGTCGTCGGCGAGCAGGCCGGAGACGAGGGTCAGCAGTGCGGTCCCCGCGTCCGGATGGGTGGCCCGCACCCGCCCGTCGAGGACGACCCGGTACTCGGTCGGCGCCTGCCGGGTGCCGAGCCCGCCCAGCAGTCCCCGGTCCGTGGGCTGCGGCGCGGCCCCCACGGCCACCTGTCCCACCCGGGTGTCCTCGATCGCCTCCACCATGTCCGCGACCACCTGTCCGGGTTCCCCCGCGGGGTCGTGCACGGCGAGCGCGGCGAGCAGTCCCGGCACGGATCCGGCGACCACCCGCATGGCCTCCGGCACCAGGTCCTCCGCCGCCGAGGCGCCCTGTCCTCCGGCACCGTCCGTGCCGTCCTCCGCCGCGTCCTCGTCGTCCGTGTCCGTGTTCGTCGACGTGGACTCCGTCGTGGTCCCGTCCTCGGACGTGGACTCCGCCACGGCTGCTTCGTCCCAGGCCGCCACGAGCGCCTCCACGTGTTCCCGGGTGCCGGTGAGGACGACCGTGTGTTCGGTGTCCTCGACGATCTCCCGCAGGCGGTCCGTCCACCCGGCGACATCGGTGTCGACCGCATGGGCGCCGGCCCGGGCGACCGCGAGGACCGCGCCGAGGCCCGCGACCGGCGCGAGCAGGGTGGTCCGGCGCGTCGGTGCGCCGGACACGGAGAGGTCCTCGATCCGCAGGTCTGCCGGGCCGAACCGGGCGACCCCGTCGATCACCTTCTGCGCGGCCGCACCGTGGGGCACGTGGACGTGGACCATCGGCCAGGCCACGACGATCGAGTCGCCCCCGACCTTCGTGAGCAGGCGGGAGACCGCCTTGGTCCGGGGCTTCGGGTCGGTGAGGTGGAAGACGAGTTCGAGCCCGGTCCCGCCGTGGGGGTGCGCGTGGTCGTGGTGTCCGTCCTGCGCAGGCCCGCCGTCCTCACCCCGTTCGACGAGACGGAGATCCGTGTCGGGTGCGCCTGCCTCGGGGGTGCCGGCGCCGGGTGTGTCCGGAGGTGCCGAATCCTGCGCACCGGTGCGATCGTCGGAAGCGGAGGGCGCCTCGGCAGCGGGTCCCGCTTCCGGGAGGGGCTCACCGGAGACGGTGAGGTAGAGGAGGTCGAAGAGCTCGACGATGCCGGTGGAGCCCGCGTCGACGACGGAGTTCTCGCGCAGGACGGCCAACTGGCCGGTGGTCTCGCGCAGTGCCGACCGGGACCGGGCACGGACGGCGCGGATCTGGGTGAGGACGTCGGCGCCGTCGGCCGCGGCCTCGCGGGCCTCCTCGGCCATCGCCTCGAGGACGGTGAGCATGGTGCCGTCGACGGGGTCGGCCACGGCCTCTCGGGCGCGGTGCGCGGCGAGTGCCAGGGCGGAGGCGAACACCTCCGGTTCGAGGACGGTGGTGCCGGACAGCCCGTCGGCCACGCCGCGCAGGGCGACGGCGAGGATCAGACCGGAGTTCCCGCGGGCCCCGCGCAGGGCGCCGTTGGCCATCGCCTCGACGACCTCCGTGAGGGAGGCCGGACCCTCCAGGCGTTCGACGGCCAGATGAGCGCTGCGGACCGTGTGGTACATGTTCGAGCCGGTGTCGCCGTCGGGGACGGGGAAGACGTTGAGGTCGTCGATGCGGGCCTTGTCGCGCCGCATCCGGTCGACGATCCCCTTGGCCCACCGGGCGGCCAGCCGGGCGTTGAGCCGGGCCGGGTCCATCGGTCGGTTCACCTCGCGTCCTCCTGCTCGTGCGCCTGCCCGGCACCTCTCCGTCCGTCGGCCCCGGGCGCCGCGGTCGGTGCGGTCGGTGCGGTCGAGAAGTGCCGGAAGGAGTCCCCGTCGACCGGGTGTCCACCGAGGGTGACCATCCCGGGTGCGGTCCCGTCCGCTCCTGCCGGGAACACCGTCCCGATCCGTTCCCAGGGTACCGGCGGGCGTGCGCCGTCGAGGGTGGAGGCGAGGGTGTCGAGGGCCGATTCCGGGACCGTCGCGAGGAACCCGTGGTCCTCTCCCCCGGTGAGCACCCAGTGCCGGGCCCTGTCGAGGTGGGCGGGTCCGGGGTGGGACCGGTCGGGGTCGGAGTGGTCGGGATGGGGACGACCAATGCCCTCCGGGGATGTCCCCGCCTCGTGGTCCAGCGCCCGGGCCGCGGGCAGCAGGGGTGCCGCGAGCCGGTCGATCGCCGCCGGATCGAGATCGGCGGAGACACCGGAGGCACGGCAGATCCGGCCGAGGTCGCCGAGCAGCCCGTCGGACACGTCGATGAGCGCATGCGCGATTCGTGCACGTCCCCCCGCCGGGCGGGGCTCCGGCGCGCGTTCGGCGAGCGCCGCCGCCCCGGCGTACCACGGCCGAGGCGCCCGTTGGGTCTCCACCGGACCCGCCGTCGCGGGGTCCGTGGAAAGTGCCGAACCGTCGACTGGGCACTCCCTCCCGTCGACCGGGCGCTCCCTCCCGTCCACCGGGCGGTGGCCCACGTCGAGGCCATCGAACAGGAGGTCGAGCCCCGCGGCCGCGTGCCCCACGGTCCCGACGAGGACGACGGCGTCCCCCTCCTGCGCGCCCGACCGGAGGACCGGATCCCCGTGGAGAGCACCCTGTGCGGTGACGGAGACGACCAGGCACGGTCCGCCTGACAGGTCACCGCCGGTGACGGTGGCGCCGGCGCGGGCCGCCTCGTCCCGCAGACCTCTCATGATCCCGACGAGGACGGAGGCCGGGGTCTCCGCGGGCGCCGCGAGTGAGACGACGAGCGAGTGCGGACGGGCACCCATGGCGCACACGTCCGCGAGGTTCTGGGCAGCCGCCTTGACCCCGAGCCGGTAGGGATCGAGCCAATCGGCCAGGAAGTCCTGGCCCTCGACGAGCATGTCCGTCGTCGTCACGAGGTCGCCGGGGACCCGGACGACCGCGGCATCGTCTCCGGGACCGACGAGGACGCGGGGGCCGTCGTGAGTCCCGTCACGTCCGGAGCGCTCCGGTGAGACAGCGGTGGACCCGGCCGGGGCCTCGGCGAGGACACGGAGGATCCGGTCGAGCACCCCGTCCTCGCCCGTCTGTGCGAGGGTCGGATCCTCCGCCGGAGGATCCGTGGGGTCGACGGTGGGCGCCTCGGCGGTCGGGGGTACGGCCGAGGACGCGGAGGGGGCAGGGGTGCGGGACCAGGAACTCATCAGGTGACCAGCCTATTCTGGTCGGCATGCGCTTGCCCGGTCCGGTCCTCCCCCGCCTGTCCCGTGTCTCCCGTCCTCCCCGCTCCTCCGGACTCACCGCGAGGACGGCGGTCCTCGTCGCCGGTGGGCTGCTCGCGCTGTCCGGATGCACCGGAGGGATGGTCCAGATCGAGGCCGCGCCGAACGCCCGGGCCCCGGAGTGCGCGCCCGTCATGCTCTCCCTGCCCGAAGAGATCGAGGGGCAGTCCGCACGGGACACCTCCGCACAGGCGACCGAGGCGTGGGGTGACCCGAGCATCGCCGTGCTCCGGTGCGGCATGGAACCGCCGGCACCGACGACCGACCCCTGCGTGACCGTCAACGGGGTCGACTGGATCTCGACGGCCGCCGAGGACGACCACTGGAAGTTCGTGACCTACGGCCGGGAGCCCGCCGTCGAGGTGATCGTCGACCCGACGGCCGTCGGGGGGCAGAACATCCTCGCGGAGATCTCGCCGGCCGTGGCCTCCCTGCCGCAGACGGGTGGGTGTGTGAGCGCGGAGGATGCAACACAAGTGGAAGAGGCCGTCCCCTCCTCCTGAGTCCCGGATGCTCCGAGGTCCGAGAAGGCCGTCAGGGCAAGGCCGAGGAGCGAAGACGTACGGGGGTTTGGTACTTCGAGCGACGAGAACGCGGCCCTGGCGGCCTTATCGGACCTCGGAGAAGGCTCAGTTCTCGTGCAGGGCGATGTCGAGGAGGGTGGTGACGAGTTCCGTGTAGTCGACACCGGTCTGCTGCCACATGACGGGGTACATCGAGCTCGGGGTGAAGCCGGGCAGGGTGTTGATCTCGTTGACGAGCACCTGCCCGTCGACGGTGACGAAGGTGTCGACGCGGGCCAGGCCGGTGCAGTCGAAGGCGCGGAAGGTCCGCAGGGCCACGTCCTGAACGCGCTCCTGGACGTCCGCCGGGAGGTCCGCCGGGCAGCGCAGGTCGACACCGTCGAGGTCGAGGTACTTGGCCTCGAAGTCGTAGAACTCCTTGTCGCCGGTCATGACGATCTCGCCGGCCACGGAGGTGCGCGCCTCACCGTGCAGCGACCCGAGGACGCCGCACTCGATCTCGCGTCCGGTGACCATCGGTTCGACGATGAATTTGTCGTCGTGCTCCAGGGCGTCCTGCACGGCCGGACCCAGGTCGGAGGCCGCGGAGACCTTCGAGACACCCATGCTGGAACCGGCCCGTGCGGGCTTGACGAAGACGGGGAACCCGAGTCCGCTCACCCTCTCGGTGACAGCGGCCGGGTCGTCGCTCCACTCGCGACCGGTGACGGTCTCCCAGGCACTCGTCGGGATCCCGGAGCCACGCAGCACCATCTTCATGAAGTGCTTGTCCATGCTCGCGGCCGAGGCGAAGACCCCCGAGCCCACATAGGGCGTCGAGGAGAGGTCGAAGAGCCCCTGGAGCGTTCCGTCCTCACCGAAGGGACCGTGGAGGAGCGGGAAGTAGACGTCGACGACACCGAGCTCACGCACCGTGACCTCGGCGGTGATCTCCCTCAGGGGCGCACGGTCGGCCGCGACCGGCGGCAGCACCTGGGTGCCGTTGTCGGCCACGACCGGCATGTCCTGCGGGTCGAAGCGGTAGTCCCTCCACTCGTCGACGACCCGCCACACACCGGCCGGGGTGATCCCGATCGGCAGGACCTCGAACTCCGTCCCCTCGAGAGCGGAGAGCACCCCGGAAGCGGTCACACAACTGACCGAGTGCTCCGAGGAACGTCCTCCGAAGAGGACCGCGACGAGGGGACGGGAAGAGGGAGAAGTCATGCGGTGAAACTTACTCGACCTCGAAGGTCGCCGTGATCCAGGCACGCCCGATGCTCTTGAAGAACATGTTGAATCCCACGAAGGCGGGCGAGCCACCGGGCTCCAGGCCGAGCGGTTCGGACAGGGCGTGGACGATGAAGAAGTAGCGGTGCAGGCCGTGACCTGCCGGGGGTGCGGCGCCGATGTAACCCTCCGCGCCCCCGTCGTTGCGGAAGGTCACGGCACCGGCGGGCAGCAGGTCCGAGCCGGGGGTACCGGCACCGACGGGCAGGGAGGTGACGTCGGCCGGGAGGTCCGCGACGACCCAGTGCCAGAAGCCGGAACCGGTGGGCGCCTCGGGGTCGAAGCAGGTGACGGCGAAGGCCTTCGTCTCCTCCGGGAAGCCGCTCCACGACAGCTGGGGCGAGAGGTCCTCGCCACCGGGCACGCCGAAGGCCTTGGACCGCTGCGGGGCCGGGACGGTGTCGCCCTCGGAGAAGGTCTCCGAGGTGACGGTGAAGGTGGGGACGTCCGCCAGATTGGCGAAGGGATCGTTGAGGAACTCGGCCATGAGTACTCCGTTCGAGGTGGGTGGTCGAGGACCCGACCGATCCGCGCTGTGCGATCAGTACTGTGCGATCAGTGCTGCGGGCCCTCGTGTTTCCGCTTCCGAGCCAACAACAGATCCGCCAGCCCGTCAACGCCGACGCGACCGGTGAGGACCCCGACGACGGCCTGGGTGATCGGTAGGTCGACACCGTGCCGGGCCCCGAGCTGCAGGACGGCGGCCGCACTCTTCACGCCCTCGACGGTCCGGTTGCTCCGTTCCTGCGCCTGTTCGACCGTGAGGCCCTGGCCGAGCAGCGCACCGAAGGACCGGTTGCGCGACAGCGGCGAGGCGCAAGTCGCCACGAGGTCACCGAGCCCGGCGAGGCCGGCGAGCGTGTGCGCCTCGGCGCCCAGCGCCAGCCCCAGACGGGTGGTCTCGGCGAGGCCCCGGGTGATGAGCGAGGCCTTCGAGTTGTCGCCCAGCCCGCGCCCGTCGGCGATCCCGACGGCGAGCGCGATGACGTTCTTGATCGCCCCGCCGAGTTCGGCACCGACGACGTCGGTGTTCGTATAGGGGCGGAAGTAGGGGGCGGCGCAGAGTCCGGCGACGGTCTCCGCGACGTGGACGTCGGCGGCGGCGACGACGGTGGCCGTCGGCTGCTCGTCGGCGATCTCCTTGGCGAGGTTGGGCCCCGACACGACGGCCACCCGCTCGAGGGGCACCTGCGCGGCCTCGGCGATGACCGTCGACATCCGGTCCCCGGTGGCGACCTCGATGCCCTTCATGAGGCTCACGAGGACGACCCCGTCCGCCAGCAGGTTCCGCCACCCGGCGAGGTTCTCCCGCAGGGTCTGGGCGGGCACCGCGAGTACGACGACACCGGCCCCGGAGAGCGCCTCGGCGGCGTCGGAGGTGGCGGTCAGTAGGTCCGGCAGGACGGTGTCGCCCAGGTACGTGGAGTTCCGGTGGGTGTCGCGGATCTCCACGGCGACCTCGTCCCGGCGGGCCCACAGGGTCACGGGGTGGCCGGCGTCGGCGACGACCTTGGCGAAGGTCGTGCCCCACGACCCGGCCCCGAGGACGGCGACCTTCATGCCTGTTCCTCCTCGGCGAGCGGGGGCGGGGTGGACACGTGCGGGTCGGCTTGGAGAGCAGCGACGAACCGCTGCGGCATCGGACGACCGGAGAGGCGGGCCAGATGGGCCGCGAGGTGGGAGGTGATGCGGTCGGTGAGGTCGTGGACGGGCGCCTCACCGTCGGCGATGTCCTCGTAGTGGATCTCCTCGCCGTAGTGCAGCAGCGTCGTGTGACGCGGGTGCGGGCGGGGGATCTTCGCGCCCACGGGCATGCGGCTGTCGAGGCCCCAGTGGACGACCGGCACGATCGGGGCGCCGGTGACGAGCGCGAGGCGGGCGAGACCGGTCTTCGAGGCCTCCGGCCACAGGTCCGGGTCCTTCGTCACGGTGCCCTGCGGGTAGACGACGACGGCCTCGCCGGCGGCGAGCGCACGGCGGGCGTAGTGCAGGGAGTCGACGGCGCGCTTGGACCCGCGCAGCACGGGGATCTGGCCGACCCCGCGGAGGACCGTCCCGATGAACCCCGTGAAGAGGCCCGACTTGGCGAGGAAGTGCGGCAGACGCCCCCGCTTCCACATGTCGATGCCCACGACGAGCGGGTCGAGGTACGAGGCGTGGTATGCGGCGACGATGACCGGCCCCTCCATCCGGAGGTTCTCGACACCGGTCGTCGCCGTCCGCCCGAAGGCACGCATACCGACCATGAGGGGCGGGGCGACCCAGCCGGCGTTCCGGTAGTGCCCGGTGATCGCGTCCTCGTCGAAGGAGGTGAGATCGAGGTCCGCGGGCTCCTCGGACGGGTTGACCGGCGCGTTCCCGGTGGTGTCTGTCATGCCTCTGTACGTCCTCGTGCCGATGGTGGGGGTCCGTCGGCCCATCCTATCCGGGCTTCAGGTGCGGGCCGGGAGGGTCCGCGGTTTGAAGGAGGGGTAGCGCGCCTCGTAGGCGGCGATCGCGTCCTCGTCCTTGAGGGTCAGCCCGATGTCGTCGAGGCCCTCCAGCAGGCGGTACCGGGTGAAGTCGTCGATCTGGAAAGGCACCGTCACGGTGTCGCACGTGACGGTCCTCGACTCCAGGTCGACTGTGACCTCCGTGCCGGGCTGGGACTCCAGGATCTTCCAGATGATCTCGATGTCGGCCTGTTCGAGCTCGGCGGCGAGCACCCCGTTCTTGCCGGCGTTGCCGCGGAAGATGTCCGCGAAGCGCGAGGACAGGACGGTGCGGAACCCGAAGTCGTGGAGCGCCCACACCGCGTGCTCACGGGAGGAGCCGGTACCGAAGTCGGGGCCGGCGACGAGGACGGATCCGGTGTTCCACGGCTCACGGTTGAGCAGGAAGTCGGGGTCCTTGCGCCAACCGGCGAACAACGCGTCCTCGAACCCGGTGCGGGTCACGCGCTTGAGGTAGACGGCGGGGATGATCTGGTCGGTGTCGACGTTGGAACGGCGCAGTGGCACGCCGACGCCGGTGTGGGTGGTGAAGCTCTCCATGGTGTGTCTCCTGTGTCCGTGGGTGCGGCCGGGACCTCGACGCGAAGTGCCCGCGGGCGGGGCGCCTCGGCGGCGGGGTCTCAGGCGGACGCGACGGGGTCGATGTCGGCGGGCGAGGACAGGGTGCCGCGGACGGCGGTCGCGGCGGCGACGAGGGGGCTGACCAGGTGGGTGCGGCCGCCCTTGCCCTGGCGGCCCTCGAAGTTGCGGTTCGAGGTCGAGGCGCAGCGTTCGCCCTCGCTCAGCTGGTCCGGGTTCATGCCCAGGCACATGGAGCAGCCGGCGAACCGCCATTCCGCGCCGAAGTCGGTGAAGACCTTGTCGAGGCCCTCGGCCTCGGCCTCCAGACGGACGCGGGCGGACCCGGGGACTACCATGAAGCGGACGTTCTCCGCCTTCTTCCGGCCCTTGACGACCTCGGCCGCCGCGCGCAGATCCTCCATCCGGCTGTTGGTGCAGGAACCGAGGAAGACGGTGTCGATGGCGATCTCCCGCAACGGCGTGCCGGGGGTCAGACCCATGTAGGCGAGTGCGTTCTTCGCCGCGGTCTTGTCGTTCTCGTCCGGGAAGTCCTCCGGGTCCGGGACGGCCGCCGAGAGCGGCAGGCCCTGGCCGGGGTTCGTGCCCCAGGTGACGAAGGGTTCGATGTCCTCCGCCTGCAGGACGACCTCGGCGTCGAACTGCGCGTCGTCGTCGGTGCGCAGGGTCTTCCAGTACTCGACGGCGGCGTCCCAGTCCTCCCCCTGCGGGGCGTGGGGGCGGCCCTGCACGTAGTCGAAGGTCGTCTGGTCCGGGGCGATCATGCCCGCGCGTGCACCGGCCTCGATCGACATGTTGCACATCGTCATCCGGGCCTCCATCGACATCGCCTCGACGGCGGCACCGCGGTACTCCAGGACGTAGCCCTGGCCGCCGCCGGTGCCGATCTTCGCGATGACGGCGAGGATGACGTCCTTGGAGGTCGACCCCTCGGGCAGGTCGCCCTCGATGGTGATCGCCATGGTCTTGAAGGGCTTGAGACGGAGGGTCTGGGTGGCGAGGACGTGCTCGACCTCGGAGGTGCCGATGCCCATGGCCAGGGACCCGAAGGCGCCGTGGGTCGAGGTGTGGGAGTCACCGCAGACGACCGTCATGCCCGGCTGGGTGAGGCCCAGCTGCGGGCCGACCACGTGGACGATGCCCTGCTCGGCGTCACCGAGGGAGTGCAGGCGGATACCGAACTCCTCCGCGTTCGTACGCAGGGTCTCGATCTGCTTGCGGGAGGTGGGGTCCGCGATCGGCTTGCCGATGTCGATCGTCGGGGTGTTGTGGTCCTCGGTCGCGATCGTGAGATCGGGGCGGCGCACCTGCCGACCGGCCAGCCGCAGTCCCTCGAAGGCCTGCGGGCTCGTAACCTCGTGGACGAGGTGGAGGTCGATGTGAATGAGGTCGGGGCTCTCCCCCTCCCCCTTGGTCACGACGTGGTCGGCCCACACCTTCTCGGCGAGCGTCATACCCATGGTCCGGTCCTCCTGGTGGTCCTGGTGGTCGTCTCCCCCGGTCCGTTCGCCCGGATCCACGGGCGGACGGCGGGTGGGCGCAGCCGGGTCACGACCGCGCCGTCGTGTCCACATGCTAATCACCTGTCTTGCCTGTCGAACTTGCATATCGAATGGCGAGACGCAAAGATGTGAGCATGAGCACTGAATCGGGAAGCGGCGTCGGAGTCATCGACAAGGCCGCGCTGGTCCTCTCCGCACTCGAAGCCGGTCCGGCGTCCCTGGCGGAACTCGTGTCACTCACCGGCCTGGCACGGCCGACGGCGCACCGGCTCGCGGTCGCACTGGAGTACCACCGGTTCGTCGGGCGCGACCTGCAGGGGCGGTTCGTCCTCGGCCCCCGGCTGTCCGAGCTGTCCTCGGCCGCCGGCGAGGACCGCTTGCTGGCCGCCGCCGGTCCCATTCTCGCCCAGCTGCGCGATCGCACCGGCGAGAGCGCACAACTGTTCCGCCGCCAGGGTGATCTGCGCCTGTGCGTCGCGACGGCCGAGCGCCCCGTGGGTCTGCGCGACTCCGTCCCCGTCGGTGCGACCCTGAGCATGCGGGCCGGGTCCGCCGCCCAGATCCTGTTGGCCTGGGAGGAGCCGGACCGTCTGCACACCGGTCTGCGCGGCGCCCGGTTCTCCGCCACCATGCTTTCCGGCATCCGCCGGCGCGGGTGGGCTCAGAGCATTGCGGAACGTGAGCGCGGGGTCGCCTCGGTGTCGGCGCCCGTCCGTGGCCCGTCCAACCGCGTGGTCGCCGCGGTGTCCATCTCCGGCCCGATCGAACGGCTGACCCGCCAGCCCGGGCGCCTGCACGCGCAGTCGATCCTCGAGGCAGCCAAGGCACTCACGGAGTCGCTGAGCCGCGTGTGAATCCTCGCGTGGGTCACCGGTGGGAGCGTGCTCCCGCCGGTGGGTGAATACCCTGTGGACTCCGGACGAATCCGGACGGCGAATGACGCCGGAAACCGCTACTCCAGGGCCGCACGTGGCAGAGTGGTATCGGACGGATCACGGACCACCACCCGCAGGAGACCCCCTTGTCGCAACCACCCCAGGGCCCCTACTCCCCCGGACAGCAGCCGCAGGACCCGAACCAGTACGGTCAGCAGTACGACGGTCAGCAGTACGGTTCGCAGGCACCGCAGTACGGACAGGCGCCTCAACAGCCCCAGGCCCAGCAGCCGGCCGCACCCAACGGCGGCCAGCAGTACGGCTCCGGCGCACCGGCCGGCGAGGCGTACGGCTCCGGAGCCACCGGCGTCTACGGGTCGGGTGCTGCGGCCGCCGCACCCGGTCACGGCCAGCAGGCTCCCGCCGCCGATTTCCCCTCGCGGAAGAACTCGACCGAGGACCCGGGCTTCTTCAAGGCCCTTTTCGACTTCCGCTTCAAGCACTACGTCACACTGAAGTTCCTGGGGATCCTCTACGTCCTCATCTTCGTCGTCGCGGCGCTCACCTGGATCAGCTGGATCGTCTGCGGCTTCGCGGCCGGCGCGATCAACCCCTGGGGCGACTACAACCCCGTCTTCGGCATCCTCGCGATCCTGTTCGGCTGGATCCCCGGTGCCTTTTACATCGTGTTCGGCCGTGTCGCCCTCGAGTGGATCGCGGCGAACGTCCGCACGGCGCAGAACACCTCCAAGCTCGTGGAGGCACAGTCCGGCGACTGAACCGCGGACGCGAAGAAGCCCGGAAGGTCTTCACCTTCCGGGCTTTTTCGATCTCTGTAGTCCCGAGCAGATTCGAACTGCCGTTTCCGCCTTGAGAGGGCGGCGTCCTAGGCCCCTAGACGACGGGACCGCATTTGCGGTGTCGCGCAGCTTCCCTTGCAACGAGAGATAACTCTATCCCACCGGCACCTCCGCCTCCAAGCCGGAGAGAGGCGATATGCATCACAGGTCCGCGCGCGGTCTCGCCTTTCCGGTGACACTGAACTGATACTCGGCCGAACGCCTGAGAGCGCCGTGACCGAAGAGGATGAGGTCCATGGAGAAACGTCCATCCACCATCATTCGGACCGGGTTCGCCAGCACCCTCGCGCTCGTCCTGCTCTCCGGTTGCAACTCCCGTCACGACGAACGTCAGGCGTTCACCGACGCGGTCGGCTCGACACCCGGGGTCATCGAGTACGAGGCACAGCACGTCGAGGTGCTCCCCTTCACATTCGACTCAGACCTCTCCCTCACTGTTCCGGCCGATCCGGACGTACTGGGCAATGCCATCGACACCGCGTGCTCGACACGATTCCGAGGTGAGATCGAATGGACAGTCGACATCGCCCCGGAATCGTGTCGAGCACGATTCCGGGGCGAGATCGAATGGACAGTCGACATCGTCGGAACGGAGGGTGCGACCACGACGTTCACCACCGACGGCCGCTGCCCCGCCCAACAGCGCTAGTCCAGCAGTTCGCTGCGGATCAGGAACCGCTTGCCCTCCGGCGCCTCCACCGAGAAGCCGGAGCCGCGACCCTCCACGACATCCACCGTCAGGTGGGTGTGCTTCCAGTAGGCGAACTGCTCCACGGACATCCAGAAGTCCAGCTCGCCCAGCGGCCGGCCGGCCGCGTCGGTCAGGTCGAACGTCCCGAGCAGCACGTCCGCGTCGCCGGTCTTGAAGTCCCCCGCAGGGAAGCACATCGGCGACGACCCGTCGCAGCATCCGCCGGACTGGTGGAACATCAGGGGCCCGTGCCGTCCCCACAGCCGCCGCAGCAGATCCACCGCTGCCGCGCTGAGGGCCACGCGGGAGACCTCCTCGCCCTCGATCCGCGGGCGCGCTTCGAGCTCATGCTCCATGGGTCGGTCCTCTCGGTCGAGGGGGGCGGGCCGAGGCGTTCGCCGGCCCGCCCCGCTGGGGCAGGATCCCGCCGCCGGACGGCGGGTGACTAGGACGTGGCGACGGCCTGCGCGTCCGCGCCCGCGTACTCGATGACAACGCGGCCCTCGATCTTGGCGTGGCGCATCTCGTCGAACACGGCGTTGACGTCCTCGAGCGGCCGCTTGTGGAACGTCGGATGGATGAGACCCCTTGCGTAGAAGTCCAGTGCCTCGTCCATGTCCTGTCGCGTCCCGACGATCGAGCCGCGGATGGTCAGGCCCTTCAGGACGATGTCGAAGATCGGGGCCGGGAAGTCCCCGGGCGGCAGGCCGTTGAAGACGATCGTCCCGCCCCGCCGCGCCATGCCGATGGCCTGCCCGAAAGCGTCAGGATGGACGGCGGTCACCAGCACGCCGTGGACTCCTCCGGTGGCCTGCTGGATCGCCTCGGCCGGGTCCTCGGCGAACGCGTTGACCGTCACCTCGGCACCGTGCTGGCGGGCCAGCGCCAGCTTGTCGTCGGCCACGTCGATGGCGGCGACCCGGAGCCCCATGGCGACGGCGTACTGCACCGCGATGTGGCCCAGTCCGCCGATGCCGGAGATCGCCACCCACTGCCCGGGCCGGGCCTCGGTCATCTTCAGCCCCTTGTACACGGTCACGCCCGCGCACAGCACGGGGGCGATCTCGTACGGGTCAGCGCCCTCCGGGATGCGGGCGGCGAATCGCTCCTCCACCAGCATGTACTCCCCGAAGGAGCCGTCCACCGAGTAGCCGCCGTTCTGCTGTGCCTCGCAGAGCGTCTCCCAACCGGTGCGGCAGTACTCGCAGGAGCCGCATGCGTTGGCCAGCCAGGCGTTGCCGACCAGGTCCCCGACCGCGATCCCCTCGACGCCCGGGCCCACCGCCTCCACCGTTCCCACGCCCTCATGGCCGGGGATGAAGGGAGGCGTCGGCTTGACGGGCCAGTCGCCCTCGGCGGCGTGCAGGTCGGTGTGGCAGACGCCGGAGGCGATCAACCGGACGAGCACCTGGCCCGGGCCGGGTGTGGGGATCTGCTGCTCGGTGACCCCGAGCGGCTCGCCGAACTGCTGGACTACTGCTGCTTTCATCGTGCTCATGGGTTCTCCTTTGAACTCTGTCTCGAATGGTGTCTCGAACGGTGTCTCGAACTCAGGGACTCGCGGGTCGAACCGGCGTGAAATGCGCGGTGCGGCCGGGAGCGTGGCTGGCGTTCCGGGAATGCTCGGCCTAGAAGAAGCCGAGCTTGTCCTCCGAGTAGGAGACCAGCAGGTTCTTGGTCTGCTGGTAGTGGTCCAGCATCATCAGGTGGTTTTCCCGTCCGATGCCCGAGGACTTGTATCCGCCGAAGGCGGAGTGCGCCGGGTAGGCGTGGTACTGGTTGACCCACACGCGGCCTGCCTGGATGGCTCGGCCGGCGCGGTAGGCCACGTTGCCGTTGCGGCTCCACACGCCCGAACCCAGTCCGTACAGGGTGTCGTTGGCGATGGAGATCGCGTCGTCGTAGTCCTTGAACTTGGTCACCGCGACCACCGGACCGAAGATCTCCTCCTGGAAGATGCGCATGTCATTGGTGCCCTCGAAGATGGTCGGCTGCACGTAGAAGCCGCCGGACAGTTCCCCGCCCAGATCCGCGCGGCCGCCGCCAAGCAGCACCTTGGCACCCTCGGCTTTGCCGATGTCCATGTAGGACAGGATCTTCTCCAGCTGGTCATTAGAGGCCTGGGCACCCATCATGGTCTCGGTATCCAGCGGGTGGCCCTGCTTGATGGCCTTGGTACGGGCCACGACATCTCCCATGAACTTCTCGTAGATGCTTTCCTGGATCAGTGCACGCGATGGGCAGGTGCAGACCTCGCCTTGGTTCAGCGCGAACAGGGTGAAACCTTCCTGGGCCTTGTCGTAGAAGGCATCGTCGGCAGCGGCGATGTCCTCGAAGAAGATGTTAGGGGACTTGCCGCCCAGCTCCAGGGTGACCGGAATCAGGTTCTCGGAGGCGTACTGCATGATCAGACGGCCGGTGGTGGTCTCGCCGGTGAAGGCGATCTTGCGGATGCGCTTGTTCGATGCCAGCGGCTTGCCCGCTTCCACGCCGAAGCCGTTGACCACGTTCAGCACGCCGGCTGGCAACAGGTCGCCGATCAGCTCCATGAGTACCAGGATCGAGACCGGCGTCTGCTCGGCGGGTTTCAGCACGACGGCGTTGCCTGCTGCCAGCGCCGGGGCGAGCTTCCAGACGGCCATGAGGATCGGGAAGTTCCACGGGATGATCTGCCCGACCACGCCCAGCGGCTCGTGGTAGTGGTATGCGGTGGTGTCGTCGTCGAGCTGGGAGAGGCTGCCTTCCTGGGCGCGGATTGCTCCGGCGAAGTAGCGGAAGTGGTCAACTGCCAGCGGCAGGTCGGCGTTCAGGCACTCGCGGATGGCCTTGCCGTTGTCCCAGGTTTCGGCCACGGCCATCATTTCGAGGTTCTCCTCGATGCGGTCCGCGATGCGGTGGAGGATCAGAGCGCGCTCGGCCGCGCTCGTCTTCCCCCACGCCGGTGCGGCCGCGTGGGCGGCGTCGAGGGCGGCCTCGATGTCCTCGGCCGTGCCGCGGCCGACCTCGCAGAAGCCCTGCCCGGTCACGGGCGTGACGTTCTCGAAGTACTCGCCCTTGATCGGGGCCTTCCACTCGCCGCCGATGTAGTGCTCATAGCGGGGCTTGAACGTGATCAGCGAGCCCTCAGTCCCCGGGTTGGCGTAGACAGTCATGCGTGTCTCCTTCGTCAGGCAGGATGTGTCCGGCAGTGTGTGTCCTGCAGCGTGTGACCCGCCGGACGTCCCGGCCGGGCCTGCTGCACGGTGCCGACGCTACGCCCCGGAAGGTTGCACCAGCGTTGCAACCGTGCGGACGCGGCACGTGGGGAGTGTGTTCGTGAGGACTGTGCCTCGCCGTACGCTTCCAGCGTCTCCAGGTGGGAGACGACGACAGCGCGGCGCGGTGAGCGCGGCGGCAGCACGGCCAGCGCGGTGCGCCAAGCGGCGACGTCGTCGTGCGCCTCATGCAGAGCCAGGTAGGTCATGAGGACCTCGGGGCCGGCGTCGGAGAGCATCGCCTCCCGCAGCGCACCGGAGACCTCGGCGCGGATGGCCTCGATCCCCGGGGCGGTGGACGCCGGCAGGATCGGCCCGCGGTACAGCTCGAGGGCGGCGCGGTAGCGGCCGCGGCCGATGAGCTCGAGCACCCGGCGCGCATCGCACACCGGAGTCGGTTCCAGCCGGTAGGGGCGCGATTCGAGCGCGATCCCGGCGCCAGAGGCGGCGAGCGCGTGCCGCAGCCGCGATACTTCCGCGCGCAGCGTGACGGGGCGGGCGTCCTCGCCGAGGAGCGCGACCGCCAGCGCGTCCGCACTCAGTCCCGCCGCCGCAGTGGGCCGTGCCGCACTCCACCCGGATGCGGCTACGCTCCGCCCAAACGTGGCTGCACCCTGATGCCACGCGAGCAGGGTCAGGATCTCCGCGTGGCGCCCGGTCAGCCGCACCGAGCTGGGCTGACCGGCGGTGGCGGGCTGATCGGTGGTGTTGGGCTTGCTGGCGGCCGTGACCTCGTCAACGGTGGACCCGTGGACGATGGTGAGTTCGACGCCGTCGCGCCCCAAAGCGCTCAGGGTGAGCTGCGCGGTGGGCGCGGCGTGCCCGCTCGACCGTCCAGCTCCGCGCTCGAAGCCGGCTGCGGCTCCAGCGGCCGCTCCGGCCGTCGGGCTGGGAGGCGCGGATCTGCGCGGGGATCTAGGCGCGGGGCGGCCGGCGGCGTCGTACGCGGCGAGCTTGAGCTCGGCCTCAGCGGCGGCGACGGCCGCCTGCACCAGGGACAGCGAATGGCTGGCAACGGCGTCGTCCCCACTTCGAGGCATGGTCCATCACCGGCGATGGCGGTCGACGTTCCGGAGAGTTCTGAGACCGGGTCGGCTCTGCGGCCGGCCGACGGCACCGCACCGGCACACACGGCCGGAATCCGGGGAACCCGAATCCGGCGGTACCCGGACGCGAAGAAGCCCGGAAGGTTTTCACCTTCCGGGCTTCATCTCCGATCGCGGTCGATCGGCATTGTAGTCCCGAGCAGATTCGAACTGCCGTTTCCGCCTTGAGAGGGCGGCGTCCTAGGCCCCTAGACGACGGGACCGCTGGGATACCAGGACTCGAACCTAGACTAAGTGAACCAGAATCACTCGTGCTGCCAATTACACCATATCCCAATGGTTTCGCTGCCGTCGATAACCGCTCCCTGTGGGCCGCCGTTCTCCCTGGCAACGAGTGAATACATTACAGGCACCCGAACCGGCCGCGCAAATCCGGAACCCCCTCGGAACGGGTGACGTCCCTCACCCCTCGCGGCCCTCCGATCCGGGAGGATGCCCGCATGGATCTCAACATCGCGGACCGCACCTTCATCGTCACCGGCGGGACCTCCGGCCTGGGCCTCGCCACCGCCCGCGCACTCGTCGCCGAAGGAGCCCACGTCGTCGTGAGCTCCCGTACCCAGGACAACGTCGACGCCGCCGTCGCCGAGCTGGGCGGCGCCGCCTCCGGATGCACCGCCGACCTCGCCGACCCCGAGGCGCCCTCCCGCCTCTTCGCCCACGCCGCCCGGGCCTTCCCCGACTCCCCGCTCGGCGGGGTCTTCATCTCCGTCGGCGGTCCGAGGAAGGGCACCTTCTTCGAGATGGAGGAACAGGACTGGCGCGACGCCTTCGAATCCGTCTTCCTCGGTGCCCTCCGAATGGCCCGCCACGCCGCCGAGAACCTGGGGTCCGGCTGCGCGATCGGCATGGTGCTCAGTTCCTCGGTGTGGAACCCGCTCACCCCCATCGCCGTGTCGAACGGCCTGCGCCCGGGTCTCGCCATGAGCCTCAAGGACATGGCCGACCAGGTCGGGCCGCGCGGCATCCGCGTCTTCGGTGTCTCCCCCGGACCCATCCGCACTCCGCGACTCGCCGGGTCGGACGCCTCCTTCGACCACATCCCCCTCCAGCGCGCCGGCGAGCCCGAGGAGTTCGGCGAGGTCGCCGCCTTCCTCCTCTCCCCGCGCGCCGGATACGTGACCGGCTGCGTGGTCCCCGTCGACGGCGGCATGGTCCGCTCCCTCTGAGACGCGAAACCGCCCCGGCACCCCACCGTCCCGACTGTGCCCGACGCCGCCCCAGTCGCACCCCACCGCCCCGATATCCTCGACGGCCCTCGATATGTCAGCACATATCGAGGGCCGTGAACGATATCGGGGCGGTGCCGGGGCCCGCGGGCGGCGTGGAGCTCAGCGGGGCGGTGCCGGGGCTCGGGCGGCGTCAGGTTCAGCTGCCTCGGACCAGCCCGATGAGGTGGTCGATGACGTGCCCGCCGGAGGCGCGCAGACCGTTGTGCTCGTACTCGTTCGTCACCCACACCTGCGCCTGAGGCAACAGCGCGGCGGTCGGCTCCGAGTACTGCAGCGGCACGAATGCATCCGCGTAGTAGGCGGCCGCAGCGACTGGCACCTGCGCCTCCCGCAGTTTCGCCGGCTCCCACAGCACCGGCCACTCGACCTCGGTGAGGACGTCGGCGACGTCCCGCCAGAAGGCGAGCGGACCGGAGGCGAAGAACTCCGGGAAGATGTGTTCGCCGGAGAGCAGGGTCGGATCCTCGGCGAAGTCGGCGGGCATCGCGTGCGCCCCCGCCCACTGGGTCGCTCCTCCGTTGGCCCAGCAGCTCTCGTGCACGACCGCGTAGAGCGGGTTGCGCGCACCGAAGGGCAATGCCGCCTGCAGGTCGTGCCGGAACGCCGCGGAGTCGACCGGGTTCTCCAACAGGTACACGAGCTTCTCCGCCCCACCCGTCGCTCCCAGGTAGTGCCCGAGCGATCGGATGTGCGCCGGCGTCACGACGGTACCGTCGGGCAGCACCAGGTCACCGGCCGCCGCCCGTTCCGACGCCGCACGCAGAGCCGGGGACGTCTGCGGGTACCGGGCCGCGAAGTCGCGGGACTTCCCGCGCATCCCGTTCCACGTGGTCGAGTAGACCTCGGACAGCGGGACGTCGACGGCCGGCAGGCCACCGGTGAAGAACGCCTCGGCGAGCGAGTCCGGGTGTTCGTTCAGGTACCGCAACGTGCAGAACCCGCCGAAGGACTGCCCGAGCACGCTCCACGTGTCGATGCTGAGCGCCTTCCGGACCACCTCGGCGTCCTCGACGATCGCGTCGGCGCGGTAGTGCATGAGGTGCTCGGCGAGCGCGACGACACCCGCATCCGAGTCCGGGGCCTGCGCCAGCGCGGCCGGCACTCCGGTCACACGCCCGGCGACCTCACCGATGGCTCCGGACCGGCCGGTGCCCCGCTGGTCGAGCATGACGACGCGGTAGTCCTCCAGAGCCCGGGGCAACCAGGCAGGTTCCGACTTCGTGGGGCGGAACGCCTCGTGGCCGGGACCACCCTGCAGGTACAGCAGGAACGGCTTGGTCGAACCGGGCTCGCCGACGACACGGGCGAACACGTTCAGTTCCCACACCTCACCCGCGCCCGAGGCGCCCTTCCCTCCGGTGCCCGCCACCAGGTCGGCACCGGCGCCGGTCCCGAAGTGGTCGAGCGGCACCGGGACGGAGAACTCCTCGACCTGGAGGCCGGGCAGGCGGTAGGCCGCCGTCCGGTACCGGGTGTCGGTGGACGACGGGGTCGGTCCGTCCGTCAAACCTCAACCCTCCGCGTTCTGCAGGTGCGACTGCAGTGCGCGCAGGCGCGCCAGCGTCGACTCCTTGCCCAGGATCTCCATCGACTCGAAGAGCGGCGGCGAGATCCGCCGACCGGAGACACCCACCCGCAGCGGGCCGTAGGCCAGACGTGGCTTGATGCCCATCTCGTCGACGAGCTTCGCCTTGAGCGCCTCCTCCAGTGGCTCGGTGGCCCAGGAGTCCTCATCGAGCGGTTCGAGGACCGCCAGGGACGCCGACAGGACCTCCGGTGCGGAGTCCTTGAGCGTCTTCAGGCCGTCGGCCGTGAGCTCCAGATCCGCATCGGCGGTGAAGAGGAAGGCCAGGAGCTCGGGCGCCTCACCGAGGGTCTTCATCCGGGTCTGCACGAGGGGCGCGGCCGCGTCGAGCACCGTCTGCTCGTCGGCGGACAGGTCCTCCCCGAGGATCCCGGCCGCACGCAGGTACGGGACCATGCGCGCGGTGAAGTCCTCGAGTCCGAGCATGCGGATGTGGTCCGCGTTGATCGCCTGGGCCTTCTTGAGGTCGAAGCGTGCCGGGTTGGGGTTGACGTCGTGGACGTCGAAGGCCGCGATGAACTCCTCGGGCGTGAAGACGTCCTGGTCGGGGCCGATGGACCAGCCCAGGAGTGCGAGGTAGTTGAGCAGGCCCTCGCGGATGAAACCGTTGTCGCGGTGGTTGAAGAGGTTGGACTCCGGGTCCCGCTTGGACAGCTTCTTGTTGCCCTCGCCCATGACGTAGGGCAGGTGGCCGAACTCCGGCACGGCGGGC
Organism: Brevibacterium litoralis; assembly: GCF_040212315.1. Taxonomy (NCBI): domain Bacteria; kingdom Bacillati; phylum Actinomycetota; class Actinomycetes; order Micrococcales; family Brevibacteriaceae; genus Brevibacterium; species Brevibacterium litoralis. Next base: position 121,114 of record NZ_JBDIUY010000014.1, on the reverse strand, counting down.
TCCAGGCCCATCTCGACGAAGATCCGGTGGAGGACGATCTGGCGCGGGGTCGAGGACAGCAGGTCCTCACCGCGCAGCACCGTGTTGATCCCCATGAGGGCGTCGTCGAGCGGGTTCACCAGGGTGTAGAGCGGCTGCCCGTTGGCGCGGACGACCACGAAGTCCGGGACGGTGCCGGCCTTGAAGGTGACCTCGCCACGGACGACGTCGTTCCACGTGATGTCCTCGTCCGGCATGCGCACGCGCAGCACCGGCTCGCGGCCCTCGGCACGGAAGGCGGCCTTCTGTTCCTCGGTGAGGTCCCGGTCGAACCCGTCGTACCCGAGCTGCGGGTTGCGGCCGGCGGCCTTGTGGCGCTCCTGGATCTCCTCCGGGGTGGAGAAGGACTCGTAGAGGTGCCCGGCCGCGCGCAGCTTGCCGATCCACTCCTGGTAGATCTCACCGCGTTCGGACTGGCGGTACGGGCCGTTCTCGCCGCCGGCCTCGATGCCCTCGTCCCAGTCGAGACCCAGCCACTTCATGGCCTCGACGATCTGCCCGTAGGACTCCTCGGAGTCACGGGCAGCGTCCGTGTCCTCGATGCGGAACACGAACCGGCCACCGGTGTGCCGGGCGTAGGCCCAGTTGAACATGGCGGTACGCACCATGCCCACGTGCGGGGTACCGGTGGGAGACGGGCAGAAACGGACTTTGACGGTCACGTGAGGTGTCCTTTGCATGTCGTGACGGGCGCGTGTGCACGCGCGGTGTGTGGAGTGTGGGGCGGACGCCGCCGAGGCGTCCCGTCCGGGAGTGCACGAGTGCCCTCCCGGCGGACCCCGATGTGGATGCGCGGACGCTCAGGCGTCCATCACCGGGTTCGTGAGCACGCCCAGGCCGTCGATCGCGATGTCGACGCGGCTGCCGGCCTCGATCCGGCCGACGCCCGCGGGGGTACCGGTGAGGATGACGTCGCCCGGGAGGAGGGTCATGACCTCGGTGATCCACTCGATGAGGAACGGGATGTCGAAGATGAAGTCCTCGGTCGTCCCGTCCTGGCGGAGCTCACCGTCGACCCAGCTGCGGATGCGCAGGGCGTCCGGGTCGAGCTCCGTCTCGATCCAGGGGCCGAGCGGGCAGGAGGAGTCGAAGCCCTTGGCCCGCGACCACTGCTTGTCCGGGCCCTGGAGGTCACGCAGGGTGACATCGTTGCCGATGGTGTAGCCGAGGACGTGGTCGTAGGCCTGGTCCGCCGGGACGTTCTTGGCGACACGGGAGATGACGACGGCGAGTTCGCCCTCGTAGCTCACGTGTTCGCTCACCGCGGGCAACCGGATGGGGTCACCGGGGCCGACGACCGCGGTGTTCGGCTTGAGGAAGGTGAGCGGGGTCTGTGGGACCTCGTTGCCCAGCTCCTTGGCATGGTCGGCGAAGTTGCGGCCCACGCCGACGACCTTGGAGCGCGGAATGATGGGGCTGAGGAGGCGCACCTGGTCGAAGGGCAGGCGTTCGCCGGTGGATTCGGCCGGGCCGAAGAAGGGGTCCGAGGTGAGGACCGCGACCTCCAGTCCGCTGGTGTCGAGGGTGCCGGTCTCGCTGACGGTGGGGAGGTCGCCCTCCACCACGCCGTACGTGGGCTGGTCCTTGTGGACGAAACGGACGATGCGCATGGCCCCAAGTCTAGTGGGGACCGACGGACACACATCTTCGGTGCGTACCATTCTTCGGTGATCTCCATCGACCTGCCGCCCGCCGACTGGCACCGGATGCGCGCGTCCCACGAAGAGTTCGTCGGCACCCGCACCGCCGCTCACCGGGAACGACGCGCCGCCGGGCAGAAGCATCCCGTCGAGGACTTCCTCTTCACGTACTACCCGTTCAAGCCGGGGAAGATCGCCCAGTGGCACCCGGGTGCCGGTCGCCGCGTCCTCCTCGCCGACGTCGCCGACGCCGAGGCGTTCCATCGTCGGTGGTACCGCGTCGTCCCGGCGCCCACCGAGGCGCCCGCGGACGCCGAGGTACCGGCGGGCACCGGAGGGCAGGGTGCCTCGGCGGCGGTGGCAGGGGGTGGAGCGGACCCCGCGGTGTACGGCTACGCGGAGGTCGACACCGCGGCCTGGTACGCGGACCGGGGTGAGGGTGCACGGTTCGTCGTCGACCTGTTGCAGCGGACCCTCGCGCGGCCGGGGACGTTCAACTGCTTCGGGCTGCACGAGTGGGCGATGGTGTACAAGCTCCGCGAGGGCGAGCGCCGCCACGAGCAGGTGCCGCTGCGACTGAGCCGGGCGGAGACGGACGCCGTCGTCGAGGCGCACCGGATCGGGTGCTCGCACTTCGACGCGTACCGGTTCTTCACGCCGGCCGCGGAACCCCTCAACGAGCTGCGGCCGGAGCGGGCGACGATGACGGCGATGGAACAGCCGGGCTGTCTGCACGGGAACATGGACCTGTACAAGTGGGCGATGAAGCTGGGGCCGGTCGTGCCCTCTCACCTGGTACGACGCGCCTTCGAACTGGCCGTCGAGATCCGCGCGACGGACATGGAGGCCTCCCCCTACGACGTGCGGCCCTGGGGCTACGGAGTCGTGGCGATCGAGACCGCGGAGGGGAAGGCGGAGTACGTGCGCCGGCAACGGGACTTCGCCGACCGGGGCAACGACCTGCGCCGTGACCTGCTCGCCGAGATCGCCCGCGTCCCGGAACTCTCGGACATGTTCTGAGCCTCGCGGGAACCATGGCACGATCGGGCGCATGGAACTTCTGGGCCCCACCGATCCCCTCCCTCCCGGGGTCACTCGGTTCTCGGTGGCAGGCCCCGCGGGATCGGGGAAGACGACGCTCGCTCGGCGGGCCTGGACGCACAGGAACCGGTTCCGTGACCTGGACGCACGGGTGGCCCGCAGATTCCCACACCTCGTCCTCGTCCGGCTCCGGTCCCGCCGCGACGTGGAGACATGGCTGCGCGGACTGGAGAAGCAGTGACCCGGACGTCGAGGAACATTGTTCGTCCCTTCCCGCAGCCACACTGGCCCGACTAGACTAAGGCCATGTCCGAAGCACATGGCAACCATGGCATCCAGGTGAACATGCACGAGGCCAAGTCGCAGCTTTCCAAGCTCGTGGAGCAGGTGCTCGCCGGCGAACAAGTCACCATCGCTCGCGCAGGATCCCCTGTCGTCGACCTGGTCCCGCACCAGGACACGAAGGTCACGTTCGGATTCCTCAAGGATTTCCAGTACGACCCGGAGATCTTCGACGGCACGGCCCCGGAGATCCAGGCGATGTTCTACGACACGGACGACGAGGCGTGCAGGAGCGTGTCGTGATCCTGCTCGACACGAATGCACTCCTATGGCTGGCGATGGATTCACCGCGGCTCGGCGAGCTCGCCCGCCGACGAATCTCCAGCGAACGCACCTTCTATTCGTCCGTCTCCATCACCGAGATCTCCATCAAGCACATGTTCGGCCGACTCCCGTTACCCGGTGGCGACACTTTTCCGAGCGTGTTCGACCACAACGGACTCGTCGAGCTACCGCTCACAGCCCGCCATTCAGCGACCCTCCTCGACGAGCCCACGCTGCTGCGCCATGATCCGTTCGATCGGATGATTCTCGCCCAGGCACGTGCGGAGCGCTGCCACCTCTTCACATCTGATCCGGTCCTGCTCGGACTCGGCCATCCATGGATCGATGATTGCTCTGCCTGAAGCCGCTTCGGTCGAGTTCGGACCTTTTGGCGTGCACTGATGGATGGCACGATCAGGGCATGCTCGACTCTCTCGCGGTCCCCACTCCCCTGCCCGGTGTCGATGTCGACGTGACCGTCCGGCGGGCAGCCGAGGAGGACATCGACGCGATCGTCGGGTTCCTCGGTGCCGATCCGGTGAGTTCCGGGCGTGGTGACGGAAACGTCGAGGATAACGGCCCGCTCTATCGCGCGGCATTCCACGCGATCCTCGCCGATCCCGGGAACGACCTCGTCGTCCTCGACGAGACGGAGTCCGGTGAGATGATCGGCACCCTCCAACTCACGCTGATCCCCGGGATGACCCGGCGCGGCACGACCCGTCTGCTCATCGAGGGGGTCCATCTCTCCGGTGAACACCACTCCCGGGGACTCGGGACCGCATTCATGCGGTGGGTGACGGATGTGGCGGCACCCGAGCTCGGTGCCGGGCTCGTGCAGCTCACCTCCGATTCCGCGCGGGTCGACGCCCACCGCTTCTACGAACGACTGGGTTTCGTCGGCTCCCACGTCGGGTTCAAGTACCCCGTTCCGGAACGAGGGACCGCTCCCGGGACCTGATCGATTCTCCGACACGATCGGCAACCCACGGGAACCCCGGTCACATGTCCTGGCCGGTCACCGGTTCTCGTCGGTCCAGTCCGGGGGTCGACGGCGGTCCATCCAGCGGCCGACGGCGAACCAGCCGCGGCGCAGGGTCTGCCACAGGTCTGTCCGGGTCATCCGGTCGACGGGCACCCTCTCCACCGGCGGGCAGACGGAACGCCCGGCCCAGAAGTAGAACAGCACGACCACCGCCAGGAGCATTCCCAGCAGGCCGATGTGCTGCAGGACGAGGATCATGCTCTCGAATGTACGCCTCGGACCCCTCGCCCGTCACCGAATCGGTCCCGGACTCTCACCCGGTCTGCGCGCGGAGGTGCCGTGCGATCGTCCGGACCGCCTCGGGGAACCGGGTCGGTGCCGCCGCGCTGTAGGTGAGGCGCAGGAACCGGCCCGTCGGCTCGGCGGGGAAGGCCGCATCACCCGCCGAGATCTGCACACCGTCCAACCGGCAGGCGCCCCGGAGGGCGTCGAGGTCCGTCCCGTCGGGCAGTCGTACCCACAGGTGCAGCCCTCCGGCGGGCACCGAGTCGACGACCGCCTCGGGAAGGTGGGTCCGCACGGCGTCGAGCAGCAGGTCCCGTCGGTCCGCGAGATCCGTCCGGACCCGGCGCAGGTGCGTGGCCCAGGCCGGGCGGGTGACGACGTCGAGGGCGACCGCCTGGAGCACCGGACTCACGTACATCGACTCCGCAGCGATGTCGCCGAGAATGCGGTCGCGGACGGGACCGCGGGCGACGATGCCGGCGACTCGCACCGAGGAGGCCACGCTCTTGGTCAGGGACCGCACGTGGATCACGTGTCCGGCGTCGTCGATGGCGGCGATCGGAGCCGGTGCCGGGTCGATCGCGAAGTCGTGGGCCCAGTCGTCCTCGACGAGGAAGGCTCCACGCTCCCGGACGACCTCCAGGACCGCTTCCCGTACGCCGGGCGTCCACGTCGTCCCCATCGGATTCGAGAAGGTCGGCTGCGCGTAGAACACCCGCGACCCGGACTCCCGGAGGGCACGGTCCACCTCGGCGGGATCCGGCCCGCCCGCACCGGTCGACACCGGGTGCACACGCACGTCGACCTGGGCCGCTGCCGACAGCGCTCCCCAGTAGGTCGGCGATTCCGTGACGACCGTGCCGCCCGTCGGGGTGAGCGACCGGAAGATCGCGGTGAGGGCGCTCTGGCTGCCCGGAGTGATGAGGACGTCAGCCCTGGTGACGGGGGCGACTCCGGGGGCCACCTGCGCGGCGAGTTCCGCGGCGAACCAGTCCCGGAGCGGGGCCGACCCCGCCGGAGCGACGGGACCGACGATCTCCGTACCCCGGGAGGCCCGCGTGAAAGCCGACCGGACCAGACGCTCCGGCAGGAGGTCCGCGGCCGGGTACCCGGAGTGGAGGGAGATGCCCTCGGCGTCCAGGGGTTCGAGCGAGGGCAACGCGGGGGGACGGACGCGCACCCTCCCGAGCGCCGCCGTCTGCCACGACTGGTCGGCCGAGCGCGTCGGTCGTACACCGCGCACGAAGGTGCCGACCCCGGGACGGGTCTCGACGAGTCCGTCGCGGGCGAGCGCGGTGACCGCCCGCTGAACCGTCACGGGGCTCGCCCCGTACTCGCGGACCAGCGCGCGCGAGGACGGCAGTTTCGATCCGGGCGCCGCCACGACGATCCGTTCCCGGAGTGCTTCCGCGATCCTCCTGGTGCTATCGTGTGTCATGAAGGACAACGATAGCGTTACTCCCACTTCCCCGCAGGCGTTCTCCTCGGATCCCACACCGGCGAACCATCCCGACTCGTTTCTCGACGCGACCCGCGAGGTGGTCCACCAGTCACTCCTCGTGACCACACTCCTCGCCCTCATCGCAGGCTTCTATCTGCTCGTCGGTCACCTCGCCTGCCCACCGCACGAACGCAGGCCACTGCAGGGCGCCTCGGCGGCGGACCTGTGGCACACCGTCGGCCGCGGGTGGTTCACGGTCGGCGAGTGGTACGGCACCCATCGCATGTAATTGAAGTTTCAACTAGAATCGATCGAGAACCAGGCATGCGCACCGGCGCCCCCATCGATCGAACCAGGAGACCCCATGGCCATCGAGTTCGGCCTCGACACCTTCGGCGACCGCCCCCGCCACGCGGACGGCACCCTGTACTCCCATCCGGAGTCCATCCGGGCGACCCTCGACGAGGCGGTCGTCGCCGACGAGACCGGCGTCGACGTCATCACCCTCGGTGAGCACCACCGGCCCGAGTACTCGATCTCCACGCCGGAGACCGTCCTCGCCGGCATCGCCACCCGCACCCGGGACATCCGCCTGTCCTCGGGCGTCACCGTACTCAGTTCCGACGACCCGGTGCGCGTGTTCCAGCGCTTCGCCACCGTCGACGCCCTCTCGAACGGCCGGGCCGAGGTCATCCTGGGCCGCGGGTCCTTCACCGAGTCGTTCCCCCTCTTCGGGTACGACCTCGCCGACTACGAGACCCTCTTCGACGAGAAGATCGAGCTCTTCTCCCGCCTCCTCACCGAGGAGCCCGTCACCTGGTCCGGCACGACCCGCGCCGCCCTGGAGGACGCGGACGTCTTCCCGAAGACGGAGTCCGGGAACCTGAAGACCTGGGTGGGCGTCGGTGGTTCTCCGCAGTCGGTCATCCGCACCGCCCACTACGGGTTCGGCCTCATGCTCGCGATCATCGGCGGTGCACCGGAGCGTTTCGCGCCCTACATCGATCTCTACCGCCGGGCCACGGACCAGCTCGGGACTCCCGCCCATCCCGTCGGCATCCACTCCCCCGGATTCGTCGCCGACACCGACGAGGCCGCCGTCGAGGCGTTCTGGCCCGGCTACCACGAGGTGCACTCCCGGCTCGCCGCTGAACGTGGATGGATGCCCGCGGGCCGCCGCGAGTTCGAACAGGAGATGGAGTCCGGTTCCCTCTACGTCGGATCCCCGGAGACCGTCGCCCGCAAGATGGCGCAGACCATCCGCACCCTCGGCGTCGGCCGCTTCGACATGGTCTACGCGAACGCCGGTGCCGTCGACGCCGGGGCCCGCCGCCGCGCCGTCGAACTCTACGGTTCCGAGGTCCTCCCGCTCGTGCGGGACATGCTCGCATGAGCCGGATCGCGATTCTCGGCGCCGGCAAGGTCGGCACCGTCCTCGCCCGCCTCGCACTTGCCGTCGGACACGAGGTCCACATCGCCGGATCCGGCCCCGCCTCCCAGATCGCTCTCACCGTCGAGGTACTCGCCCCCGGGGCCCAGGCCGCCGAGGCGCCCTCCCCGTCCGACACCACCGTCCTCGACGGCGCCGAGCTCGTCGTGCTCGCCCTGCCGCTCGGTCGGTTCACCGAACTCGATCCGACGCTCCTGACCGGTCACGTCGTCGTCGACGCGATGAACCACTGGCGCGAGACCGACGGTGACCGACCCGACTTGTCGGGGCCCGGGATCTCGACGAGTCACCTCGTCCAGGAACATCTGGCCGGGGCGACGGTGGTCAAGGGCTTCAACCACATGGGCTATCACGACCTCGAAGCGGGAGCGCGCCCTGCGGGCGACCCCGACCGCCGCGCCCTCGCGATCGCCGGGGACGACTCCGCAGCCCTCGCCCGCGTGGCGTCCGTCGTCGACGACCTGGGGTTCGACCCGCTCGTCCTCGACAGCCTGGCGGCGGGCATCCACCTGCAGCCCGGGAATCCGTCCTTCGGCGCGAACCTTTCGGTCGACGCACTCCGCGCGCTCCTACCGGCCGCCGCCACCCTCGCCTGACTGCCCACTCGAGTCCGAGGAACCGTCCAGTGGGCAGTTCCTCGCACTCGAGTGGGCGCTTCCTCGTCGATGAGTGCGTGGTCCGGGCACCGTACGGGCCCGGCTCGCCTCACCCCAGGAGCAGCATCACCGCGACACCGATCATCATGACGGCCACGACGCCGTCGAGGATCCGCCAGGATCGTGGGGAGCCGAGGAACCGACCCAGCCACCGCGCACCCCAACCGAGAGCGACGAACCAGACGGCACTCGCGAGGATCGCTCCGAGCGCGAACCGCCACGCGGCCTCCCCGTGCGTCGCGGCGATCGACCCGAGCAACAGGACGGTGTCGAGGTAGACGTGCGGGTTGAGCCACGTGAGGGCGAGGGTCGCGAGCGCGACGGCGAGCGCTCCGGACCGGGCACGTGCAGCACGCTTCCGATCGAGCACGGCGACGCCGCCGTTCGCGCCGGAACCGTCACCTGTCGGATCGAGACCGGCCTCGTTCGACCGTGCCGACCTCTCGTCACCATTGCCGTCCTCCACCTCCAGCGCCTCCCCGGTCCCGACGATCGCCCGCCGGGCCGCCATCGCCGCGTACACGAGCACGAAGGCCGCACCACCCCACTTCGCGACCTCGACGACCAGCGGCGCGGACCGGACCACGGCGCCGAGGCCCGCCGCCCCGGCCGCGATGAGCACGACGTCGGAGACCAGACACACGCCGACGACCACCCACACGTGTTCGCGGCGCAGCCCCTGCCGCAGGACGAACACGTTCTGTGAGCCGATGGCGATGATGAGCGCGAGACCGGCCATGAGGCCGTGGATTTCAGGAGTCACGCGATCGAGACTAGAGATCCACGAGATGAAGCACCAATGAATAATTCTCACGCAACATGATCACTGCTTCATTAGACTCGCGCCATGCCGACATCACACCCAACGCCCCCGTCCGTCGATCCGGCGCTCGCGACCACGCTCGCCGCCGTCGTCGACGAGGGCACCTTCGAGGCCGCCGCCGACGCCCTGCACATCACGCCGTCGGCGGTGAGCCAACGGATCAAGCTGCTGGAGAAGCAACTGGGTCAGCGCCTCGTCGTCCGCGCGAACCCGGTCCGCACCACCCGGGCGGGACGCGCGGTCGTCCGGTACGCGCGCCTGCACGGGCTCCTCGAAGCCGAGACCCTCACCGAACTGGGACTCGACACCCCCGAGGTGTCCCCCACGCTCCCGATCGCCGTCAACGCCGACTCGATGGCCACGTGGTTCATCGACGCGATCGCGACCTTCACCCGCGCCCATCACGCCCGCATCGAACTGTTGCGCGAGGACCAGGGGGCGACGACGCGTCTCCTGCGGGCGGGCACCGCTGTCGCCGCGGTGACCTCCTCCCCGGACCCCGCACCCGGCTGTACCGTCACCCCACTCGGCGAACTCGCGTACACCGCGGTCGCCTCCCGCGCCTGGTGGGACCGCTGGGTCGACCCGCCCCTCACCTCAACCGCCGCCGAGGCGCCCTCCCCACCCGGCACCACCGGTCCCTCCACCGCCGGGCCGTCCACGGAACGCGCAGGGACCGCACCCCGACACGACATCGGCCTCCTCACCGACGAGGTCCTGGGATTCGCACCGCGCCTCGATTACAACCGGGAGGACGGACTGCAGATCGCGTGGCTACGCGAACGCGGGCTCGACCCCGCGACACTTCCCACCCACTACATCCCGTCGACCCACGACCTCGTCGAGGCCGTTCGCGTCGGGATCGGTTGGGCGATGCTCATGCCGCACCAACTGCCGCCAGCGCTGCTCGACGCCCCGGTCGGTACGGAGGTCGACGGTCTGATCCTCCTCGGCGGTGAACCCGTCTCGACCCTGCTGTACTGGCAGATCGTCCGCACGCCCTCGACGACCCTCGACGCCCTCACGAATGCGGTCCTCGAACGCGCCCACGCCTCCCTCGTCCCGTTCCCCGAACGCTGAGCACCGGACACTGGCGGGAGAGTCGGCCGCGGGAACGGGCGAGGTGAATGTCGTCTGCCGTACTGATGCCCGGCAATCAGGTCTGATTGCCGGGCATCAGTACGGCAGACGACCGTGAAGCTGCAGGAGCCGCCGGGCCTGGAGACCGGAGTGCGGATCAGAGCAGGTGCGAGGCGAGGACTCCGGCGAGGACGATCATGAGGATGCCCGTGATCAGGTCGAGCGTCCTCCACGCCTTCGGGTACTTGAGCAGCAGCTTGCCCATCCCCTTCGATGCGACACCGAGGATCGCGAGCCACGCGACGAGCGAGACGATCACGCCGGCGGTGAACACCCAGCGCAGCGCGTCGGCGTAGTTCGAGGACATCGACCCGAGCACGACGACCACGTCGAGGTACGCCTGCGGATTGAGGCACGTGAATCCGAGGACCGTGAGCACCATCGACCACGTGATGAACGGCGCGCGCACCGTCCGTGCGGCTTCCCTGTCTTCGGCACCGTCGGCATCAGCACCGACGGGATCGACACCGCCGGCCTCCCCCGCTCCCGAGGCGCCCCGCCCGCCACCGTCACCCGTACCCACGGCGGCCGCACCTGCCCCCGCCTGTGCCCCGGCGGGGGCACCCGCGTGGGCGGGGATGCGAGCGGCGGGCGCCTCGGCGGCGGCGGAGTCGGTGAGGACGGTACCGGCGGTCGCACCGGATCCGGCCGGCTCGACCTCGTCGAGGTCGAGGATCTCGGAACCGTCCGCGTCGCGATCGGAGCGGAAGGCCTTGCGGAGGCTCAGGGCGCCGTACCCGACGAGGAAGAGGACGCCGACGACGGTGATGATCGTGACGAACCCGGGGTGGCGTGAGATGAGGGCCCCGGTGCCCATGATGCCGAGCAGGGTGAGGACGAGATCGGAGAAGAACGCCACCACCAGCAGCGGGAACATGCGCGCACCGCGGGCTCCCTGCCGGAGCATGAACACGGTCTGCGCGCCGACGGCGGCGTAGAGGACGAGACCTGCGACGAATCCGGTGAGGGCGATGGTGAGGGAGTGCATGCCTGCAAAGTTAGGAGTCGTTCAGACCTACAGACAATCGCAGGAATCTTTCATCACCTGAGAATGCCTTATGATTGAACGGGACGATCACCCGACACATGCACTCTGACCTGGCCTTTCGTCTGTTCCGACACCGCAGCACACGCGTACCGTATGAGAGGACTCACATGCCCATCCATCTCGACGACCTGCCGACCGCCGGCCTGCGGACCTTCGCGGAGGTCGTCGGCGCCGGGTCCATCGAGGCCGCGGCGGCTGAACTGGGCGTGACGGCCTCGGCGGTGTCGCAGCGGATCAAGGCGCTCGAACACCGGGTCGGCGCCGTACTGCTGCAACGCACCCGTCCCGTCCGGCCGACCCCGACCGGTGAGGTCGTCCACCGCCTCGCCCGGCAGGTCGAACTCGCCGCCCACGACGCAGCCCGCGCCCTCGACGACCTGGAGAGCGTGCACGGACTGGCGCGCGTGACCCTCGTGGCGAACTCGGACGCCCTGGCCACCTGGATGCTCGGGACCCTCGCCGACACCGCGATCGAGCACGACCTCCTCCTGGAGATCCTCCGCGAGGACGAGTCCCACACCACCGAGTTCCTGCAGCGCGGCGTCGCCATGGCCGCCGTGAGCACCCGAGCCGAGCCCGTCCAGGGGTGCACGGCGACACCACTGGGCACCTGGGAGTACTTACCGATGGCGCATCCGGCCTTCGTGCGGAGATGGTTCGGTTCCGGCTTCACCCTCGACGCGGCCCGCCGCGCCCCGGTCGTCCAGTTCGACGAGAAGGACACCGACACCCTCGACTACGCGGCCTGGGTGCTCGGCGAGACCGTCACCCCACCGCGCCACTACGTGCCCGACGCGATCCAGTACGTCGCCGCGATCGCACACGGTCTGGGCTGGGGCATGGTCGAGCAGTCGATCCTCGACGCCTACCCCGCGTTCTCCCACCTCGTACCGCTGCCGGGTTCCCGCCCCTTCCACGTCGACCTGCACTGGCACCAGTGGGCGGTCGACTCCCCGACCCTCGACGCGGTCGCCGCCGCCGTCCAGGACCGGGCACGCTCGGTCCTGTCGCCGCGGCATGGGTGATGCCCACACCGTCCACCCGAACCGGTAGATTCTCCCCTCATGCGCGCCGTATACCTGGACTCCTTCGGTTCCCTCCCCACCGTCCGTGACATCCCCTCCCCCACAGCACCCGTCGGCGGCGTCGTCATCGACGTCGAGGCGACCGGCCTGTGCCGCAGCGACTGGCACGCCTGGGCCGGCCACGACGACACCGTCTCCCTCCCGCACGTCCCGGGCCACGAGCTCGTGGGACGCGTGGCGGCCGTCGGAGCCGGGGTATCCGGCTGGTCCGTCGGCGACCGGGTGACGACCCCCTTCGTCTGCGGGTGCGGCACCTGTGGGCTCTGCACGTCCGGCAACGCGCAGGTCTGCCCCGACCAGACGCAACCGGGCTTCACCCACTTCGGCTCCTACGCCGAGCAGGTGGTGATCCACGCCGCCGACGCCAACCTCGTCGCCGTGCCCGAAGACCTCCCGGCCGAGGCGGCCGCCTCCCTGGGCTGCCGGTTCGCGACGAGTTACCGCGGGCTCGCCCACCGGGCACGGGTGGAACCCGGCGAGGTGCTCGCCGTCCTCGGCTGCGGCGGCGTCGGCCTGTCCGCCGTGATGATCGGGGCGGCACTCGGCGCCCGGATCGTCGCGGTCGACATCGACGACGCGGCCCTCGACCTCGCACGTCGCCACGGGGCCGGCGCCACCGTGAACGCCCGGGGGCTCGCCCCGGAGGAGGTGGCCACCCGGGTGCGGGGCGCCTCGGCGGCGTTCGGGACGGCAGGGCCCGCGGTGACACTGGAGGCCCTCGGCCGCCCCGAGACGCTCGAAGCGGCACTGCTCTCGCTCGAACCGCTGGGTCGGCACGTGCAGATCGGCCTGTTCGAGCACCCGCCGGTGACCGCGCTGCCGCGGGTGATCGGGCTGGAGCTCACGGTGCTCGGCTCGCACGGGATGGCCGCCGCCGACTACCCGGACCTCGTCGACCTCGTCGTGTCCGGGCGACTGCGCCCGCAGGACCTGGTGGCCCGCTCGATCACCCTCGACGAGGCGCCCGCGGCCCTGGCGGCGATGAGCGAGGGCACGCAGCCGGGCATGACGATCATCCGACCCTGAGTCGCACGCGGGGTGAATTCCCGGTCCTGAACCGGGTCGGCACTTCCGATTCCGGACGGCTCGGGGCATACTCGGGTGCGTGACTTCTTCCCCCATAGCACGCACAGGCCGTTCCTCGTCCGCACGACACGCCGCGCTCTCCGCATCCGGAGCGCTGGCGGCCGCGGTCACTCTCACCGGACTGCTCACCGCCGGTCCCACCGTGGCGACCCCTGCTGCCGCCACCCCACAGATGCAGGGCAACGCGGTCGATCTCCAGGGCAACGCCGTGGATCTCAACACCCCGGGCGACCCCGCACCCGGGACGGACACCTCCGGCGACGGGGCCGACAGCGGTGTCCCGATCGCCCCGACACAGACCTCGTGGTCCGCGAAGAAGGGCGTCCCGGGCGCATTCGCCGTCTCCGGCGGCGGGTTCGGCCACGGCGTGGGTATGAGCCAGTACGGTGCGCGCGGCATGGCCGAACAGGGCGCCGACCACGAGGAGATCCTCACCCACTACTACACCGGCGCAGAGCTGCGCGACGAGAAGTCCAAGCGCAATGCCGACATCCGGGTGCAACTGCTGGGCGGTATCGACTCGACGAACGTCTACGCCCACGGCGGCGGGGTCCGCGCGACGGTCACCACGGACGGGAAGAAGAAGACCGTCTCCGCGAGCGCCGACGCCCTGACCCTCGACATCGTCCGGGGCGACCGCGTCCGCGTGTGGACCTCCGGGAGCAGCAACGTCGTCGCCGACGCCGGGACCGAGGTCACCCTCGACTGGGACGGCACGCTCGGCGTCCCGGGTTCCACCGGTGGTTCGAACGGCACATATCGCTACGGCACCATGGGTGTCTCCGTCATCGACGGCTCCCTCAACCTCGTCAACACGCTGCGGCTCAACACCGAGTACCTCTACGGCATCGCCGAGGTGCCCGCGAGCTGGCCTGCCGAGGCGCTCAGCGCCCAGGCCATCGCCGCCCGTACCTACGCCTACCGCAACATGTCCGCACTCAAGGACGACTGCGCGTGCCACGTCTACGACGAGGTGAAGTCGCAGGTGTTCACCGGTGCGGCGCAGGCAGGCCAGTCCTCCTGGCGGAACGCCGTCGACGCGACCTACACCCCCGGCGACACCGGTGGCGTCGCGAGCGCCCAGGTGCTCGTGCACGACGGGACCTACATCGACGCCGTCTATTCCTCGGCCTCCGGCGGTGTGACGAACGATTCCGCCGACGTCTGGGGCGGTGAGGTCCCGTATCTGGTGCCGGTCGAGGACCCGACCGTCGCCGGATCGATCTCCGGCAACCCGAACGAACAGTGGGACGTCGAGATCTCCCAGGCGGACATGGCGGACGCCTTCTCGATCTCCGAGGTCGTCGGCCTGTCCTTCACGCTCGCCGAGAACGGCGTGATGGCGAAGACGGTCACCGCGACCGATGCCGACGGCAACTCGACGTCCCTGGGTGGCGAGGAGTTCCGCGCCGCCCTCGGCCTCAAGTCCGCCAACCTCATCTCCGTCGGCGGCGCCTGAGCCTCGGATGAAAGCCGCGGTACTCAGCCGAGGAGGGCGACGAGGTCCGTTCCACCCGCGGTTCCGGGCCACTCCCCGAGCAGGGAACCCAGCGTCTGCATGGGCGACCCGACGACCGTGCCGGCACCGGAATCCGGTGAGGTGACCAGCGGGAAACGGCTGACGGCGAGTCGGTAGCCGCCGACCTCGATCGAGGTGACCCCGTCGACCGTGTGGGGCACGTAGTGGTGCGCGATCCGTGGGTGCATCTCGGCGGAGTCCTGCGGGCCCGTTCCGGCACCGATGATCCCACCGGCACCGCTCTCACCCCCGAGGGGCGAACCGAGCAGACCCCAGGCGGTGGCGGAGGGCTCACGCTCCTCGGGTCCGTCCGGAGTGTCGACGTACTCCCGGACCGAGGACTCCTGTTCGATGACGGTCCGGAGCACCTCGGCGACGTAGACGGGGTCCGCCGGCGCGTCGTAGACCCAGCGGGTCCCGAGCACGGAATGCTCGAGTGTGCCGACGAGCGCGGAACCCGCCCCGTCCAGCTCCTCGTTCCGGTAGGTGAGCGGGACGTGCACCACCGTGCGCGTCCCGTCCGGTGAGATCATCTCGACCAGGTGGGTCTCGATCCCCACCTGCCCGTCGGGATCGTCGAAGCGGAAGGCACCCAGTGGTTCGATCGTCGCCCCCGCGGGGACGTCGATCCAGTCCTGGTGGGGCAGCCAGCTCCGCACGAGATCGGGTTTGGAGGGTTCGAGGGTCGCGCGGTGGAGGATCGCCATGGACCGATCATGTCACCCGGGTGCCGCGTGGGGAACAGGTCGCGGCACCCGGGGAGCGGATCAGGCGGAAGGGGAGGGCGCCTCGGCGGCGGGAGCGGTGTCCGCGTCCTCTGCAGAACCCCGGCGGCCTTTCTGCTTGCCGTCGACGATCCGGGTTCCGGCGAGGTCGCCGGTGACGTTGCACATGGTGCGGACCATGTCGAGGATCGCGTCGATGCCCGCGACGAGGGCGATCCCCGCCATCGGGAGACCCGCCTGCGTGATCGCCAGCGTGAGCATGATGAGGCCCGCACCGGGGACGCCGGCGGTGCCGATCGAGGCGAGCACGCCGACGAGCGCGACGCTCACGAGTTCGGCGATCGACAGGTCGACGCCGGCGACGTTCGAGACGAAGACGACGGCCGCACCGACGTAGAGCGCGGTGCCGTCCATGTTGATCGTCGTGCCCAGGGGCAGGGTGAAGCCGTAGGTGGACTCACGGATGCCCAGCCTGTCGGCCGCACGCATGGTCACCGGCAGGGTGCCACCGGAGGAACGCGTGACGAAGGCGGTGAGCATCGGCTCCTTGGCGGCGGAGAAGAACCGCCGGAGGGAGACGCCGAAGAGCACGAGGAGCAGCGCGTAGACCGCGATCTGGAGGGCGACTCCGCCGTAGACCGTGCCGGTGAGCTTGAGGAGCGGGAGGAGTGCGTCCGCGCCGGTCTCGCCGAGGGTCACCGCGATGAGCGCGAAGACACCGAAGGGGGCGACCTCGAGGATGCCGCGGATGGCGATGAAGGTGACCTCGGAGCCGGCCTCGAAGAACCGGCGCATGTGGGAGCCGAGACCGGACAGACGCTCGTCCGCGCTGTTCATGAGGACACCGAGAGCCATGCCGAAGACGAGGGCGAAGAAGAGGGTGGCGAGCATGTTGCCCTCGGCCATCGCCTGGATCGGGTTCGTCGGGACGATGTTGAGCAGGACGTCGACGAAGGGTTCACCCTCGCCCGACTCGGTCTCGGCGTCCGCCGGGAGGTCCAGTCCCCCACCCGGCTTGATGAGGGTGGCGAGACCCAGGCCCAGGGAGATCGCGAAGAAGGTCGTGACGGTGTGGAAGACGACGATCTTCACGCCGACCTTACCCACCTGTCCGGCACCGGTCGCGGTGACACCGGCGACGAGGGTGAAGAGGACGATCGGGACGACCATCATCTGGAGCAGGCGGAGGAACAGATCGCCGACCGGCGTCCGGATGTCGGGTCCCCGGTTCGGCGATGGATCACCACCGTTTGATCGATCGACTTGTGAGTTGCCCGGAGCACTCTACATGTTTCACAGTGTGGAACGCATCATCGGAGGTGAGTGCGGACCGGGTCGGCGACGGCCCCGTTCGGCGAACTCTCGGATTCGAAGATTCGTGCGCAGGGCGTGCAGCGGAGTAGGATTTTCGAATAGAAGATCCTCCTTCTTCCCCCGATCGCAGAGGACACCACCACGCCATGATGGGCGGACACCACGCCACCACCGGAGCAGCGCTCGGCATTGCCGTCGCGGGCACCTCGGCCCTCACCCTCGGTCTCGTCGACGGGGTCCGGACCACCGAGGTCCTCGCCGTCACCCTCATGACCGCCGGCGCCGCACTCCTGCCCGACGTCGATCACCACAACGGCTCGATCGCCAACTCACTCCCCGGGTTCGGGCCGCTCCCCAGCGTCACCGAGGTGCTCTGCCGCATCGTCGCGAACCTCTCGGGCGGCCACCGTCGGGGCACCCACTCCCTCCTCGGGCTCGCGGTGTTCGTCCTGCTCACCGCCCTGCTCGGGCGATTCGTCGTCGACATCCGGGGCGTGCCCGTGTCGATCGGTGCGGGCCTGCTGGGGATCGTGCTGGCCGCTTTCGCCCTCGACGCGCTGCGGATCAGCCGCGCCGGACGCGTCTGGCCGTGGCTGTTGGCCCTGGCCGCAGGCGTCTACCTGGCCCTCGAGTTCCCCACCGCCGGCTGGGTCCTCCCGCTGTCCGTCGGCCTCGGCTGCGCCGTCCACGTCCTCGGCGACATGCTCACCACCGGTGGCGTACCGCTCCTGTGGCCCGTCGTCGTGAAACCGCCGCGTGCCCTGTCACGGATCCCCGGCCTCAACGCGATCTGGAAGCGATCGGGCCTGTTCGCCGTCCCCGTCCTCGGCAATGCCGGATCCGCACGCGAGTGGGCCCTGTGTTCTCTCGTGAGCATCTACGTCGTCGCCGCACTGGCCGCCGAGATCGGCATCCTCGCACCCACACTCTCCGCACTGGGAGCTCTCACCGGGAAGGGGTGAGGGGCGGACGCCGCCCGGCGGTGCGTTCAACCGCCCCGATATCGTTCACGGCCCTCGATATGTGCTGACATATCGAGGGCCGTCGAACATATCGGGGCGGTGGGGTGCCGGGGCGGGGGCGGCGTCGAGCACAGCCGGGGCGGTGGGGTGCCGGGGCGGGACCCCACCCCCGAGGCGCGCTGCCCTCAGCGCCGGGAGGTGCACTCCGCGGGCGCCTCGGCGGCGGCACCGACCTTGGGGTCGACCCGACCGGACTCCCCCACCGGTGCGGCGGGTTCGACCCGGCGGGACACAAGGGTCGCGATCCCGACTCCGCACAGGGTCACGCCGAGACCGGTGACGAGCGCGCCGCCGAGCGTCTGGACGGCGACCGCGGGGATGAGGTCGACGGCACCGGCGCGCTTCTGCGCGAGTGTCCCGAGGGCGAGCGCGGTGATCGAGACGAGCCCGAGGAGCAGCAGGACGGGCGTCACCCGCCCACCCGAGGTGTCCCCGAGCAGACCCGGGACGAGGACGCCCGCGATCCCGACGAGCGACACCACGACACCGATGACGACGCCGGGCGCCGGGGCCCTCCGGGTGAGGAACGCGACGACGACGGAGGCGAGGATCTGCATGTCGGTCATGCTTGGCGGATCACCACCACCGCGCGCGCCCGATCCGTCAACCGGGACGACGGCCCCCGGGACGCACACCGCGGCCCGGAACCGGCACAGGAACCAGCCCAGTGCGCCGACACCTGGGAAGATGGGTCCCATGAAGATCAGTGCGTTCGCGGACACGTGCCTGCGTATCCTCATGCGCCTGGCCGCCGCACCCGACACCCGGGCGACGAGCGAATCGCTCGCGCAGGCGATCGACGTGCCCTACAACCACGTGAGCAAGGCCGTCCTCGACCTGCGCAGGCGCGGCTTCGTCGACGCCACCCGCGGCCGGAACGGAGGGGTGATGATCGCCCCGGCAGGGTTGCGCGCTTCCGTCGGCGCGCTCGCCCGCGATCTCGACCCCGACCTCGACCCCGTCACCTGTATCCGCGCCGACGGCACCGCCTGCCCGCTCATCGCCGGGTGCCGACTGCGCTCCGCCCTCCACACCGCGCGCGAGGCGTTCTACCGCACTCTCGACCCCCTCGTCGTCGCCGACCTGGTCCCGGAGGCACAGTCCGGAGCGTGTGACTCCGCCGGTCCCACACCACTCCCTTTCCCCGAGGTGCCGGACCCCCGTCGCTGACGCCCCCGCAGTAGGCGCCGCGACCCTGCAGTGCTCTCACCAGGGGCGTAGGATCGACCCTTGCACCCGTTTTCTACCTCGTGTAGAAATACTTCCGTAAATTTGCATTACAGATGCAAGATACCGAGCGAACGGAGCCCCCATGCTGTCGGCCACCCACCGTCCCGTCATCGAAGCCACCCTCCCCGTCGTCGCCGAGCACCTGGACGAGATCACCACCCGCTTCTACGCCGGGATGTTCGCCGCCCGGCCCGAACTCCTGAACGGCATGTTCAGCCGCGCCAACCAGCGCAAGGGCGAACAGCCCAAGGCACTCGCACGGTCGATCGCGCACTTCGCCTCGCACCTGGTGAACGACCCGGACACCCCACCGGCGACGATGCTCGCCCGCGTCGCGCACAAGCACGTGTCCCTCGGGGTCACCGCCGACCAGTACCGGATCGTCCACGAGCACCTCTTCGCCGCGATCGCCGAGGTCCTGGGCGAGGCCGTCACCCCGGAGGTCGCCGAGGCGTGGAACGAGGTGTACTGGCTCATGGCCGACACCCTCGTCGACCTGGAGGCGGGCCTCTACGCGCAGACCCCGGCACGCACCCCCGGCGACGTGTGGAGCCGCTGGACCCTCTCCGACCGGATCGAGAGTGCCCCGGGGACGTGGAGTCTGCTCTTCACTCCGACGGACCCGGACCTCCCACAGATGCCGGCGGCACCCGGTCAGTACGTCTCCGTCCGTGTCCCCGCGGCCGACGGGCTGCTCCAGTGCCGCCAGTACACCCTCTCCGGCGCTCCCGAGGCGACCTCCACCCGGACGATCACCGTCCGTCGCGACTCCGACGGTGAGGTGTCCCCCGTCCTCGTCGACGGACTCGCCGTCGGCGACTCCGTCGAGATCTCCCATCCTTGTGGCGACCTCACGGTCGAGACCGCGGGGACCCGGCCGCTCGTGCTCGCGACGGCGGGCATCGGGTGTACCCCGGCGGCCGCGGCTCTCGATGCCCTCCGAGCGAGCGATTCACGCCGCCCGGTCCTCGCCCTCCACGTCGACCGCTCCCCGGAGCACTGGGCCCTGGCGACCCAGATGACGAGCGCACTCCGGGCCCTGCCCGACGCCCGCCTGGTCTTCTGGTCGAGCCGCCTCGACGAGACGGACCTGCCCACGGCCGGCGCCCCTTTCGCTCCCGAGGCGCCCGGCCCCGCCCCCGAACACCGACCCTCGGTCGAGCTGCGCCACGGTCGGATGGACCTCGCGGGAATCCCCGTCCCGGAGGGCGCGCAGATCCACCTGTGCGGGCCGGACGGATTCATGCAGGACATGCACCGTGTCCTCGTCGCCCGCAGGGTCGCTCCCGAGGACATCAGCATGGAGGTCTTCGGGCCGGACACGTGGACACCCACGGCACGGCGGGTCGTCCCGGCCTGATCGCGGATCCCCCGGTCCGCCCGCTGACGGCGTCGGGAGCACAGACGCCACTACCCTGAGGGCATGACATCCTCGGAGAACGGTCGCCACCTTCAGGACACCGGCGCGGAGGCCGCCCTCGCACACACGCGACCCCACACCGTCGTCACCGGCGGGACCCGTGGCATCGGCGCCGCGGTGGCCCGCCGGTTGGCCGCGGCCGGGCACGACCTCACCCTCGGGTACCACCGGGACGTGGAGGCCGCCCGCGCGCTCGAGGCCGAGCTCGCCGCCCACGGCACGCAGGTGGTCCTCGTCCGGGCGGACCTCCTGACGGACGACGGGATCGGCCGGCTGTTCGAGGAGGCTGAGAGGATCGGCACAGTCACCGGGGTCGTGAACAATGCCGGTGCCACCCAGCACGTCGGCCCGCTCGTGAGCACCGCGCCGGAGACCATCCGGTCCGTCATCGACCTCAACCTCACCGCGGCAGTGCTCGTCGCCCGGCAGGCCGTCAGTCGGATGAGTCTCCGCCACGGAGGCCGCGGCGGCGTGGTGGTCAACGTGTCCTCGGCGGCCGCGACGACCGGGGCTCCCGGCGAGTACGTCCACTACGCGGCGGCGAAGGCCGGGGTCGACGCCCTCACCACCGGCCTCGCCCTCGAGGCCCTCGATCACGGTGTCCGCGTCGTCGGCTGCGCGCCGGGGACGACCGAGACCCGCATCCACGAGGACGCCGGCGATCCCGACCGTGCCGAGCGCGTGGCCCAGGTGCACCCCTTCGGCCGCGTCGCCCGGCCCGAGGAGGTCGCCGACGTCGTCGCCTTCCTCATGTCCGAGGCGGCCGGCTACGTGGTCGGCGAGACGATCCGCGTCGCCGGCGGCAAGTGACGGGAACTCAGGCCTTGCGGGTGCCGGGGATCCAGGCACCGTCCTCGACCGAGTAGTCGGCGAAGATCGCGGGGGCCTCTTCCTTCATGACCTCGGCGATCTTGCCGAAGACGAGGCGGATCTCCTCCTCGGCGCCGGGAGCGGTGCGCATCTCGACGACGTGGCGCAGCGACCGCAGGTTCGCGGTGTAGACGATTCCGGTACCCAGACCCTCGGGCGCGAACCGGCGCATGAACGAGGTCATGTGCTTCTTGTGCGCGAACTTCGTGCCCTCCTTGTCGAGCTCGAAGTGCTCGGCCATCCACTTCTGGTGCTCCTCGAGGGTGTCGAGCACCTGGAGGGAGCGCTCCATGAGTTCCTCGTCCTCCCGTGCCCAGTCCGGGAACCAGAAGGGGATCTCGTCCAGACGGACGTACCGCAGCGACTCCTGCGAGTAGGCGCAGCCGGCCCGGTGACGGATGAGTTCGTGGGTGAGGACACGCGACACGTTGTGCAGGACGAACGTGAAGTTCGCGTGTTCGAGGACCGAACCGTGCTGCGAGCCGATCACGTTGCCCAGGTACTGGGCGGAGTCGGTGCGCACGCGGGAGACGTTGGGGTTGAGGCCCGGCTGCCACGAGCGGTAGCACATGCGACCGGAGAACTCGACGAGGTCCTCGGCATCCGGGGAGTCCTGGGGCTCGACCCGTTCGGACCACTCCTCGCCGCCGACCTCACCGAGGTACTTCTTCAGCGCGTCCCAGTCGATCTGCGGCTTGGCGATGAGTTCGACGGTCGGTTCCACGTGGCGCACGGATGCTCTCCTCGGTGACGGGTGTGGGATTCGGCGGGCGCCCCCCAGCGTAGTCGACACGCGCACTCGGCCCTGCCGCCTCGTGCGGCACCGTCCCGGGCGTCACCGTTTCCTTCGTCACCGCGACCGCGGACACGACGACGCCCGGTGCACCCTTCAACCACAGGACGAGCATGACCACCGTCCCGGCACCCGACGCCATGGAGAACAGCCCGACCAGGTCGGGACCGTACAGGGCGCCGTCGAGCGCAGCCGAGGCCCATCCGAGCGTCTCCGCGACCCAGTCGGCGCAGGTCGCCGCCGCGAGCAACGCACCGGTCCCCCAGGCCGTCGCCCGCACGCGCGTCCCGTGGAGTGGTCGGGACGTGCGGTATCCGGCCTGGACGGGGAGCGCGAGTACGACGAGCACCCCTGCCGCCAACAGGGCCAGGAGGTCGAGGACGTCCCACCCGGACTCCCGCACGCCCCACCACAGCGCGACCGAGGTGCCACGCAGCAGGAGGGTGACCGTGGCGGCCACCAGCAGGGGCGCTGTCCACGGCACGGGAGGGGTGTTCGTCATGTCCTTCACGCTAGTCCTCGCGACGGACACACATCCTGCACAGAGGGTGATCAGGGGGACGTCCCGGCGCGAGTGTCGGGTTTTCCCCCGGGACGGATCAGGACTCCGTGGATCCGGCACTCCGTCGACCCGGTAGGCTCTCGGGGCACCCGTGGCACCGGCCCGAGGTGCCGGTCCGGGCCCGGACCACCACCGGACGTGCGGACGAGGAGGACACCGTGGACACCCCACCTCGTCGGCTCCACCCCCGCCGCCTCCGGGCCCGCCACCTGCGGCTCCACCTCCGCCTCGACCTCCCGGCCACCGCGCGCGCCCTCCGGGACGCACACCCGGGCTCCTCGGTCCTCTGGCTCGACGCCTCCGCCGCCGTTCCCGAACCGGCCGTTCCCGAAGCCTCCGACCCCGCCGCTCCCGAACCGGCCGTTCCGGGCCCCACCGGATCCGAAACCACGGGCCCCGTGCGCTCCCGGGACGCTGCCCGCACCTCCTCTCCCGGTTGGCGGGCGACCGTCCTCGCCACCGATGCCGGTCCCCACGCCCGGGTCCTCACCCACGACGCCGCCACCCGCACGACCACGCTCACCGAGCACGGCGCGACCCGCCGGATCACGGACACCGACCTCCTCCCGCTCCTGCGGGATCTCAGCTCCCACACCCACCTCCTGGGCATGCCCTCGGGCCTGCCCTTCCGGGGTGGCTTCCTGGGTTACCTGGGCCACGAGATGAAGACCGCGACCCTCGCCCCCGGCCCCCACCGCGCACCGACCCCGGACGCCTGGTTCGTCGAACCGCAGACCTTCCTCGTCCACGACCCCCGTACGGACACCGTCGACCTCGTCTCCCTCGGTCTCGACACCCCGATCGCCGACCGGGAGTGCGCTGCCGCTCTCGCTCGGTTCCGCGCGGCGCTCGTCGCAGCCCCGTCCGCCGCGGTCTCGTTCGCCGTCGAAGCGCCCGAGTCGGACTCCGGTCCGTCCGCGACCGGCAACTGGCGTCTGGACGACGCCGCCTACGAGGACGCCGTCCGTACCGCACACGCGCACCTGGTCGACGGTGACAGTTACGAGGTGTGCCTCACCGACACCTTCGAGACCGCGGCCGCGCGATCCACTCCGGGATCGGCACCCGACGGCCTGGACCTCTACACCCGGTTGCGCACCCGGAACCCCGCCGACCACGCCGCCTACCTCCTGCTCCGCCACCCCGACGCCGAGCCCACCGTGCGCGAGGTCGAGATCCTCTCCGCCTCCCCGGAACGCTTCCTCCGGGTCGAGGACGACGGGAGGGCCGAGAGCCGACCGATCAAGGGCACCACCGCACGCCGGGCCGAACCGGCCGCGGACGCCGCGGCCGCCCTCGCCCTGCGCACGGACGCGAAGACCCGGGCGGAGAACCTCATGATCGTCGACCTCGTCCGTAACGATCTGTCGCGGGTGTGCACGCCCGGTTCGGTGGCGGTCCCCGACCTCATGACCATCCGCTCGTTGCCCCGGGTCCACCAGATGGTCTCGACGGTGACGGGCCGCCTGGAGACCGGTCGCGACGGGTTCGACGCGATCCACGCCTGCTTCCCACCCGGATCGATGACGGGCGCGCCGAAACAGCGGACCGTCGAGATCATCGACGCCTTGGAGACCGGACCGCGCGGTGTCTACTCCGGAGCGCTCGGCGCGCTCGGGTACGACGGCACGGTGGACCTCAGCGTCGTCATCCGCACGCTCGTCCGGCACGACGACACCTGGACCCTCGGGGCGGGCGGCGCGATCGTCCTCGATTCCACGGCCCGCGCGGAACGGGAGGAGAAGGACCTCAAGGCCTCCGTGCTCCTCGACCTCCTGCGGTCACACCTGCGGCAGCACGAGCGGTAGGCGTACGCCCACCGCGTCGAGGTCCACCGACTCCCCGCCGCCGAGGCGCCCCGCCCCGGTCCCGACACCGGAGGTCCCGGCGCCGTCCGCGGAGCGCACGAGCAGGTCGAAGGGTCGGGGCGCCTCGCCCACGGAGATCGCGGACCCGTCGGACGCGGTCCCGTCGAGGGCGACGGCGGCGAACTCATCGGGCTGCACGGCGCCCGCGGTGAGCGGCCCGTAGGCGACGGTCCGCGCGCCGGAACGGGACATGAGATTCACCGCGCGGCACTCGCGGTCGAGGTCGACGAGGGTGACCTCGGCGCTCCCGTCGAACTCCAGGCGCCCGCGGTCCTCGATCACGTGATCGGTGCCGTCGACGCGCAGGACGACCCGCGAACCGACGGGCACGAAGGTCCGGTGCAGGCCCGGCAACGCGGAGAAGTCCGCGGGACCGAGCAGCCGGGCGACGCTCAGACGCCAAGGGGCGGGAGACATCACAGCGTCGGCACCCTCGACCAACCCCACCGACGCCTCGAGATCGACGAGTTCGACCGTCTCACCCAGTCCGTTGACCCAGGGCTTCGCCTCCAGGTCGGAGTACCGGCGGGCCACGCGCGAAGGTGGATCATTCCTCATGTCACCCATCACGGCACCCGGTGCGTCCATTCGTAGGTCCCGAACTTGGTGCGCACCAGGTCCTCGGCCGCGGCGAGTTCCGCGTCCGTGTACGTGTCCGCGGTGGCGCCGTAACGTTCGGTGAAGACACGGACCATCGTCGCGATGATCTCCTCGCGGGTCGCGGCCCCGGTCTGCCGGCGCAGCGGGTCGACGCGCTTCTTCGCCGAGGTGATGCCCTTGTCGCTGATCTTCGCCTCGCCGATCCGCAGGACCTCCGTCATCTTGTCGGCGTCGATGTCGTAGGACATGGTCGCGTGGTGGAGGACGGTGCCGCTGGTCAGGCGCTTCTGCGCCGCCCCACCGATCTTGCCGCCGGTCGAGGTGATGTCGTTGATCGGCTGGTACCAGGCGTCGACGCCCACCTCGGCGAGCGCGGCGATCACCCATTTGTCCAGGTAGGAGTAGGACTCGGCGTAGTCGAGGCCGGCGACGAGGGATTCGGGCACGAACATCGAGTAGGTGATGCAGTTGCCGCCCTCCATGAACATCGCGCCACCGCCGCTGATCCGTCGGACGACGTCGATCCCGTACTTCTCGACGCCCTCCTGCCGGATCTCGTTGACGTAGGACTGGAAGGACCCGATGACGGTCGCCTTGTCCTCCCACTCCCAGAACCGAAGGGTCGGGGTGCGGGCGCCGGAGTCGACCTCGCGCAGGAGCACCTCGTCGAGCGCGACGTTCACGTTCGTCGGCAGGACCGGTCCGTGGATGACCTTCCAGTCGTAGTCGGTGAAGTTCGTGGCCCGCGTCAGCGCCCGGCGCACGACGGTGGCGATATCGACCGTCGAGAAGCCGTGCATCTGCAGATCGGGGTACGCCGACAGCGCGTGGTCGAGGCGCCGGGTCAGTTCCTGCCCGCTCTCGCGCACGTGCGCACCGACGAGCGCCGGGGCGATGTCGAAGTACGCCTCCTCCGGTTCGAGGAAGAAGTCCCCGGAGATCTTCACCGCGCTGATCGCGGTGCCGGTCGTCTCCAGGTCCGCGACGACGAGTTTGCCGCCGCCCACCTTGTACTCACCGTGGAAGGTCTCCACGTCTGCAGGGTTCTCGGTCATGGTGCCCACGGTACTCCGCGCGGCGACACGATCACTCCAGCGCCCGCCCCGTCGTCTCCTTCGTCACGAACGCCATGATGACGACGGCCACGACGACGAGCGCGCCGGTGGCGACGAAGGTGGTCACGAGTCCGAAGTACGGCCACAGGAACGACCCGAACACGATCGGTGCGATACCGGTCGCCACCCGGGAGGCCGCCGAGGCCCACCCGAACCCGGAGCCGCGCAGTGCCGTCGGGTAGAGCTCGGTGATGTACGTGTAGAGCGCCGGGATGGCCATCTGGACGAGGAACCCGAAGGCGAGGATGCTCAAGACGGCCCCGGAGTTCAGCTCCGCTCCCCCGGCCCCGAGGGCGATCGCGAATCCGACGAGCGCGGCCGCGGCGGTCACGGCGGAGACCCCGAGCATCCACTTGCGCCCGGTGTACTCGACGAGCAGGGCACAGACGACGACACCCAGGATGCCGATCGCGGTCATCTGACCGGTGGCGATGAAGGCCGCCTGGTCACCCATTCCCTGCTCGCGCAGGATCTTGGGCAGCCAGATGAGCGCGGCGTAGTAGAGGACCATGACGGAGACGAACAGCAGCCAGGCCGTCGCGGTCGTCGCCGGCTGGTGCCGCCACACGGCCACGAGCTGGCCCGAGGCGCCGGCCAGGCGGTCCCGGATCCCGCGGTTCACCTCGGCGGCGGGCGCCGTGTCGTGGACCCATTCGGTCTGCGTACCACCGGTGCGTTCGACGAGGCGGCGGATGACCGTGTCGGCCTCCTCCGTGCGTCCCTTGGCGGCCAGCCACATGGGTGACTCGGGCACGCCGAGGCGGATGGCGAAGACGAGCAGTGCCGGGAGGACCATGACGAGCATGGCCACGCGCCAGTTGCCGCCCAGGCCCACGATCCCGGCGGAGACGAAGGCGCAGAGCGTCGCGCCGATCGGCCACCAGCCGTCCATCGCGGTGAGGACGCGACCCCGGTGCTTCTTCGGCGTGAACTCGCCGACGAGGGCGTAGTCGACGGGGATGCACCCGCCCAGACCGAAGCCGGCGATGAACCGGAAGACGATGAACACCGCGAGGTTGGGACTCAGTGCCCCGAGCACGGTGAACAGCGAGAACACGAGGATCGTGAGCGAGAAGGCGGTACGGCGGCCGAGTTTGTCGGCGATCCCGCCCCACACGAAGGCACCGAGCGCCATGCCGAGCAGGTTCGCGGTGGCGATCCAGGCCGCCTGACCGACGGAGAGTCCCCACTCGTCACTGAGCAGGGGGATGAGGAACCCGTTGAGGGCGACGTCCCAGGCGTCGAACATGAAGCCGAGGCCCCCGATGAGGAAGATGGCGCCCTGCGTCCTCCACTTCCAGGGCAGGTTCGCGACGACCTCCTCGGCGCGCGGGAGGGCTCCACCGGAGGCGCCGGTGCCTCCGGGAGCGGGAGTGGTGTGGCCGGGAGTCCCGGCCGAGGATGCGGATGAAACGGACATGGGGACGAGCCTACGCTCATTTGCGCGCAATTGCGCAAAGAACCGCAGGTTCGTCCCCATCTGTGCCGGAGATCACATCCGAATAGTGAGGGGTTCGGGAGCGCTGTCAGGGCAAGGCGGAGGAGTACGTGGGTTTGGTACTTCGAGCGACGACAACGCCGCCCTGGCGGTGCTCCCGGACCTCTCAGGCCAGACGCACGAGCCAGCCGTGCTTGTCCTCCGCCCGGCCGTACTGGATGTCGAGGAGAGCCCCCCGCATGGCCAGCGTCTTCTCCCCCATCTCGCCCATGTCGATGGTGAAGTCGTTCGACACCAGGCGGCTGATGGGCGTGATGACGGCCGCGGTGCCGCAGGCGAACGCCTCGGTGATGTAGCCGGACTCGACACCCTTGCGCCACTCGGCCACCTCGATGCGGCGCTCGACGGGCGTGAGCCCCAGGTCGGGGGCGAGTTCGAGAACGGAGCGGCGGGTGACACCGTCGAGGATCGTGTCGCTGAGCTCGGGGGTGAGCAGCTCACCGTCGGAGGTGACGAGCATGAGGTTCATGCCGCCGAGCTCCTCGAGGTACCGGGATTCCGCCGCGTCGGTGAACATCACCTGGGCGCACCCGTGGGCAGCCGCCTCACGCTGGGCGGTCATCGAGGCGGCGTAGTTGCCACCGCACTTGGCGTAGCCGGTGCCACCGAGGGCCGCACGCTTGAGCGTCTCCGACAACCAGATGTCGACACCCTTCGCACCCCCGGCGAAGTACGGACCGGCGGGGCTCGCGATGCACAGGTACTGCACCTCCTCGCTCGGACGGACTCCGAGGAACGTCTCCGACCCGATCATGAAGGGGCGGATGTAGAGGGAGACCTCGTCGGTCTCGTCGGCCGGGGTCGGCACCCACACCTCGTCGTGCGACACGAGGGCCTTGAGGGAGTCGACGAAGTCCTCGACGGGCAACTGCGGCAGGGCCAGACGCTCGGCCGACTTCTGGAACCGCAGGGCGTTGAGCTCGGGGCGGAAGGTCCACACGGACCCGTCGGCGTGCCGGTAGGCCTTGAGCCCCTCGAAGATCTCCTGCGCGTAGTGCAGGACGGCCGAGGCCGGGTCGAGCACGAGCGGGCCGTAGGGCTTGAGGGAGTGGGCGTGCCAACCCTGCTCCGAGGTGTACCGGATCGACGCCATGTGGTCGGTGAAGTGGTTGCCGAAACCGGGGTCGGCCATGATCGCCTCGCGCACGGCCGGGCTCTTCGGTTCGGCGTTCTTCAGGAGCTCGAAGTCTGTCATCGCTCGCTCTTCTTCTCGCAGGGTCTCGGGTGTTGCACGCAAGGCTACCGCGTTCCGGAGGACGGAATGCGGCCCACCTCATACCGTCATTCCCGCGCCCGAGGCGTCCTGCACTTCTCATGGGAAGTCCTGCACTTCTCATGGGAAGTGCAGGACGCCTCGGGCGCGGGCAGGGGGTATTCAGCCCAGCAGGGCGGTGATCGCGTCGCCGATCTCGGAAGTGGACCGGGTGCCCAGGTCGGCGCGGGCGGCGAGGTCCTCCTCGACGGCGGTGCGGATCGCCTTGGCGACGACCGGCAGGCCGAGGGACTCGGCCATGAGCGCGCCGGAGAGGATCGAGGCGGTGGGGTCGGCTTTCCCCTGACCCGCGATGTCCGGGGCGGACCCGTGGATCGGCTCGAACAGGCTGGGTCCGGTGCCATTCACGTTGAGGTTGCCCGACGAGGCGAGTCCGATCCCGCCGGTGACCGCGGCGGCGATGTCCGTGATGATGTCGCCGAACAGGTTGTCGGTGACGATGACGTCGTACCGGGCGGGGTCGTTGACGAGGTACATGGTGCACGCGTCGGCGTGCTCGTAGTTGACGGCGACCTCGGGGAACTCGGGGGCCACGTGCTCGACGACGCGGCGCCACAGGTGGCCGGCGTGGACCATCACGTTGTTCTTGTGGACGTAGGTGAGCTTGCGGTTCCGGGTCATCGACTTCTCGAAGGCGAAGCGGACGGTGCGCTCGACGCCGAACCACGTGTTGACCGAGACCTCGGTGGCGACCTCGGCGGGGGTGTCGGTGCGCATGCTGCCGCCCTGGCCGGTGTAGGAGCCCTCGGTGCCCTCGCGGACGACGACGAAATCGACGTCACCCGGATCCTTGAGCGGCGAGGGGTTGCCGGGGAACAGGCGCGAGGGGCGGAGGTTGACCGCGTGGTCGAGACCGAAGCGCATCTTGAGGATGATGCCGCGCTCCAGGACGCCGGAGGGGACGGACGGATCGCCGCAGGCGCCGAAGAAGATCGCGTCGAAGGTCCGCAGGCGTTCCATCTCCTCGTCGGTGATGGTCTCGCCGGTCTCGTGCCAGCGGCGGGCCGAGGCCTCGAACCGTTCGGTCTCCAGCCGCACGGGCTCCCCACTGAGCTCGAGGGCCCGGGTGAGGACCTTGAGACCTTCGGGCACGACCTCGGTCCCGATCCCGTCGCCGGGCATGACGGCGATCCGGTGCGTGGTGACAGCTGCGTCGGTGGTCACGGATTCTGCGCTCATGGCGCGAGTGTAGGGCGGGCGTCTCGGATCGCGGTCGGTAAATCCACGATCCGGACATGTGCGGGGCGGCGCCGGCGTGGGATCAGTGCGCGGTCGGTGCGAGACTCGTACTGTGTCGGTGCGCGACCGGAGCCCCGTGGGCGTGCAGTCCACGGTGTGGGACGTCGACGTGAGGCCCGGCACGATCCGGTCCCGAACCGGGCCGGGGGACCCGGACCCGGCCCTAGAATCGGGGGCATGCCGACCGCAACCATCCGCAATGCCCGCGCCGCCGCCCTCCCCGCCAAGCTGTCCCGCTCCTGGCTGCTCGTGAACGCCGGTTTCACCGACCTGTTCGCCGGGTGCCAGGCCTCCGAGGCGGACTCCGTGATCTTCGACCTCGAGGCCTCGGTCGCCGAGGAGGACAAGGGCACCGCACGCGACAACGTCGTGCAGGCGCTCGACTCGGGCATGTCCGGGTGGGTCCGCGTCAACGCGATGGGCACCGACCACTGGGAGGACGACCTCAAGGCGACGGCCGGGCTCCCGGGTCTGCGCGGCATCATGCTGCCGGAGACGGAGAAGCCCGAGCAGATCACGTGGACGGCCATGCGCGCCGGCGCAGGGGTCCCCGTCATCGCTCTCATCGAGTCCGCGATCGGCATCGAGAACGCCACCCGCATCGCCGAGGCGCCCGGCACCTTCCGTCTCGCCTTCGGTACCAACGACTTCCGCAAGGACACCGGCGTCGGTGACGATCCGGTGGCACTCGCCTATGCGCGTTCGCGGCTGGTGATCGCCACCCGTGTCGGTGGTCTGCCCGGTGCGATCGACGGGCCTTCCGGCGCGGACGCTCCCCGGAACCGCGTCGTCGAGGACTGCGGTTGGACGACGAAGATGGGGATGGCCGGCAAGCTCGTGCTCAACGTCGGTCAGGTGCGCACCGTCAACGAGGCACTGGCGCCGAGCGAGGACGACCGCGCATGGGCCCGCGAGATGCTCGAGACCGCGAAGAAGACGAGCTCGATCCCCGACGGCTCCTACCTGCCGCGCCTCACCCGCGCGAAGAAGATCCAGCAGCTGGCCGACAGCTACGGTCTCTGGAACGCCTGAGGCTCACCCGTCGGCGAGGGGCAGCCGCACCTCGAAGGCCGTCCCCACGTCCCCAAGGACCGGACTCGCGACGGTGATCTCACCACCCATGTATTCCATGAGAGCGTGAGCGATCGCCATGCCGAGGCCGGAGCTGCCCCCGGACGACTGTGCGGAAGCCGATCGCGACCGGCCCGAGCCGGCGGTGACGAACCGTTCGAAGACCCGGGTCCGCACCTCGGCGGGGATCCCCGGACCGTCGTCCTCGACCCGGACGATCGCGGACTCCCCGATCCCGGACCCACCGGTTCCGGTCTCCCCGACTTCGACCTTCCCCGTGCCGTCCGCGACCCGCAGTCCGACCCGCACGTGGGTCCCATTCGGGGTGTGGACGCGGGCGTTGGTGAGGACGTTCCCGATCACCTGGCGGATGCGGCCCTCGACCCCCCGGACGACGACCGGTTCCTCCGGCAGGTCGAGTTCCCACCTGTGACCGGCGGATTCCGATCGCCCGTCCTCGCCGGTTCCGCCCGCCGTGGATCCGCCCACCCCGTCAGCGGTCGCCCGTTCCGTCACGTGGGCGTCCTCGACGAGCTCGATGAGCAGGGCGGACATGTCGACATCGGTGGGGACGAACTCCTCGCGGCCGGCGTCGAGGCGGGCGAGCAGCAGTAGGTCGTCGACGAGCCCCGACATCCGAACCGTTCCCTGGTCGATCCTCTCCAGGCTCGTGACGACGGTCGCCGGCAGTGTGTCCCGCACCGGACGGGTGAGGTCCGCGTATCCACGGATCGTCGCCAGGGGTGTCCGCAGTTCGTGGCTGGCGTCGGCGACGAACCGACGCATCCGCTGCTCGGACTCGTGCCGGTCGTGCAAGGCGCGATCGACGTGCTCAAGCATCGTGTTCACCGCGGCCCCCACGTCTCCGACCTCGGTCCCGGGGGTCGACAGGTCGGCCGGCACCCGGGCGTCGAGGGCCGGGTCATCACCTCCGAGGTCGAGGCGGGACACCTCGGTCGCGGTCCGGGCCACCGCCCTCAGCGGCCGCAGCTGCCGGTTGATGAGCGCGCCCGCCCCGAGTGCCGCGAGCACCACACCCACGGCGACGACGGCCACCGTCGACCACACCGTCGTGCGCAGTGCGTGGTCGACGTCGTCCTGCGGGACCCCGTAGACGACCACGAGGTCGGTGCCCGTCGGCTGCGTCGCGACGAGGCGGTAGGCACCCTGGCCCTCGATCTCCCGTGTGGTCGGTTCGGCCCCGACGGGGACGTCGAGGAGGGAGAGGACGGTGTCCTCCGGCAGGTTCTCGACCTCGCCGAGAGCACGTCGGACGACCACGCCGGTCACGGTGGATCCGTCGGACACGACCGCGATCGACCCGTCCTCCTGTCCCGGGCGGGTGAGGAACTCCAGGCGGGAGTCCGGCGACGGACCGCCGCCGAACGCCCCACCGGAGCCCACGCCGGTGGGGCGGCCGGGGCCGTCCCGGTCGGCGTCCTCGACGAGGGAGTCGAGATCGGCGTCGAGACCGTGCATGAGGGTGCTGCGGACCGCGACGACGGCGCCCGTCCCGATCCCGGCGCCGATGAGCACCAGGATCGTCACCGTCATGAGGATCAGTCGGACGCGAAGGGTCCGTGCGCGCGTCCGCCACCGGGGTTCCCGTCCACCGGTCGTGGTCCCCTGCATCAGTCCGCCCGCAGGATGTACCCGGCCCCACGCTTGGTGTGGAACAGGGGTGGGGAGTCCGGGAACGGTGTGTCGATCTTCTTCCGCAGATAGCTGATGTAGAGCTCCACGATGTTCCCGTTACCACCGAAGTCGTAGTCCCACACCCGGTCGAGGATCTGGCTCTTCGACAACACCACCCGCGGATTGCGCATGAAGAGGAGGAGCACCTCGTACTCACGGGCGGTGAGCTCGATCGGCGTCCCGGCCCGCGTCACCTCGTGGCTCGCCTCGTCGAGTTCGAGATCTCCGACCCGCAGCGGACCGTCCTCAGGTTCCGGTGCGAGGCCGGTCCGGCGCAGGCGGGCGGCGACCCGGGCGACCACCTCGTCGAGGTTGAAGGGCTTGGTCACGTAGTCGTCACCACCCAACCGAAGTCCGGTGAGACGGTCGTCGACCGCGTCGCGGGCTGACAGGAACACGACCGGGGTCTGGTCGCCCTCGCTGCGTAGTTTCTCGATGACCTCGAAACCCGTGATGTCCGGCAGCATGACGTCGAGGATCATCGCATCGAAGGACTGTGCCCGTGCCAGACGGACCGCCTCGCGGCCGGTGCCGGTCGAGGCTGCGTCCCACCCCTGGAGGGTGCAGGCCATCGTGAGCAGTTCCGCGAGATTCTTCTCGTCGTCGACGACGAGCACGCGCATGGCGGACCCGTCGGCGTGCCGAAGTGGTGTCGAGTCCATGTCGTCCATCATCCCACCTCCGTATCCGTGTCGGCGGACGTAGCGCCGGACAGGTCGTAGACGGTCGTGCCGTCGACGTCCTGTGCGGCGAAGGTCGCCTCCACCCACGCCGTGATCTCCGCGGCCGCCGAGGACTGCTGCCCCATCCCGGCCCCCATGCCGCCGCCGGCGACGAACCAGTGGATCTGCCCGGTCGCCACGTACTGCTGGAACTGCGCGAGGGTCGGGGACGGATCGGTCCCGTTGAACCCACCGATCGCCATCACCGGTTCCCCGGTCGACAGTTGCAGGCCGGCGGCATTGTTCGCGCCGATGGCCGCTGCGACCCAGGTGTACTCCGCGGCGTCCGCGAGGAGCGCCTCCTGGAGCGCGTCGCTCGGGGTACTCGCCCCGAGAAGGCCACCCATGCCACCGCCTGCTCCACCGGGTCCGCCGCCGTCCCGTGCGGTGCCGTCCCGTGCGGTGCCGTCCTGTGCCGGGCCACCCGTCATCGCGCTCGGTCCACCGCCGGGCCCCCCGGTCATCCCACCTGGGCCTCCGCTCATACCGGAGCCCGCGATCGTCACGATCGAACCCTGTGTCGACTGCGCGATCGTCCGCGCGGTGAGGTGCGCGGGCACGGCCAGCGCCGTGAACCCGAGCAGCACGAGCAGGAGGGCGGCCACGCCCCGTCGCAGGGACACCGGTGCCTCCACCGCGCCCGAGGCGCCCTGCACCCCGGTGCCTTCCGTGGCCTCCCCGTCCTGCGGGTCACCGGTCTGCGCGACACGATCTCGTGCGGCATCGTCCAGTGCTGCGCCGCTCCGTCCGGCGTGGTCCTCCGTGTCCCGGACGGATCTGAGCACCGCTGTCCCGAGCACGAGAAGGCCTGCTGCAAGACCCGTGAGGAGCACTCCGAGGCGCAGCCAGATGGGCACGCCGCTCGTCTCGCCGATGAGGTGGTACTGCCAGGCACCCGTGAGCACGGGGATGCACGCGAGTGCCACCCGCACCCACGGACGGGTGTCCGTCCAGAGGACGAGGGTCGGCACGACGACGAGGACCGCGAGCGCCGGCGTGAGTGCGACGGTGTAGTACTCGTGGACGATCCCGGACATGAAGGACAGGGTGAGCCAGGTGGCGAGGAGCCAGGCTCCCCAGAGGACACCCGCCACGGCCGGGACCCGCATCGGAGACGAGAGGTACAGGCGCCTGCGGGTGAGCACCACGACCGCCAGCAGTACGAGGAGGCACAGTACCGTCGGCAACAGCCAGGCGATCTGGGTCCCGAAACTGCCGGTGAACAGACGCGCGATCCCGGTCTCGCCCCAGCCCCCGCCGCCCCCGACGGAACCGGTCTCCTCACCGGTGATTCGTCCCAGCCCGTTGTACCCGAGGGTCAGTTCGAGGAAGGAGTTCGTCTGGGAACCACCCACGTACGGGCGCCACGAGGCGGGCACGAGTTCCACGAGGGCGATCCACCATCCGGCACTGAGCACGAGGGTCGCCACGGGGACGAGGGCGAGGAGCACTCGTCGCTTCCACCCCGCGTGGGAGAACAGGAGCCACGCGGCCAGCAACCCCGGTGTGACGAGGAGGACCTGCAGCTGCTTGGTGAGGAACCCGAAGCCGAGCGCGATCCCGGCCAGTGCGAGCCACCCGAGGACCGCGCGACCCCGTCGGCCGGACACGACGGACCTGGTCGGTGCGGTGCCGTCCGTCGGATCCGTGCCGTCGGTCGGATCCGTGCCGTCCGTCGGTTCCGTGCGCGAGGACGCCACGGCGAGTGCCCGTTGTGTCGCGACGACCGCGACCACCATGAGGCACACCAGAAGGGCGTCGGGGTTGTTGAACCGGAACATGAGTGCCGCCACCGGCTGCAGCGCGAACACGAGCCCGACGAGCAGGGCCGCCGCCCGGGACCAGGTCACCGGGATCCGGCCGGAGTCGACCGGTCCCCGCAGCGCCAGACGGGTCGAGTGGACGAGCAGGAGCACCGTCGCGCCGGCGAGCAGCACCTGCGGCAGGAGCATGGAGAAGGAGGAGAACCCGAACAGGCGGGTACTCAGCGCCATGAGCCACAGGGACGCGGGGGGCTTGTCGACGGTGATCGCGTTGGCCGCATCGAGTGATCCGTAGAGGAAGGCCTCCCAGTTCTCGGTTCCCGCCTGGACGGCGGCCGCGTAGAAGCTGTTGGCCCACCCGTTGGCGGTGAGGTTCACCAGATAGGCACCGACCGTGCCGAGCGTGAGGAGCACGAGGAGGACCGCGTACACCCGGGCCCCTCTCCGGTCGTGCCCGTGCCGCGCCGAAATCCTCCCCGCCGTGTCGGGAGGAGAGGGGGAGGTCCGCGTGGAGGGCGCCTCGGCAGCGGGGGACGGCGACGGGACCGAATCGGCCGTGCCGACAGCGGAGGCACCCATGGAGTCGGAGATCGGACCGGTGGTCCTCGGAGCGTTGTTCATGACGGATTCCCTGTGGCGGAGGTGGAGCGGGCGAGGTGGTCGGCAGCGGTACGTCCGCGCGCCGCGGGCGGACGGGCGAAGACCCAGATCCTTTGGAGGAGGAAGCGCAGGACGGTCGCCAGGAGGTTGGCGGCGGTGACGGCGACGAGCACCTCGACGGGAGCCCAGGGGCCGTCGAGACCCGCGGTGAGGGTGAGCGCACCGGCGGTGAGAGCCCAACAGAGGACGAAGACGAGAAGTCCCTTGACGTGGTGGCGGTACAGACCCTCGGGATTCCGGACGCCGAAGGAGTACCGTCGGTTGAGCGCGGTGTTGAGGACCGTGCACCCGAGCAGTGCGAACACGTTGGCGACCTGGGGGTCCATGACGGAGCCGAGGAGGACGAAGGCGAGCGAGTACGCGAGAGTGCACAGGATGCCGACGTCCACGAAGTGGAGGATCTGCGCACCGGTGTTGGGCATCGCGGGCTCCTGGCCGACCACGGCGGCGATCTCGTCGAGCGGGTACTCGCCGGCGGCGAGGGTGCGGCGCATCCGGAACATACCGCGCAGGTCGTCACGGGCGGTCCGGACGACGTCGACGCTGGAGTCGGGATCGTCGGTCCAGTCGGCGGCGAACTCGTGCACCCGCAGTCCCGACCAGCGGGCGAGGGTGAGCAGTTCCGTGTCGAAGAACCAGGCGGTGTCCGTGACGTGGGGCAACAGGGCGCGGGCAGCCTGCCGGGAGACAGCCTTGAAGCCGCACTGCGCGTCGGAGAAGTCGACGTCCATGGTGCCGCGCAGCAACCGGTTGTAGCACCGCGAGACGAGTTCCCGGAAGACCCCGCGCTCGACCCGGGAGTCCGGCAGCAGTCGGCTGGCGATCGCGAGGTCGGCGGTGCCGGCGGCCAGGACGCTCACCATCGGGTCGAGGAGCCGGATGTCGGTGGCGAGGTCGACGTCGGTGTAGGCGAGGACCTCGGCGTCCGAGGTCGACCAGATCCGATTGAGAGCCCGGCCGCGCCCCTTCTGCTCCAACCTCACGTACCGGACGCGGTCGTGGGTGGTCGCGAGCTCCCGGCCGATCGCACCGGTGGCGTCCGTCGAGGCGTTGTCCGCCACGACGATCGTCACGTCGTGGACCGAGTCCGCGGTCTCCGCGAGGAGCCGCTCGACGGAGTGCCGGAGTTGCGCCTCCTCGTCGTACACGGGGACCAGGAGGTCGACCGTCGTCCGAGTGGCGGT
The DNA here is from genome assembly GCF_040212315.1 of Brevibacterium litoralis. Classification (NCBI taxonomy): domain Bacteria; kingdom Bacillati; phylum Actinomycetota; class Actinomycetes; order Micrococcales; family Brevibacteriaceae; genus Brevibacterium; species Brevibacterium litoralis. Next base: position 83,646 of record NZ_JBDIUY010000014.1, on the reverse strand, counting down.
GAGGGTGGCCGTGGCGGTGGTCCGGGAGGTCCGGGTGGTCGCCTCGGGAGTGGAGAGTCGGTCGGAGATGGGGGCAGAGGTGGGCGTCGACGACGGGGAGCCGCCTCCCGGAGAGGTGTCCGCCGCCGAGGCGCCGGTGAGTCGATCGTCCATGGACAGCAGGTTCCCGCCGGGTCCCAGGGCGGACACATGACACGACTGTGCCCCACCTGTGAAGGTGGGGCACAGTCGTCGGTGGGGTGCCGGGGCCCGGGCGGCGTCCAGCACGGTCGTCACGCGGCGCCGGCAGGATTCAGGCGCTCTCGGTGGCCGTGGTGTCGGTGGTCCCCGAGGTCGTGGTGCCAGACCCGGACTCCGTCCCGGACTCGGTACCGGAGTCGGACTCGGTGCCCGGTACGGAGCCCGAGTCGGAACCCGGTCCGTTCCCGGGGAATCCCCCGCCCCGTCCTTGACCGGGCCCGCCTTCGGGGAACCCGGAGCCGCGGTCCGTGGATCCGCCGTCCTCCTCGGAGTCGGCGAAAGGGTTCGTCCCGTCACCCGGTGTGAACTGCGAGGATCCCGGGTCCCCGTCGTTGCCGCCGGCGAACGCGGCCGACCCGGCCGCGCCGAGAGCGGTGCCCGCGATCCCACCGATGAGCAGGAGACCCACGCCCGCCAGCGCCGCCGGCACCAGGCTGATCCTGCGTGTACGCCACGCGCCGCGTTTCTTCCGCGTGGCCGCGGCGCCGGTCACACCGGCGGAACCTGCACCGGCGGCGAAGGAACCGGGAACGGATTCACCCGCCCCCGCCGAGCCGGGGACCCGGCCACCGGCTGCGGCCGACCCCGGGGCGATCTGTGGTGCATATCCGGGCTCCGGTGGTACCCAGGCCCCGGCCGGGTCCCCCTCCTGCGCCGGCGTCCCGGCCGCCTCGGCACCCGGGTAACCGCTCGCGGAGTCCTCGCCACTCGCAGGGCTCCCGGCGCCTGAAGGCCCTGAGACCTGGGGATTCACCCGCGTCGGGGCGTCCTCCCACGAGGCGGTCGGATCGCCGCCGTACTCCTGTGCACCCTGGTCCGGGGTCCCCCGGCCGGTGGGCTCCGCCACGGAGTTACCCTGCAGGTCGTATGCGTCGCGGTCGTGGTTCGGTGTGGTGTTCTCGGACGGCATCGTGATCTCCTTCGTTCGGTGTGTCCGTGATGCCATCACTGTCCGCCCGCGGCCTGTCCCGTCCTGTGTTCCCTGCTGTGCCCGGCCTGTGTGCTCACGACGTCGACGCGACGAGAGGGCGCATATCCGTGGATCCCACTGTGGAATCCACGGATATGCGCCCTCTCGATGTTCAGCACCGCTCGGGCGGCGTCGAGTTCAGTCCTCGGCGAGGTTCACGGCGCTGAAGCGGGTCGCGTCGACGGCACCGGCCAGCGTGTTGAGCACCTCGTCCGTCACCTCGGAGTCGACGGCCATGACCGACAGGGCGGCACCCTCGTCGGACTTCCGCGAGACCTGCATGCCGGCGATGTTGATGTCGTTGCGGCCGAGCGCCTGACCGAGCTGGCCGATGATGCCCGCCCGGTCCTGGTACTCGAAGACGATGAGGTGGTCGGTGAGCTCGATCTCCAACTCGTACCCGTCGACCTCGGTGAGCTTCTGCACGAGCTTGGGCCCGGTGACGGTACCCGAGACCCTCACCTGCTTGCCGGAGGCGGTCGTCACGACGACGGAGGTCTGGTTCCGGAAGGACTCCAGGTACCGGTCGGTGACGAGCTCCGTCGTCACCCCGCGTTCCTCGGCGAGGATCGGGGCGTTGACGTACGACACCGGTGTCGAGACGACGTCCTTGAACAGACCCTTGAGGGCGGAGAGCTGGAGCACCGAGACGTCGAGGTCGGCGATCTCCCCGCGCACCTCGAAGCGCATGTGCGTGATCGGTTCGCCGGCGAGTGCCGTGGCCGCACGGCCCAGGCGCTCGGCCAGCGGGATGCCCGGGCGCACGTCCTCGTGGATCGCACCACCGGAGACGTTGACGGCGTCGGGGACGAGGTCACCGGCGAGCGCCAGACGCACCGACTTGGCCACGGCCACACCGGCCTTCTCCTGGGCCTCCGCGGTCGAGGCGCCCAGGTGCGGGGTGACATTCACCGTCGGCATGTCCATGAGCGGGCCGTGCTCCGGCGGCTCCTGGCTCCACACGTCGATGCCGGCACCGCCGACCACACCGTCCTCGATCGCCTTCGCGAGGGCGTCCTCGTCGACGATGCCGCCACGGGCGACGTTGATGATCCGCACACCCTTCTTCACCTTGGTGAAGGCCTCGGCGCCGAGCATGCCGAGCGTCTCCGGGGTCTTGGGCATGTGGACGGTGATGAAGTCCGCCTGCGCGTAGAGCTCGTCGAGGCTCATGACCTCGACGCCCATCTGCGCGGCGCGGGTCTGCGAGATGTAGGGGTCGTAGCCGACCAGACGCATGCCGAAGGCCTTGGCGCGCTCGGCGACGAGCCCACCGATCCGGCCGAGGCCGATGATGCCGAGTGTCTTCTCGTACAGCTCGACGCCGCTGAGCTTCGACCGCTTCCACTCGCCGGCCTTGAGGGTCGCATTGCCCTCGCCGTAGTTGCGGGCCGAGCCGAGGATGTGGGCCATCGTGAGCTCGGCGGCGGAGATGACGTTCGAGGTGGGGGCATTGACCACCATGACGCCGGCCTTCGTCGCGGCGTTCACGTCGACGTTGTCGAGTCCGACGCCGGCTCGGGCCACGATCTTGAGCTTCTTGGCCGCCTCGATCGCCTCGGCGTCGACCTGGGTCGCCGAGCGGATGAGGATCGCGTCCACGTCCGCGATGGCGGACAGGAGCTCGGCGCGGTCCGCACCGTTGCAGGAGCGGGTCTCGAAGTCGGGACCGAGGGCCTCGATGGTTGCGGGTGACAGATTCTCCGCGATGAGAACCACGGGCTTGCTCACGCTTGTTCCTCCTGCTGTAGCCGTGTGTGGGCGGCGGCGGGGCCACGGACGGGCGACCCCGGGCCGGTCGCGGCCGATTCTATGTGACCCCTTGTGAAGACATTCACAAGGGGTCACATGGTGGAACACAAGGGATGATCCGAGAACCTCACGTATCCCCTCGCGCCGACACCTCAGAAGTCGTTCGGCGAGTAGGGCAGCCGCTCCAGCCCGAACATCGCCCGTGCCTTCTTCGCCGCACCCTCGGTGTTCTCCGTGATCCGCCCGGCCCGCGCGAGGATCACGGGATCGACGCCGCCCAGGTAGAGAGAGCCGAGCTGCGAGACGTCGAGCGTGAGGTCCGGCGCCACGGAGTCCGTGCACTTCTCCGTCCGGCCCGTCCCCGACCCGTCGGCCCGGACCTTGAAGGTGCCGGCAGCGTACCCCATGTCGTCCTCGACCTTGAGCACGAGATCACCGGGGACGTACCAGGGGCGGGAGTCGAGCGCGTCGACGACGTCGAGCACCCGCAGCCACATCCCGTCCTTCTCGGACACGGTCTTCACCAGACGCCGATCGGTGAGCAGCCAGGGCAGGGGCGACTCGAAGGCCGCCTCGTCGTACGTGACGGTGGTCGTGAGGTCGATCGAGGCGAGGAACGACCACAGCGCCGCGTAGGCCTCGTCCGAGATCGCCACGAAGTCGACGACGACCACGTTGCCCTTCTCGTTCCAGCCCTTCGGTGTCTTGTAGGCGACGAATCCGTCGACCTCGCCGTCGGCCGTGTAGTGGAGGGCGGCGCGCACGGCCTTGTCCTCCTTGCCGGTCTCCGGGTCCCACAGGCCGGCGGCGATCTGTGTGTACGCCTCCTGCCGTTCGATCGCGCCGGGTGCGGTGAGCAGGAATTTTCCGAACACCTCGGGCGCGATCCACTCCAGCTCCCGGGCCGGGCAGATCTCGACCCGGCGGTCCGGCTCCACGGCCATCCGGAACCGCGCCGAGGTGTCGACCTCGATCTTCCGCTGGAAGGTCGCGGCACCGAACCCGAAACGGCTGTAGATGCCACCCTCGGTCGCGGTGAGGACCGCCATCGGGAACCCGGAGTCCTTCGCGTCCTGCAGGTTCGCGGTCATCATCGACCGTAGCAGCCCGCGGCGCCGGTGGGTGGGGCGCACCGTGACCGAGGAGATGAGGTGGGCGGGCATGAGATTGCCCCCGCCCACGTGCATCTTCTTGGGGAAGTGCACGAAGGTCGCCACAGGGATCGCGGTGTCGACCGCGTGTTCCGGGGCCTTGTCGGCGTAGACGGCCGTCGCAACGCGACCGTCCTTGACGCCCCGGGCCGCGGAGCTCGCCAGCTCCTCGGCCGTCGGATCAGGGAAGTTGAACCCCAGTCGCACGGCCCGGTACCAGGCGGCGGTGCGGTCGTCAGGGGTGCCGTCGGCGTCGACGGCCACGGGGAATGTCTCGAATCGGTAGGCAGTCACCCGCCCACCGTACCGCTCCCACCGTGTCCCGGGACACATGCGAGGCGTTCCACGGTCCGGAACGACGCCGAGGCGCCCTGCACTTCCGACGGAAGTGCAGGGCGCCTCGGGAGCGGGGAGAGAACTCGCTTTCTCAGGCTCAGCCCTGAGCAGCGGCGGGGTGCCGGGGCCAAAGCGGCATCCAACTCAGCGAGCCGCGGTGCCCTCGACGTAGTCGTCGTCGGAGTCCTTGAGCCAGGCGAACATCTGGCGGAGCTCGCGACCGGTCGTCTCGATCGGGTGCGTCTCCTCCTTGGCGCGCAGCTCCTTGAACTCGGGACCGCCGGCCTTCTGGTCGTCCATGAAGCGCTGGGCGAAGGTGCCGTTCTGGATGTCCGCGAGGACGGCCTTCATGTTCTCCTTGACCTCCGGCGTGATGACGCGGGGGCCGGAGACGTAGTCGCCGTACTCGGCGGTGTCGGAGATCGACCAGCGCTGCTTGGCGATGCCACCCTCGACCATGAGGTCGACGATCAGCTTGAGCTCGTGGAGCACCTCGAAGTAGGCGATCTCCGGCTGGTAGCCGGCCTCGGTGAGGGTCTCGAAGCCGTACTGCACGAGGTGCGAGACGCCACCGCAGAGGACGGTCTGCTCACCGAACAGGTCGGACTCGGTCTCCTCGGTGAAGGTCGACTTGATGCCGCCGGCACGCAGGCCGCCGATGCCCTTCGCGTAGGAGAGGACGGTGTCCCAGGCCTTGCCGGAGGCGTCGACCTCGACGCACACGAGGACCGGCACGCCCCGGCCGTCCACGTACTCACGACGGACGACGTGGCCGGGGCCCTTGGGGGCGATCATGACGACATCGACACCCTCGGGCGCCTGGATGTAGCCGAAGCGGATGTTGAAGCCGTGGGCGAAGGCGAGCGTGTCGCCGTCCTTGAGGTTCGGCTTGATCTCGGTCTCGTAGATCTCCGCCTGGACCTGGTCCGGGGCGAGGATCATGATGACGTCGGCCCACTCGGAGACCTCGGCGGGGGTCCCGACCGTCAGGCCCTGCGCTTCGGCCTTGTCGCGGCTCTTCGAGCCCTCGGCCAGGCCGATCCGCACGTCCACACCGGAGTCACGGAGGGACAGGGAGTGGGCGTGGCCCTGCGAGCCGAAGCCGATGACGGCGACCTTCTTGCCCTGGATGACCGAAAGGTCGGCGTCGTCGTCGTAGAAGCGCTCTGCCATGGGAGTTATCTCCTCGGGGATTGTTGCGTGCACCGACCCCGGTCGGGACCGGTCGGAAGTGGTGGTCTGGTTCGGATGTGATGGTACTCACGCGCCCGGGAGGGCACGAATCGTGTCCACCCGGCGGGCGCCTCGTGAGCGGTACGCCGCCGAGGCGCCCTGCCCGCGGGCAGCCCACCGCGGTGGGCACCCGCGGCCGGCCCTCAGTGGCGGAGCACCTTGTCGGAGATCGACTTGGCGCCTCGCCCGATGGCCAGGGAGCCGGACTGGACGATCTCCTTGATGCCGAAGGGTTCGAGCACGGTGTGGAGGGCGTCGAGCTTGGACTGCTCGCCGGTCGCCTCGATGGCCACGGCGTCGGGGGCGACGTCGACGATGTGCGCACGGAACATGTCGACGGTGGCGTTGAGAGCGGCCCGTGCCTGGGCATCGGCCTTCACCTTGAAGATCATGTGCGCACGGGTCACGGACGCCTCGGGTTCGAGTTCCACGATCTTGATGACGTTCACGAGCTTGTTGAGCTGCTTGGTCACCTGCTCCAGCGGGACGTCGGTCACGTCGACGACGACGGTGATCCGCGAGAGCCCCTCGCGTTCCGTGGTGCCCACGGCCAGCGAGTGGATGTTGAAGCCACGCCGGGCGATGAGTCCGGCGAAGCGTGCGAGCACGCCGGGCTTGTCCTCGACGAGCACGGACAGTGTGTGGCGGGTCGTGGTGCTCATGCCCGATCCTCCTCGGTCGGCGTGGGGTACGTGCTCGGGGTGTCGTGTGCGGCATCGGCCGTCTCGGTGCCCGAGGCGTCGGCCGCGGCAGCGGCTGCGGCCGACGCCTCCGCGGCGCGGGTGTGCGTGACGCTCTTCATCTCGTGCGCGACGCTGCCCTCGACCCCGGCGGCCCCGCCGGAGAAGTCGGGCTGCAGGTCACGGGCGTACTGGATCTCGTCGTTGCTCACGCCGGCGGCGACCATCGGCCACACCATGGCGTCCGGCGGGACGGTGAAGTCGATGACGACCGGGCGGTCGTTCGTCTCCAGGGCCTGCTGGATCGCGGCGTCGACGTCGGCGTTCGAGTCGACCCGCAGGCCCAGGCAGCCGTAGGACTCGGCGAGTTTGACGAAGTCGGGGATCCGCACCGTCTCGTGACCGGTGTTGAGGTCCGAGTTCGAGTACCGACCCTCGTAGAACAGGGTCTGCCACTGGCGGACCATGCCGAGCGAGGAGTTGTTGATGACCGCGACCTTGATCGGGATGTCGTTGATCGCGCAGGTGGCGAGCTCCTGGTTGGTCATCTGGAAGCAGCCGTCGCCGTCGATCGCCCACACGGTGCGCTCGGGCTCGCCGACCTTGGCCCCCATGGCCGCCGGCACCGCGTAGCCCATGGTCCCGGCACCACCGGAGTTGAGCCAGGCACCGGGGCGTTCGAACTGCAGGAACTGGCTCGACCACATCTGGTGCTGGCCGACACCCGCGGCGAACACGCCCTCCGGGCCGGTGAGTGCGGCGATCCGCTCGATCACGTACTCGGGGTCGCACAGGCCGGACTCGGTGTGGTCGTAGCCGAGCGGGTAGGTCTTCCGCCAGATGTCCACCTGGGTCCACCACGCACTGTGGGAGTCCTCGAGCGCCTCGGGCACGCGGGTGCGGAACTCGTAGAGCAGGTCGTCGAGGACATGGGCGGCATCACCGACGATCGGCACGTCGACGTCGCGGTTCTTGCCGATCTCCGCCGGGTCGATGTCCGCGTGGACCACCTTGGCATACGGCGCGAAGGAGTCGAGATCACCGGTCACGCGGTCGTCGAACCGGGCACCGATCGCGATGAGCAGGTCCGCCTTCTGCATGGCGCCGACCGCCGCCACCGAGCCGTGCATGCCGGGCATGCCCAGGTGCTGCGGGTGGGAGTCCGGGAAGGCACCGAGGCCCATGAGGGTCGTGACGACGGGGATCCGGGTCGCCTCGGCGAGCTTGATCAGTTCGTCCTGGGCGCGGGACCGGACCACGCCACCGCCGATGTAGAGGACGGGGCGTTCGGCTGCCGCGATCATCTTCGCGGCGGCGCGGATCTGCTTGGTGTGCGGCTTCGTCACCGGCTTGTAGCCCGGCAGTTCCTCCGTCTCCGGCCACACGAAGGGCACCGCGGTCTGCTGCGCGTCCTTCGTCACGTCGACGAGCACCGGACCGGGGCGTCCGGTCGAGGCGATGTGGTAGGCGTTCCGGATGGCCTGCGGGACGTCCTCGGCCCGCGTCACCAGGTAGCTGTGCTTGGTCACCGGCATCGTCATGCCCACGATGTCCGCTTCCTGGAAGGCGTCGGTGCCCAACAGGCGCGAGCTCTGCTGACCGGTGATCGCCAGCAGCGGGACGGAGTCCATGTGGGCGTCGGCGATCGCGGTCACCAGGTTCGTGGCACCCGGACCGGAGGTCGCCATGCACACGCCCACCCGGTTGGTCGCGGCGGCGTAGCCCTCGGCGGCGTGACCGGCGCCCTGCTCGTGGCGGACGAGGACGTGGTTGATCTTCTCGGAGTCGAGGAGCGTGTCGTAGGTGGGGAGGATGGTGCCACCGGGCAGTCCGAAGACCGTGTCGACGCCCAGCAGCTCGAGGCTGCGGACGATGGCCTGGGCACCGGTGAGGACCTCGGGGGTCTCCGGCGACGCGGACCTGATGGTGGCCGGGGTGGGCGTCGGCCTCGCGGCCGGGGCATTCGCTGCCATGGTGTCTCCTGTGACTCCGGTGGTGTCGGTTCGGTGGTCGGGCCCGCCGTCCCCGGGGGTGACCGGTTCACGGTGGGTGGTGCCCGTCGTCCCGACGGATGCATCTGCGTGGGCTCCCTCATTCCCGGGGTGTCCGGTCATGAAAAACGCCCCGGCCGGTTTCGGCGGGGCGCGCGGGACGTCGTCGTGCGACAGCTCTACGGGGTCTCCGCGCGCTGGGTAATGACGACGACAAGAAGCTTGTGCATGCCGTGAACTGTAGTCGCTCACGTTTCGGTCGCGTCAACCGTCGTCGCATTTTTCCCGACATGCGAGACGCGAAAATGAGACAACCGAGTGATCCAGGGCACTCCCCCGCGGTCGAGGTGCGGCACCCTCCCCCGCCCCCGAGGCGCCCTGCAGTTCAGATGAGAACTGCAGGGCGCCTCGGGCGCGGTGTCAGGCGGAGCGGTGGGGTGCCGGGGCTGGGGCGGCGTCAGGCGGAGCGGTGGGGTGCCGGGGCGAGGGCGGTATCAGGCGGAGCGGAGGCGCTCGACGCGGGCGTCGTGGGCGGCGCGGAAGTGCTCGCGGGTGAACTCGCGGGCGGAGTCTACGTCCTGGGCGGCGATCGCGGCGAGGATGCGGGAGTGTTCCTCGACGGTCTCCTGCCAGCGGTCGTCGTCGACGAGCGGCGAGGACCGCGGGTGGTGGACGGGGTGGGCGACGGCGCGTTCGAGGAGTTCCTCGAGGACGGTGTGGTGGGCGGCGTGCCAGAGGGCCCGGTGGAAGGCGATGTCACGGAGGACCCGGTCGGTGACGGCGACCTCGGCGGGTGCGTCGGCGCGGTCGCGGTGGACCAGGTCCTCGGCGCGGATGAGGTCCTCCAGGCGACGTCCCCGGGCGGCGTGGGCGACGAGTTCGATCTCCAGGAGTTCCCACACCTCGAAGACCTGCTGGGCGGTACTGCTGTCGACCTCGGGGACGAAGAGGCTGCGGCCCTTCCGCACGGCGAAGCCGGACTGTTCGAGGACGGTGAGGGCCTCGCGGACGGGGGTGCGGGAGACGCCGAAGCGCTCGGCGAGCAACACCTCGCGCAGGGGCGTGCCCGGGGCGATGACACCGGTGAGGATCTCGCCGGTGAGCTCTTCGCGGATGGTCTCTCGGTCGTGTCGGCTCACGGGACGAATCTACCGCCCGGGCCGGTGGGGTGACCGGAGGTGACGGACGGGTCGACGGACCCGGGGTGACGACGCCCACGGAATTGGTGTCCGTGACGCGCTGTATCGTGCATCACGTGCTCTCCCTCCTCCGTTTCTGGCCGGACATCCGGCGGAAGTTGTACGTCTATCTGACGATCATCGCACTGACCTTCCTGGCCAACGCGATCTCCCTGTTCGTCCCCACGCTCACGGGTGCGGTGGTCGACGGACCGATCGCCGACCGCGACCTCGGGGCACTGTGGCCCTATGTGCTCGCGGTGCTCGGCATCGGCGTGGCGGAGGCCGTGGCGATCTGGGGCCGGCGCATGATCGCCGCCCGGGTCGTCTCCCAGTGGGAGATCACGTGGCGATCCCGGATCTTCGACCGCCTGCAGTACCTGTCGGTCGGCGTCCACGACTCCTGGGAGTCCGGACAGTTGCTCTCGCGCGCCATCCAGGACATGTCGCAGTTGCGCCGATTCTTCGCGTTCGGCGCCCCCTTCCTCCTCTCCACCCCCTTCGTCGTGCTCACCGGGATCATCGTCCTCACGGTGATGGAGCCCTTGTTCGGGCTGTTCGCACTCCTCATGGCCGTGCCGATGGCGGCCGGGATCGCGGTGTTCAACACCCGCTACCGCGTGATGTCGCGCGAGTCGCAGGACACCATGGGCGTCATCTCGACCCAGGTGGAGGAATCGATCCAGGGCATCCGCGTCATCAAGGCCTTCGGGCGGGCACCATGGGTGGCCGAACGGTTCCGCGAGATCTCCCAGCAGTTGCGCTCGATCGAGGTCCGCAAGTCGTTCCTCGACTCGTGGTTGTGGTCGGGCACCATGACGATCCCGCGTCTGGCCATGATGGCGACGCTGGCCTTCGGCACCTGGGGTGTGATCTCCGGGTGGACGACCGTCGGCACGGTGGTCGCCGGCGTCACCCTCATCATGGTCATCCGGATCCCGGTCGAGATGCTCGGGTTCCTGCTCTCCGACGCGATCATGGCCGGCACCGCCGCCCAGCGGTACTGGGAGGTCATGGACACGACCTACGACATCACGGACACCGACGGGGACATCTCCGACACCCCACCGGCCCGGGAGTACCGCGGGGTCCTGGAGTTCGAGGACGCCTCCTTCCGGTTCCCCGACGCCACGGACGACGTCCTCTGCCACGTGGACCTGCGGATCGAACCGGGTGAGACGGTCGCGCTCGTCGGCTCGACCGGTTCCGGCAAGACCGCCCTGGCCGCCCTCGTGCCACGCCTGCATGACGTGACGGACGGTGTGCTGCGGGTGGACGGCACGGACATCCGGGACCTGCCGGTGAACGAACTGCGCCGGATCGTCTCCGTGAGCTTCGAGGAACCGATCCTCTTCTCCGCCTCCGTCCGCGAGAACGTGGCCATGGGTGCGCCCGGATCGACCGAGGAGGAGATCTGGCAGGCCTTGGAGATCAGTCAGGCCGCCAGGTTCGTCCGGGACCTGCCGGACGGCCTCGACACCGAGGTCGGAGAGCAGGGCCTGTCCCTGTCCGGCGGTCAGCGTCAACGTCTGGCCCTGTCACGGGCGGTGATCGGTAGACCACGGATCCTCGTCCTCGACGATCCCCTGTCGGCCGTCGACGTCGCCACGGAGGAGAGGGTGCAGCGGGCGCTCAGGGAGGTCCTCGCGGACTCGACGACGCTCATCGTCGCCCACCGGCCCTCGACGACGGCCCTGGCCGACCGGGTCGCGGTCCTGGAGAACGGGCGGATCGTGGCGCTCGGCCCGCACGAGGAGCTCCTGCGCACCAGCGACGTCTACCGGGAACTCATGGGCGCCCAGGCGCTCGCGCAGGCACACGAGGAGTCCGTGGCCCGGGGGCGGGACGCGGCCGAGGTACACGAGGAGGGCGCACGATGAGGGGCTTCCGGGAGGAATCCGAGGCCGAGGACCTGCCGCCGGACATCGCGCGGAAGGCGCGGCGGCTGCTGTGGTCGCTCACGCGTCCGCACCTGCTCGGCGCCTTCTTCCTCGCACTCGTCACGCTCGTCTCGCTCGTCACCGCGGTGCTCGACCCGATCTTCGTCGCCGCGGCCCTCGACACGGGTCTGCCCGCGGCGGTCGCCGGGGACACTACCCCGCTCGTCACCGCAATCGCCGGGTTCGTGGGGGTCACGCTCGTCGCGGGCGCCTCGATGTGGGCGTCGCAGCGGATCATCGGTGTGCTCGCGCAGCGGATCATGTTCGACCTGCGCCGGCGGGTGTTCCTCCACACGCAGCGTCTGGACCTCGGATATCACGAGAAGCAGACTTCGGGGCGGTTGGTGTCTCGGCAGACCTCCGACATGGAGTCGGTGCAGCAGTTCCTCTCGCAGTCGCTCATCGACGCGATCATGTCGGTCGGCCAGATGCTGTTCATCGCGGTGATCCTCGTCGTCATGGACTGGAAGCTCGCACTCGTCGTGTTCACCGGGTTCGTCCCGCTCGTGTTCATCACCATCGCCGCGCAGAAGACGCAACGCACGGCCTTCCGGAAGACCCGGACCTCGATCGCCAAGGTGATCGTCCACTTCGTCGAGACGATGGGCGGCATCCGCGCCGTCCAGGCCTTCCGTCGGCAGCCGCACGGCCGGGATCGCCTGAGCGAGGAGGACGAGAAGTACCGCGACGCCAACACGGACGCACTGCGCGGTGTCGCCTGGTTCTCCGGGTCCACCCGCCTGGTCGGCAACCTCAGCCAGACGCTCGTGATCGCGCTCGGGGCGTGGTTCGTCATCGAGGACTGGACGCAGGTGGGCGTGCTCGCGGCGTTCATCCTCTACCTTCGTCGGTTCTACGGGCCGCTCGACGAGCTCGTCATGATGCTCAACATGTACCAGTCCGCCTCGGCTGCGCTGGAGAAGATCGCCGCCGTGCTCGACGTCGACCCGGTCATCTCCGATCCGACCGAGCCCCGTGCCCTGCCGGAGCGCGCCCCGGAGGCGGACAAGGGCCGAGAGCTCGACTTCCGGGGCGTGCGGTTCAGTTACGGCGGGGACACCGACGTGCTGCCGATCTTCGACCTCACGATCGACGCCGGGCAGACCGTCGCGCTCGTCGGGGCCACCGGTGCCGGCAAGTCGACCCTCGTCAAACTCGTCACCCGCTTCTACGACCCCACCGAGGGAGCCGTCACCCTCGACGGCGTGGACCTGCGTGACCTGGCGGACGCGGACCTGCGCCGGTCCGTCGTCATGGTCACCCAGGAGTCCTTCCTCATCAGTGGCACGATCGCCGACAACATCCGGGTCGGACGCCCCGAGGCCACCGACGAGGATGTCCGCGCCGCCGGCCGCGCGGTGGGTCTGGACGAGTACGTCATGCGCCTGCCGGAGGGCTACGACACCGACGTGAAGAAACGCGGTGGGCGGTTGAGTTCCGGGCAGCGGCAGCTCGTGTCCTTCGCCCGGGTGTTCCTCGCGGACCCGGACGTGGTGGTCCTCGACGAGGCGACCGCCCACCTGGACATCCCCTCGGAGCGCCTGGTCCAGAACGCACTGGAGACGGTGCTCGCCGGGCGCACGGCGATCATCATCGCCCACCGCCTGTCCACGGTCGAGATCGCGCACCGCGTCCTCGTCATGGACGCCGGTCGGATCATCGAGGACGGGGCGCCCGCGGACCTCATCGGCGGCACGGGCCGGTTCGCCGCGCTCCACCAGGCCTGGAGGGACTCCCTGGTCTGAGGAACGTCCTGGTCCGCTTCACGGTCACCAGGTGCTGGAGAATCTGCGGTACCGCATTCAGCTGCTGCAAGATCTGCGATTTCGCGCCGCGAAGTCGCAGATCTTCCAGCAGCTGATCTCGCTCACCTTCGGTTTCCCCGCGCACAACTGGCTCGATGTAAATGATCCTTGACATGGGATGTACAGGATCCTTAACATTTTCCATGTCAAGAATCATTTACATCCCGAGGACGGTGCCATGCCTGAACTCGATGTCGGGGCCGTCACCGTCAAGGCCGCCCGCAAAGAGGCCGGACTCACGCAGGCGCACCTGGCGCAGCGCGTCGGCGTCTCCCGGCAGACGGTCATCTCGATCGAACGCGGTGACTACGCACCGAGTGTCTACCTCGCCCTGCGGATCGCCCGGGAACTCCGGACGAGCGTCGAACGCCTCTTCCCGCTCGACTGACCGTCCCACGCCTCTTCTCCACGCACTTTCTTCACACCTCGGAGGACCACCATGAACGCCCTCACCTCGGACCCCAACCGCCTGGCCAACTCCTTCGCAGGCCTCCACGACCCGTCCATGGGTGACGAACGCGAGCGCGAGGTCGTCATGCGCGCCTACGTCTTCGCCTATGTGCTCGGCACCCTGCTCGCCGGGGTCGCGGCCATCGTCCTCGTCGCCACCGGTGCGGGGTTCCTCTCGCTCCTGCCCGTCTTCGTGTTCAGCGCTGCCGCCTGGGCTGCGATCTGGTACGCGGGCCGGGAGAAGGTCGACCTCGCAGATCTCGCCGGGTCCGCCACCCGCGGTCGCCGGGTCGCCACGAGCGCGGTCACCCTCGTGATCGTGGCCATCTGGGTCGCGCTCTACGTCTTCCACCTGGCGAACGGCCGCCCCTTCCTGCAGCTGTCCCTCGGCGTGGGCGACGACTTCTCCGGCAGCACGGCCGCCGGAATGGCCTACGGCGCCGCCGTCGGCGTGTTCGGCGTCTGGATCGCCCGGACCCTCCACCGCCGGTCCGTTCGACGCCGCGCCATCGACGAGGCCGAGGCACCCGACGAGGACTGAACTCGACGCCGCCCGAACCCCGGCACCCCACCGAGGACTGATCTTCGAACCGCCCACGTGGACGCGCTATGTGATCCGGACGCGCTATTTGGCCAAATACACCGTCCGCGCCAAATAGCGCGTCGGCCGATGTCAGCCCACCACCCGTCCGTCCCACCCGATTCCCATGCTCGCCGGTCCCGTTCCATGGGAGTCTTGGTGGATGGACACCTCGCACTCTCCGCTCACCCCTACTCCGCTCACCCACGCAGTCCGCGCCGCGGTGAACGTCGGCTCCGGGCTCCTCGCCTACACGCGTCCCTCCGACGTCCCCGCGAAGTTCCGCTGGGCCCACCGCCTCGCCTACTCGGTGGCGAACGGCGCCGCCTCCTACGTGGTCGGCAAGAAGGTCTACACCGGCCGTGACGACCTGCCGATCTCCACCCCCGGCGACGACTCCGGCGCCACCCGGTCGATCGACGTGGCGGGTACGCGTGTCGACACCGATCTCCTGTGGGCCGCCGGTACCACCGCGCTCACCTGGGTCTCCTACGACGTCGCCTTCCGGATCACCGAGAAGACCGACGATCTCCTCACGCGCCTCCACGTCCCGGCACCCCGCCTGCTCGGGGCGCTGGCGACGACCGCGCTCATGTACGGCGTCACCGCGCTCATCGACCGTGCCCCGGCGGACGACCCGGCCCCCGCCGATCTCGACGACGCCACCTCCCCGGACGAGACCTCCACCGAGGGGGACACCACCGAGGACACCGCCGCCACCCCCGCCGCCGAGGCGCCCTCCCCCACCCACACCACCACCGCGGGTACCCCGTCGGCGGACGAGGAGGACCCGGACGCGCTCGTCGCGGCAGAGCACGGATACCCCGAGGAGGACGCGGAGGAACCGGTCACGGAATCGACCGACCCGTTGCTCGCCTCGACGGTCGACCCGGAGGACGCGGGCCGCGACAGCCTGGAGGCCGGCACGGACCCGGAGACCGGTACGGCCTGAACCGCCCACCCGCCGATCCGGCCGTGTTCCCGGTACCCGCGTCCCTTCCGTCACCCGGCGTTCCGCTTCTCACGGCGGAACCGGACCGATGGGGAAGAACTGTGTCGGTGGCAGGGCGTAGAGTGCTGTCCGGCACGAACCCCTGAAGCGAAAGGTGGACATGCATGTCCGTCCCCACCCTCACCCTGAACGACGGCAAGACGATCCCTCAGCTGGGATTCGGCGTCTTCAAGGTGGACCCGGCCGAGACCGAGCGCATCGTCCTCGACGCGCTCGAGGTCGGCTACCGCCACATCGACACCGCTGCCATCTACGGCAACGAGGAAGGCGTCGGCGCGGCGCTGAAGAAGTCGGGCATCCCGCGTGACGAGCTGTTCATCACCACCAAGCTGTGGAACGACCGCCGCGGCAAGGAGGACGCCACCAAGGCCCTCGACGAGTCTCTCACCAAGCTGGGACTCGACCACGTCGACCTCTACCTCATCCACTGGCCCACCCCGGCCAGCGACAAGGTCATCGAGACCTGGGAGACCTTCGGCGAGTTCCGCGAGAAGGGCCTGGCCACCTCCATCGGTGTCTCGAACTTCGACCACCGCTACCTGCCGGCCGTGCTCGAGACCGGTCTGATCCCGGCCGTCGACCAGATCGAGCTGCACCCGCAGTTCCAGCAGCGCGAGTCGCTGCAGCTGCTGGCCGACAACGACATCAAGATCGAGGCCTGGGGCCCGCTCGGCCAGGGCAAGGTCGACTACGCAGGCGCTCCGGCCATCCAGGAGATCGCCGAGGCCACGGGCAAGACCTGGGCCCAGGTCGTCGTCCGCTGGCACCTGGACAAGGGCAACATCGTGTTCCCCAAGTCCAACCGCAAGGAGCGCATGGCGGAGAACTTCGACGTCCTCGACTTCTCGCTCTCCGCCGACCAGGTCGCCGCGATCGACGCCCTCGACAAGAACGAGCGCGTCTCCGCCGACCCCGCCGAGGTCAACTGAGCACCCTCACGCACTCACCTGCGTGACCCGGCGGCGTGAGGTCGGATCCCGTCCTCCCTCCCCCGCTCCCGAGGCGCCGGCTCCCGTTCCGATGAGAACGGAAGCCGGCGCCTCGACGCGTTCAGGGTCGAAAGCACGGACCGATGTCAACATATCTCTGCTGGCTCGGACTCCTTCCCGACCGTGAGATGCATGAAACGCCTCAGCATGCAGCCCGCGCAGACGACATCTCGAGGCAGATCCCGCATCTCACCTCTGCTCCACCTGTCTCCTTCACCCCGAGCCCAGGGAACCCGCGCTGGTCCGCCCCGAGGCACCCAGCCGTCATGCCAAGGAGGGCGCGGCGTGGAGGTGGCCCCGCACTTGTCATGCCGAGGAGGGGGCGGGGCGGAGAGCTTCCCGAGTGGGTGTGGTGGGCGTACGGAGGCAGTACGAAACCCCCGTGCCGGGACCGCGCAGGACTCGGAACAGGGGTTTCGTACTGCTGGAGTGGGCGGGAGGGAAACTCTCCGCCCCGCCCCCGGCCGTCACCGGAATGGGAGGGGCACCCCACCCCGCGCCCGGCACGTGAAATGCCGACGACAGGGCGCCTGAAGGAGCGGAGGATCAGACGGTGACCGCACCCTTGGAGGCCGACCCCACCGTCTTCGCGTACTTGCCGAGCACGCCGTGCAGGCGGGGATTCTCCGGGATCGTCCAGGTCTTCTTCCGCTCGGCCAGGACCTCCGGTTCGACGTGGAGGTCGATGGTGCGGGCGGCGATGTCGACGGTGATGCGGTCGCCGTCCTCGACGAAGGCGATGGGACCGCCGTCGACCGCCTCGGGGGCGACGTGGCCGATGCACAGGCCGGTCGACCCGCCGGAGAACCGACCGTCGGTGATGAGGAGGACGTCCTTGCCGATCCCGGCACCCTTGATGGCGCCGGTGATGGCGAGCATCTCGCGCATGCCGGGGCCACCCTTGGGGCCCTCGTAACGGATGATGACGACGTCGCCCTTCTTCAGCTCGCCGTTCAGCACCGCGTCCATGGCGGGCTGTTCGCGGTCGAAGACGCGGGCGGTGCCCTCGAAGACGTCCGCGTCGAAGCCGGCGGACTTCACGACGGCGCCTTCGGGGGCGAGCGAGCCGGTGAGCACGGTGAGGCCACCGGTCTTGTGGATCGGGTCGTCCATGGCGCGGAGGATCTTGCCGTCGAGGTCCGGCGGGTTGATCGTCTCGAGGTTCTCCGCGACCGTCTTGCCGGTCACGGTCATGCAGTCGCCGTTGAGCAGCCCCGCGTCGAGGAGCGCCCGCATGACGACGGGGACGCCACCGATCTTGAAGACGTCGTTCATGACGTACTGGCCGAAGGGCTTGACGTTGCCCAAGTGGGGCACCTTGTCGCCGATCCGGTTGAAGTCGTCGAGGTCGAGGTCGACATCGGCCTCGTGCGCGATGGCGAGCAGGTGGAGGACGGCGTTCGTCGAGCCACCGAAGGCCATGACGACGGCGATCGCGTTGAGGAGCGACTCGCGCGTGATGATGTCCTTCGCGGTGATGCCCTGGCGCAGGAGGTTGACGACGGCCTCGCCGGACTGGCGGGCATAGTTGGTGCGCGACCGGTGGATGGCCGGGGGTGCGGCGGAACCGGGCAGGGACATGCCCATCGCCTCGGCCGCGGACGCCATCGTGTTCGCGGTGTACATGCCACCGCAGGCGCCCTCACCGGGGCAGACGGCGCGCTCGATGGCGTCGACGTCGGCCTCGGTCATCTTGCCGGCGCGGCAGGCACCGACCGCTTCGAAGGCGTCGATGAGCGTGACCTCCTTCTCCGAGCCGTCGGAGAGCTTGGCCGTGCCGGGCATGATCGAACCGTTGTAGAGGAAGACCGAGGACAGGCCCAGGCGCGCGGCGGCCATGAGCATTCCCGGGATCGACTTGTCACAGCCGGCCATGAGGACGGAACCGTCCAGTCGTTCGCCGCCGAACACGGTCTCGACGGAGTCGGTGATGACCTCGCGGGACACGAGCGAGTAGTGCATGCCCTCGTGGCCCATGCTGATGCCGTCGGACACCGAGATGGTGCCGAACTCCAGCGGATAACCACCCGCGGCGTGCACGCCCTCCTTGGCGTACCCGGCGAGCTTCTGCAGGGTGAGGTTGCAGGGCGTGATCTCGTTCCACGACGAGGCCACACCGATCTGCGGCTTCTGCCAGTCGTCGTCGCCCATGCCGACGGCCCTGAGCATGCCGCGGGCGGCGGCGCGCTCCAGTCCGTCGGTGACGTCACGCGAGCGGGGTTTGATGTCGACCCCGGGCTTGACGGCGCGCTCGGCGCTGCCGGGGGTTCCGGTGCTGGGGGTGGTGTCTGTGCTCATGACCGCAGCCTACAACCGTCGGTCCACATGCTGGGAACATGATCCGCGATCCGGACTTCACTCTTCGATGACGTTGAGCAGCGGCTGTCCCTTCTGGATGCGCAGGATCTGCTCGGCGAGCAGTTTGACGATGCGCGGCTCGAACGCCTCGGTGTCGCCGCCGACGTGCGGGGTGATGAGGGTGTTCGGCGTGGACCACAGGGGGTGGTCGGCCGGGAGGGGCTCCGGGTCGACGACGTCGAGGGCGGCGCGCAGGCGGCCGGACTCCAGTTCGGCGACGAGCGCGTCGGTGTCGACGACCTTGCCGCGGGCGACGTTGACGACGAGCGCCTTGTCGGGCAGCGCCGCGAGGAACTCCGCGTCGACGAGGCCCCGGGTGGTGGCAGTGAGCGGGGTGATGAGGATGACGACCTCGGCCGTGGGCAGCAGCTGCGGGAGTTCGTCGATGCCGTGGACGGTGCCGTACTCGTCCTCGCGGGCGCGGGTGGCCACCCGGGTGAGGTCGACCTCGAAGGGGAGCAGACGGTCGGTGATCGCCTTGCCGATCCCGCCGACACCGACGAGCAGTACCTTGCGGTCGGCCAGGCCCGGATGACGCAGGTGGCGCCAGCGGTGGTCGGTCATGTCACGGGCGGACTCGTCGATCCCGCGCAGCGAGGTGAGGGTGAGGCCGATGGCGAGTTCGGCGGTCGCGGCGGCGTGGACACCGCTCGCGTTGGCGACCTGCACCTGACCGATCAGGTCCGCGACGATGTCGTAGCCGGTCGACTGCGTGTGGACGACCTTGAGGTTCGGCAGTTCGTCCAGTAGCGGCGCGGTCTTCTGCCCGTTCAGGTACGGCAGGACCACCATGTCGATGTCGGCCTTGCTCACGCCGTCGTCCTGGTGCTCGTGGGACCAGACGGGGAACTCGAGACCGAGCTCCTTGATGTCGGGCACCCGGGCCAGGACGGCGTCGCGGAGTTCGGCGGTGGGGAACGCGATGGTGTGGATGTCGAGGGTCGTCATACCCCGGATTCTGGCACGATCACGACCCCACACGGCAGCCGACGTCCGGCTCCCGGACTCGGTCCGGGCGGAGCCCGCAGCGCCTCAGTCCAGCCGATCGGCGATCGCGCGGCTGATGCGTTGCACCTCGGCTGCGTCCCCCGGACCCAGCGCGGACTCGAAGTACCGGCCGATGAGCCGCCGCTGCACGGCCCCCGCCCGCAGGTACTCCTCCATCCCGTGCGGGGTGAGCGCCACGTAGTGCGCCCGTTTGTCCTCCGGGCAGTCCTGCTTCTCCACCCACCCTTTCTTCCCCAGCACCTGCACGCGGTAGGTCAGACGCGGGGCGGAGAAGACGATCCGGCGGGCCAGCTCGTTCATGCGCAGGCGCCGGTCGGGCGCCTCGACGAGCACGAGGAGGAGGTTGAAGTCCGAGAGCGTCATCCCGGTCTCCGCCTTGAGCTCATCCTCGATGCGGTCGACCAGGCGCTGGCCGGTCTCGAAGTAGGCCCGCCACGCGTCGAGGACGGCGGTCTCCCCCAGCAGACCGGACTGTCCCGGCAGACCGGGCCCACCGATCGGCAGGGACTGCCAGGTCGACGGGAGGGACTGCCCACTCGACGGTTCCATGTCAGCGCCCGCCGAGCAGCTGGTCGAAGGGGGTGATCCCGTCCGGGTCCAACTCGTCGAACACGTCGTGCTGCTCGACGGGCCGGCCGATGATCGCCCGGGCCAGCTCACCGGCGGCCCGCTGCACGCGGGCACCCAGACCGGTGGACGCCTCGGGAGCGCCCCAGTCGTCGGTCGCGGCGAAGACCGTTGTCGGCAGTGCCAGACCGTGCAGGTAGCTGACGAGCGGACGGACGTGGCTCTCGACGACGAGCGAGTGCCGCGCGGTCCCACCGGTGGCGGCGAGCGTCACCGGAAGGCCGTCCAGCCCGCCGTCCGGGAACAGCTGGAGGAACAGGCTGAACAGCCCGAAGGGACTCGCGTTGTACACGCTGGTGACCACGACGACGCCGTGGGCCGTGCGGATCGAGTCGAAGGCCGCCTGCAGACGGTCCGAGGCGATCCCGGTGAGCGACATGTCGACCAGGTCGTGCGCGAGCGGGCGCAGGGCGATGACCTCGGTCTCCACCTCATGGCCGGGGAACTGTGCGCGGGCGGCCGTGAGCAGTCGCTCGGCGAGTTTGGTCGAGTTCGAGGGCTCCCCGGTCCCGCCGGAGAGAGCGACGATCCGGTACATCAGTTCTCCTCCGCCTCATCAGCGGCCTCTCGCTCGGCCCGGGCCATCCGGTCCGCGAAGGCCCGCGAGCCCTGGTCGCCACCGGGGACCGGCGCGTTGCCGGACTCCTTGCGCTCCTTGAGCCAGGCGTGGCTCGGGGCGTCGGGGACGTCGGCGGGGCGCGCGGCGTCCATCTCCTTGCGGATGACGGGCACGACCTCCTCGCCCAGGATGTCCATCTGATTGAGAACCATGTCGAGGGGCTGCCCGGCGTGGTCGATGAGGAACAGGAGACGCTGGTAGTCCCCGGCCCACTCACGCATGCCCAGGTACCGTTCGATCACCTGCTGCGGCGAGCCGACGGTGAGCGGCGTCTGCGCGGTGAAGTCCTCGAGGCTCGGACCGTGACCGTAGACCGGCGCGTTGTCGAAGTACGGACGGAAGGTGTTGACGGCGTCCTGCGAGTTCTTGGCCATGAACACCTGACCGCCGAGGCCCACGAAGGCCTGGTCCGCGCGGCCGTGCCCGTAGTACTCGTAGCGCTGGCGGTAGAGCTTGATCATCCGCGCGGTGTGGGAGGCCGGCCAGAAGATGTTGTTGTGGAAGAAGCCGTCGCCGTAGTAAGCGGCCTGCTCGGCGATCTCGGGGCTGCGGATCGAGCCGTGCCACACGAAGGGCGCCACGTCGTCGAGCGGGAAGGGCGCGACGGTGAAGCCGTTGAGGGGCGTGCGGAAGTTGCCCTCCCAGTCGAGGTCCTTCTCCCGCCACAGCTTGTACAGCAGGTTGTAGTTCTCGATCGCCAGCTGGATCCCCGAGCGGATGTCCTTGCCGAACCACGGGTAGACGGGGCCGGTGTTGCCGCGACCCATCATGAGATCGGCGCGGCCCTCGGACAGGTGCTGCAGGTACGCGTAGTCCTGCGCCAGACGCACCGGGTCGTTCGTCGTGATGAGCGTCGTCGCCGTCGAGAGCTTGATGCGCTCGGTGAGCGCGGCGATGTACGCGAGCAGCACCGGCGGGTCGGCGGGTGCGGCGAAGGGCGGGTTGTGGTGCTCACCGGTGGCGAACACGTCGAGACCGATCTCCTCGGCCTTCTGCGCGATGGCGAGGGTGTTCTTCACCTTCTCGTGCTCGCTCGGGGTCCTGCCGGTCGTCGGGTCGGTGGTGACGTCACCGATGGTGAAGATGCCGATGTCCATGTCTGTTCCGTCTCCTCGTGGTCCGGTACCCGGGGTCCTCCGGGTCGGGCCGCGCAGCCTGTCGATCGAGGGTAGTTCAACTCTCAACCAGTTCGTTAAAACTTTAACAGACTGAGCAACGAAAAGGGAAGGGGAGCTATTCCCCTTCCCTTCCCGTATGACCCCGGTCACCCGGAGTCACTCAGGTCGGATCCCCGCGGTTCGGATCCCCGCGGTTCAGATCCCCTCAGTTCAGATCCACAGGGCCGGGTCCTCCAGGACCCCCGCCGGCGTCGCCGCCCCGGAGTCCTCCTGGTTCTCCCGCGGCCGAGGCGCCCTGTCCTTGGCGGGCACCCCCACCGCCGAGTGCCCCTCCGGGACGTCCCGGACGACGACGGCGTTCGCGCCCACCGCGGCACCGGCCCCGATGGTCACCGGCCCCAGGATCTTCGCCCCGGCACCGACGAGCACGCCGTCACCGAGGGTCGGGTGGCGCTTCTCCTGTGCGAGCGAGGTCCCGCCGAGGGTCACCTGGTGGTAGAGCATGACGTCGTCGCCGATCTCCGCCGTCTCCCCGATGACCACACCATTGGCGTGGTCGATGAAGAAGCGACGGCCGATCGTGGCACCCGGATGGATCTCCACACCGGTGGCGGTCCGCACCGCCTGCGAGAGCAGGCGTGCGGGCGCCTTGCCGACCGGGTGCTGCCACAGACGGTGGATGCCCCGGTGGGCCCACACCGCGTGCAGGCCCGGGTAGGACAGGGCGAGGACGAGATCACCCGGCGCGGCCGGGTCCTTGCCCCGAGCCGTGTCGAGGTCCTCCCGCACCCTCTCCCGGGCACCACGGACCGCCTCGGCGGCCTTCCGCAGACCCGAGCCCAGCCGTCCGGCCACGCCCGAGGCGACCCCCGCGGCGGCACCGACGGTGCCGGTGGCACCACCGGACCTCTTCGTACGCACGGCCTTCCTCAACACGTCGACCCCCTCGATCCGGGTGATCAGTCCATGTACTCCGAGAAGAGCGGCGTCGTGAGGTAGCGCTCACCGAAGTCGGGGAGCACGACGACCACGCGCTTGCCGGCGAACTCCGGCTTGCTCGCCACCTGCTCGGCGGCGTGGAGGGCCGCGCCGGAGGAGATGCCGACGAGGACGCCCTCCTCGCGGGCGACACGGCGGGCCGACTCCATGGCCTCCTCGTTGCCGACGGTGACGATCTCGTCGTAGATGTCGGTGTCGAGGACGCCGGGCACGAAGTTCGCGCCGAGGCCCTGGATCATGTGGCCGGCGGCGTGGCCCTCGGACAGCAGCGGGGAGGCCTCCGGCTCGACGGCGACCACGTGCACGCCCGGGTTCTTCTCCTTGAGCACCTGGCCGACACCGGTGATGGTGCCGCCGGTGCCGATGCCGGAGACGAACACGTCGACCTGGCCGTCGGTGTCGGCGAGGATCTCCTGGGCGGTGGTCTCCGCGTGGATCTTCGGGTTCGCGGGGTTCTCGAACTGGCGGACGAGGACGGCACCCTCGTCGGCGAGTTCCTGCGACTTCTCGACGGCACCGCGCATGCCCTCGGCCTTCGGGGTGAGCACGAGCTCGGCACCGAAGGCGCGCAGGAGGGCCCGGCGCTCCTTCGACATGGATTCCGGCATCGTGAGGACGACCTTGTATCCCAGGGCGGTGCCGACCATCGCGAGCGCGATACCGGTGTTGCCGGAGGTTGCCTCGACGATCGTGCCGCCGGGCTTCAGTTCCCCGGACTCCTCGGCCGCGCGGATCATCGCGACGCCGATCCGGTCCTTCACGGAGTTCGCCGGGTTGTAGAACTCGAGCTTGCCGACGACCTCCGCCCCGGTCCGCTCGCTCGCGGACGACAGGTGGACGAGCGGGGTGCGGCCGACGAGTTCGGTGACGTTCGAGTAGATGTTCATTCGGTGTGTGTTCCTTCCACGGTTCCGCGGAGCGGACGCGTGGAGGTGCGTCCGCACGCCGCAGGTCTGAGTCCGGCTTCGCGTCCGGATCGATGCTTCTTCAGCGTGTACACACCGTCCAGCCAATGGCTTCAGCTGCCGGTTTCGTCAACAGCACCATTATGCCCGGTCATGACGCCCTTCACATCCCCGGATGTCACAGATCGTCGGGCGGGCGCCGCGGACGCCCGCCCACGTAGAATCCCAGGCCATGACCGTTCACCCCATCGTCGTGTACGGCGAGCCCGTCCTGCACCGCAAGGCGGATCCCGTCACCGAGTTCGACGCGGACCTCGTAGCCCTCGTCGACGACATGTTCGAGACCCTCAAGCTGTCCAACGGCGTCGGCCTGGCCGCCCCGCAGATCGGCATCGGCAAGCAGATCTACGTCTACGACGCCGACGACGAGGTGGCCGGCGTCCGCCGCCGCGGCGTCTTCGTCAACCCGGTGCTCGTGGCGAACAAGATCCCGGACGGACCGCCGGACCCCCATGACGAGTCCGAGGGCTGCCTGTCCGTGCCCGCTCTCGACTTCCCGCTCAAGCGTTCGTCCAAGGTGACGGTCCAGGGCAAGGACGTCGCGGGGAACACCGTGTCCCTCACGGTCGAGGGCTGGTTCGCCCGTATCATGCAGCACGAGTTCGACCACCTGCAGGGCACGCTCTACGTCGACCGCCTGCAGGGGCGTTGGAAGAAGGACTGGAAGAAGCAGCAGAAGAAGCTCGGGTACACCGAGCCGGGCATCAGCTGGATGCCGGGCGAGGACGAGGACCCCTTCGGTCACTGACCCCCGCGCTCAGCCTCTTTCTCCGCGTCACGGGCCCGCAGGAACTCATGGATCTGCGGGCCCGGTGTCGTCTCCGTGAGTTCACGTGCGGTCTGCCCACCCGCGGTGCGGTCCTCCTGCGCCCGAGGCGCCCCACCGGCCATCCGGTACGTCCCGTCGGGTGCCACCGCCCGGGGCATGCCCACCGGCGCGGGGGCTGCAGAGGTGCCGGGCGCCTCGGGCGCGGTGCCCTGGTCCTTCTTCCGGCGGCCCCGCTGCTTCCCGGCCTGGGACTGTGCCTCGGCCAGGCGCCGGTCGAGGTCGTCGGCCGGGTCGAAGTCGTCGAACTCGCCGGCGGTCTCCTCCAGTTCGGAGAGCAGGCCGCGGATGACGTCGGCGTGGGAGTCGGCGTCGATGTTGAGTTCGCGGAAGGTCCAGTCGGCGTCGTCGTCATCGGCGGTGCGGGCGAGCACGTCGAGCACGCGGTCGCCCAACTGCTTGGAGCGTTCGGTGTTCTCCAGGACGGTGATCTGCCGGTCGAGGTCGAGCAGGTGTTCGTAGTACTCGTGCATCGAGACGACGCGGGAGGCGATCGAGGAGAAGGCCTTCGCGAGCTTGGCCAGGTAGGCGTCCACGCGCTTGGCGGTCACAGGTTCCCGGACGGCTTCGAGCTCGGCGCGGAGTTCGACGAGTTCCTGCAGGCGGGACCCGATCGACCCGACTGCGTGGTCGAGGTCGACCCGGGAGACATGGCCCTCGAGGACCGGGTGGGTCCAGGCGCGGGTCTGCGTGATGCGGCGGGCGATGACGACGGCGAGATGGAAGAGCCGCTGTTCGTCGGTGTCCTGTCCACCCTTGCCCGCGACATAGCCGAGTTCGGCCGGGGAGATCCAGCGGGCGGCGGCCGCATGCTGCTTCTGTTCGGGGCGCAGGCGTTTGGGGTCCCGGCGCGTGGTGAGCCAGGTCCTGAGCGTGAGGCCACCGCCGAGGACCGCGAAGATCCCACCGGTGATGACACCGCCGGCCGCGAGCGTGCCGTCGATGAGCCACACGAGTCCGGTGGGGATGAGTGCCGAGGAGGTCGCGACGGTCGTCGCACCCCGGGAGAACTGGAAGGCCGCGTTCGAGGGGATGACATTCCGGCGCATGCCTGCGTGGACGAGGGCCGCCCCGGGGTCACCGGCGCCGAACCGGTACCCACGTGCGCGCCACACCTGGCGGACGGACGGGGGCACGGAGTCCGGGACGAGGACACGGTAGATCGGATCGGTCTTGCCGACCTCCGATTTCCACAGCTTGCGCCACTGACTCACCATGGCTCACCCTCCTGTGCCTCGCCCCTGCGGGAGCAGTCTAGGAGGCCCGGCTGAGCAAAAGCAGTGGGGAAACCCCACGGTTCCGGCACCTCGACGGCGGGCCGGCACCTCGACGGCGGGATCCGTACCCGGGGACCCGACGGGTCACCGCCAGTAGGCGCAGAACCGGATGCGGTCGTTCGTGAGGCCCACGCCCTTGGCGCGCTTGCGGGCGTCGAGGACCATCGGCTGGGACCCGACGGCGTAGAAGTAGTCCGGCTGCGTGACGGCCAGGTGCGCGTCGAGGGCACGCTCCCAGGACTCCCCGGCCTCCCGGTCCAGCCACCGCACGTGGACCTTGGGGTTCTTGGCACAGAAGAAGCACTCGGCGCAGGCGTTCGCACAGTGCAGGCCGCGTTCGTCATCGCAGTTCGCGACGGTCACGAGCACCGTCGTCTCGGACCCGGCCGGACGGTTGCGCACGATCGCCTCGACGCCGGGCAGGCCGGTCTCGTCGGTGAGGATCGTGACGGTGCCCGGCTCCTCGGTGGGGTCGTAGATGACCGACTGACCGAGGATCCCGGCCCGGTGACCGGGTCGGGCGAGGGTCGACCAGTGGGCGGCCAGGCCCTCCAGTTCGCCGAACTCGTTGCGGTGGAGGACGAAGTCGACGTCGAACTCCCAGCCACCGGGGTTCGCCTCGGTGACGGGGACGGCCCGGAACTCCCGGACGGTGTAGTTGCGGCAGACCGCGCGGGTGTCCTCCGGCAGGGTCGTGTACCGCTTGTACCAGCCGGCGGATCCCCCGCGCGGCAGGACGAGCTCGGCATCGGGGTCGCCCCCGGCCGGCACGAAGAGCCGGAACCACTGGTCGGCGCCGATGTAGGAGAAGGGCGGGAGCTCGCCGCCGTCGACCGACTGCAGGTCGGGCCCGAAGGTGAGGCGCATGAACCCGGGGGTCACCTGGACGCTGCGGACCACCCGGACGGTCGTCACCTGCGGGTCGGTCGCCTCGAAGGCCTCCATCGCGGCGACGGTGCGCTCGGTCATCTCCTTCTCGGCGCGGGCGAGCTCCTCGGCCCGTGCACGCGCCTCGTCCTCGGCGGTGGGGACGGTGGTCCCGGAGGTCTGTGCCGTCATGCTCATGAGTCGAGTGCTCCTTCGATCAGCCCGGTGAGTTCCTCGATCGCGTACAGCTGCGCGCCGACGGTGCCGAGCGAGTACGCGGACTGGAGGTCGCCGTCGATGACGACGGATCGTCCGTCGGCGACCGCCGGGATCTGCTGCCACTGCGGGTCGTCGGTGATCGCGGTGGTCTCGATGTAGATGGGGAACGCGACGATGAGGTCCGCATCGAGGTCGTCGAGGTTCTCCTGGGCGATGTCGACGGAGAACCCGGTGTCACCCACCGGCATGTCCGCGATCGTCGGCGAGGGGACGAAGCCCAGGTCCTTGAGGAACTCGACGCGCTCACCGGGTTCCACGTAGGCGCCCCACCCTTCCGAGGTCCGCGCCGTGGCGGTCGCGGTGAGCCCCTCCCACTCGGGGTGGGCCTCCCGGACCGCGGCGAAGGCGGCGTCGACCTCGTCGAGCAGCGCCTCACCCTCCTCCTGGAGCCCGAAGGCCTGGGAGATCATCGTGACCTGCTGTTCATTGGTCACCAGGTAGTTCTCGCCGCCCTCGGGCACACCGACGGTCGGGGCGATCTCGGACAGGCGGTCGTACCGCTCCTGATCACCGGAACTCTTGACGTCGAGGATGACATCGGGCTCCAGCGCGGCGATCTGTTCGTAGGAGGGCTCCAGGGTGTCGATGATCTCCGGCGACTCCGTGTACGCACCCTCGTTCCACGGCCCCACGCCGTCGCCGCCGAAGGCCAACCAGTCGCTGGCCCCCACCGGCTCGATGCCGAGTTCCAGCGCGGTCTCCGCGTCGCCCCAGCCGAGGGCCACGACAGTGTCCGCGTCGGCGGGCACCTGGACGGGTCCGAAGGCCGTCTCGACGACGTTCACCGCACCCGAGGCGCCCTCTCCGTCAGAGTCCCCCGTCCCTTCCGCGGTGCCACCACCGCAGGCGGTGAGCACGAGGGCCGTCGCGGCGGCGAGGCCGGCGAGCACGGGACGGGTCGGCCGGGAGACCGCACGGGAGGAGGCGCGGAGCGAGGAGAGCGACATGGGACCTCGATATCTCAACAATTCGGTTAGGCTTGCCTGGCCACAATACACAAGAAGGATCTTCGCAAAAACCCATGACCGATACGAGGACCGCAGCGGGCGCCACCCCGGAGGACACTCCCCCGGCCGCCCCACCCATCACCTCGGCCCGACCACGCCCTCGCCGACCACAGCACTGGGCCGGTCGGGGATTCCGCAACCCCGCGGTCGGGTGCGCACTCGGTGTCCTCGTCCTCCTCCTCGCCTGTGCGGCCTCCCTGCTGCTCGGCTCGCGGGACCTCTCCGTGACCCAGGTCGTCGCGGCTCTCACCGGCCACGGCACGCCGGAGACCGCGGTCGTCACAGACCTCCGTCTGCCCCGGACGATCACCGGGCTGGCGGCCGGCCTCGCCTTCTCGCTGGCCGGCGTGCTCATGCAGGCACTCACCCGGAACCCCCTGGCCGAACCCGGTCTTCTCGGGGTGAACGCCGGATCGGCCTTCGCGATCGCGATCGCTGCCGGGGTCTTCGGGTTCGGGTCCTCCGCGGCCTTCCTCCCCTTCGCATTCGGCGGGGCTCTGCTCGCCTCCCTGCTCGTCCTCGCCGTCGGTGGGGTACTGGGGCGCGGTGCCGTCCCTGCGCGCCTGGTGCTCGCCGGCGTGAGTTTCGGGGCGGTCCTCCATGGGGTCACCAGCATGATCGTCCTCGCCGATCCCGCCGCCTTCGACGCCATGCGCGCCTGGCAGGCCGGATCCCTCGAACGCAGTCGGTGGCACGAACTCGCCCCCGTCGCTCCGGGCCTCGCCCTCGCGGTGGTCGTCACACTCCTCCTCGCCCGACCGCTCAACGCCTTGGCGCTCGGTGAGGAGTCCGCCCGGGGCCTCGGAGTGCGGACCGGGACCCTGCGCGTCCTCGCACTCCTGTGTGTCACCGTGCTCGCCGGGTCCGGGACGGCACTCGCCGGCCCGATCGGGTTCGTCGGCCTCGTCGTCCCCCTCGTCGCCCGGTCCTTCATGGGCCCCGAGTACCGGTCCGTCGCACTGTTGTCCCTGCTCATGGGTCCCGCGCTCGTGATCCTCGCCGATGTACTCGGGCGTCTGGTCCTCCCGACCGGAGAACTGCCGGTCGGCATCGTCATGGGGTTCGTCGGGGCGCCGGTCCTCGTCTGGCTGGCCCGTCGGACGGAGGTGGCGAAGCTGTGAGCACGACAGGGACGTCGACTCGGGGAACGGCGCGGGAGGTGCCGGGGTCCGGGGCGCCTCGGGAGCGGTGGGTGTCCGCGGCGAGCGCCGGCGTGCTCGTGCTCGCCGTCCTCGTGGCCCTCGGTCTGGGGGACTACCCGATGTCGCCGGCCCAGGTCGTCCGCGCGATCGTGGACCCGGAGGCCGGATTCACGCGGACGATCGTGCTGGAGTGGCGCCTGCCGCGGGTGCTCGCGGCGGTCGTGTTCGGGGCGGCACTCGGTCTGTCCGGTGCGATGTTCCAGACGCTCACCGACAACCCGCTCGGGTCACCGGACGTCGTCGGGTTCTCGACGGGCGCGTACACGGGGGCGCTCGTCGCGATGATCGTGCTCGGGGCGGGGCTCGCCGGGGCGACGCTCGGGTCCCTCGTGGGCGGGATCGCCACCGCGCTCCTGGTCTACGCCTTCGCGTTCCGTCGTGGGGTCGAGGGGTACCGACTCATCATCACGGGCATCGGCGTGACGGCGGCGCTCGGCTCCGTGAACGTGTGGATCCTGCTCGTCGCCGGCCGCGAGGAGGCCATGCAGGCCGCCATGTGGGGAGCCGGGTCGCTCGCGGACGTGGGTGTGCACGACGTGGCGGGCTCCTCGGCATGCCTGGTGGTGCTCGGTGCCGGCGTCGGGCTCCTGGCGCGGGGCCTGCGGCAGTTGGAGATGGGCGACGACACGGCGCGCGCCCACGGCGTACGGATCGAGACGGTGCGGATGGCGGTGATCCTCGTGGCCGTCGCGCTCGTCTCCGTGGTGACGGCGGTGGCCGGGCCGATCGCATTCATCGCGCTGTCGGCCCCGCAGATCGCGGCGCGGCTGGCGCGCAGTGCCGGGCTACCGCTCGTGCTCTCGGCCTGTGTCGGTGCGGTGCTCCTGGTCGCGGCGGACCTCGTCGCGGCACACGTGTTGCCGGGCGGAGTGACGGCGGGCCAGGTGACGGTCGTCGTCGGAGGCGCATATCTGTTGTGGTTGCTGGTGAACAGCGGGACCGGAAGGAATCGGAAGGCATGAGGACGGAGACGGACGTGGAGACGGGAGTGCGGGGCGCCTCGACGGCGGGGGCGGTGGACGCCGGGACCGGCACCGGCGGGGCCGGGCTCGCGGCGGATGCCGGGCTCGAGGCCCGGGCCGTGCGGTTGGGCTACGACGCGACCCCGATCGTCCACGGGGTCGACTTCCGGCTGCGGCCGGGGTCGTTCACGACGATCATCGGGCCCAACGGGTGCGGGAAGTCGACGCTGCTCAAGGGCATGGCCCGGTTGCTCGCGCCCTCCGACGGGCAGGTGGTGCTCGACGGGAAGACGCTGCAGGACTGGAAGCCCAAGACGGCGGCGCGGCGGATCGGCCTGCTGCCGCAGACCTCCGTAGCACCCGAGGGGATCACGGTGCACGGGCTGGTGAGCCGGGGCCGGTACCCGCACCAGGGGTTCCTGCAACCCTGGTCGGACGCGGACGAACGGGCCGTCGAGGCCGCGCTGGAGAGGACGGGCCTCGTCCAGTTGCGGCACGCCTCGGTGAATGCGCTGTCCGGTGGGCAGAAGCAGCGGGTGTGGGTGGCGATGGCGCTCGCGCAGGAGACGGAGATCCTGCTGCTCGACGAGCCGACCACGTACCTGGACATCGCCTTCCAGCTCGATCTTCTCGAACTGTTCGCCGAGCTCAACGCCGAGGGGACGACGATCCTCTCGGTGCTCCACGACCTCACGCACGCCGCGCGGTACTCCGATCACATCGTCGCGATGAAGGACGGGCGGATCGAGGCCGAGGGCGCACCGTCCGAGGTCGTCACCGAGGCGACCGTCGAGCGGATCTTCGGCATCACCTGCGACATCGTCCCCGACCCGCGCTCCGGAAACCCGCTCGTGATCCCCCTGACGCGGGCGGGGTGAGGCTCGTGAGGTCCGCCGGACCTTCCGTTTCCCAGCAGATGGTCGGCCTCGGTTCCTAGACTGGCGCGGTGACTTCACGACGGACCACCTCGACCGCGAGCGGCTCGACGCGTCGCTCCCCGAGTGGATCGGCGCGCGGATCCTCGACCCGGAAACCGGGGCGGGGTGCGGCCACCCGCGGGAGGTCGAGCGGGACCACCCGGCGGAGATCCGGTGCCTCGACCCGCGGGACGGCGCGGGTGTCGGGGACGCGGAGGGCACCTCGGCGGCGGGGATCGGTGATGACGGGACGCACGGGGACGACCCTCGCCACGACGGTCGTGCTCGTCATGCTCGCGTGCATGGTCGCATGGGTCGCGCACCTGGTGGGTCCGGGCGGCGAGCGCACCGAGGGCGAGCGGCGCGGGACTCCCGGTCCGTCCGCGCTGACGGATGCGCAGGTGGAGAACGCGCGGACGATCATCGCGATCGGCAAGGGTGAGGGGATGAGTGACGAGGCGATCGTCATCGCCCTCATGACCGCCGGGCAGGAGAGCAGTTTCCGGAACCTCGACCACGGGGATCGGGATTCGCTCGGGCTGTTCCAGCAGCGGCCGTCGAAGGGCTGGGGTACGACGGCCCAGGTGAGGGACCCGGTGTGGGCGACGACCTCGTTCCTCGGGACGAACCCGGACGGGGAGAACCCCGGGCTCATACAGATCGACGGCTGGGAGCGGATGCGCCCCACCGAGGCCGCCCAGGCCGTTCAACGCTCCGCCTATCCCGAGGCGTACGCCAAGTGGGAACCGCTCGCCAAGGAGCTCCTCGATGCCCACCGGGACGTCGACCCGATCGGGTGAGGGTGTGAGGCGTCGTCTCAGGCGCGGGTGTGAAGGGGCCTCCGGTTCAACGTCTGCCGGTCTGTGCGTCGTGTTCGGCGAGGCGTCG
This sequence comes from Brevibacterium litoralis, assembly GCF_040212315.1. NCBI lineage: Bacteria > Bacillati > Actinomycetota > Actinomycetes > Micrococcales > Brevibacteriaceae > Brevibacterium > Brevibacterium litoralis. The sequence continues at coordinate 51,420 of NZ_JBDIUY010000014.1, read as the reverse complement.
GGCTTCCCGTGATCGTCGCCGACGTCTCAGGACCGCACCACCGACGGTTCCGATGCCGAGAAGCACCACCCCCGCCCAGAACGGATAGGCCGGGAGGATGTCGTAGGTGGTGTGGACGGCTTCCCACCCCTGCATCCCGTGGATGTCGCAGGTGATCGACGGCGGGACGTACCCGCCGTGGATCCGACCACCCTGGCCTTCGAGCGGGATGTCCGGGGGCGAGTCCGGGCAATACCGCGTGCCATCCATCTCACCGACGTTCGTCGACCCCACCCACAGGAACGTGAGTACCTGGGAACCGAGCACCATGAACGCTCCGAGGATGTTGACGACCCACCGCCACCACTGACGTTCGAACATCGGAGTCCTTCATCCGTCCGCGCGGGCGATCAGGCGAAGAAGTCGACGAGGAGGGCGGAGACCTTCTCCGGCGCGTGGACCGACATCCAGTGGTCGGTCCCGTCGATCCGCTCGTAACGCCAGTCGCCATCCACGTACCACTGGGAGTCCGTCATCTGGCGTTCGGTGAGCGCTATGTCCGCATCGCTCCACACACCCATGACCGGGCAGGACACGGTCGGCAGGTCCGACCGGTCCGCCGCGGTCGCAGTGAAGATCCGCGGGGGCATGTTCGCGCGGTACCAACTCAGGGCGGCACGCAGGGCACCGGGCCGGGACAGGTCGTCGATCTGGCGGTCGGCGTCGGCGTCCCGGCCCCTCGCCGCACCACCGTGGGACCAGGTGCGGAACCACGCGAAGTCTTCGGCCGCGATGATCGGCTCGACCTCCTCGTGCTGGAACCACAGGACGTACCAGGACTTCTGCTTCTGCTCGAAGCCCGCCCCGGAGAAGGCCCGCGGGTGACCGACCGACAGTGCGGCGTACCGCTCGACCCGGTCGGGGTGCGCGGTCGCGAGCATCCACCCGACGAGCGACCCGAAGTCGTGCCCGGCCAACCGGAATCGGTCGACCCCGAGGGCATCCGCGATCCCCAGGACGTCCTTCATGAGGTGCGAGAGGTGGTAGGGCGCCACACCTTCCGGACGATCGCTGTCGCCGAACCCCCGCTGATCCGGCGCGATCACCCGGTGACCGGCGGCGACGAGCGACCGGATCTGGTGGCGCCACATGAGCGCCCTGTCGGGGAACCCGTGCAACAGGATGACGGTCGACACCGGATGGTCCGGCTTGCCCGGATCCCCTGGCTCCCCTACGTCCTTCCCGGTTCCGTCCTGCTCGACGGTGCTCCCCGGGCCCACGTCGATGACCGAGAAACTCAGGTCCCCGACCTCCACCCGGGTCGTCGGCAGTCCGTCCATGGCCAGAAGGTCGACCTCTTCGTCGTGGCTCTGTGTGTCCATACGTGCAGCCTGTCACAACGACGGGTGGACGGGAGGATTCGCCCAGTGAAGAGCAGGAAGTGCCCGGTGGACGGCTCCGGCTCCGCCTCACGCCCGGGTGTCGTGGTGTCGGCCGATCGGCACGACCAGGGGCCCTCCGGACACGGGATCCGGCACGACCAGGCTCTCGAGCCCGAAGACGTCGCGGACCGACTGCGGTGTGAGCACCTCGGCCGGTGGGCCGGAGGCGTACACCTCGCCGTCACGCATCGTCACGAGGTGGTCGGCGTACCGTGCGGCGAGGTCCAGATCGTGGAGCACCATGACGATCGTCGTGCCCCGGGACCGGTTGAGATCGGTGAGGAGGTCGAGCACCTCGACCTGGTGGTTGAGGTCGAGGTAGGTGGTCGGCTCGTCGAGCAGCAACACCCCCGTGTGCTGGGCGAGCACCATCGCGATCCACACCCGCTGGCGTTGGCCACCGGAGAGTTCGTCCACCGTCCGTTCCGCGAGCTCTGCGACCCCGGTGTCCTCCAGTGCCTGCGCGACCGCCCGGTCGTCCTCCCCGGTCCACCGGGTGAACGGTCCGCGGTGCGGGTGTCGCCCGCGTCCCACGAGGTCGGCGACCGTGATCCCCTCCGGTGCGCTCGGTGCCTGGGGCAGCAGCCCGAGGCGCCGCGCCAGCTCCTTCGTGTGCACCCTCCGGATGTCGTCCCCGTCGAGCAGGACCGCCCCGTCGCTCGGCCTCAGCAGCCTGGCCATCGACCGCAGGAGCGTCGACTTGCCGCAGGCGTTCGCGCCGACGATCACGGTGATGTCACCGGCCGGCACCGTGAGCGACAGGTCCGGCACGACGGTGCGCTGCCCGTAGCCGAGCGTCACGCCGTCGACCCGTAGTGTTCCTCCGGACATTCCTACACACCCTTCCGATTGCTGCGGGCCACCAGGTACACCAGGTACGGCGCACCGAGCACACCCGTGATGACGCCGACCGGGTACCGCGTCCCGACCATCCATTGACCGACGAAGGCCGCGGCGAGCGCCGATCCGAGCACTGCGACCCCGATGTACGTCCACGGCGAGGACATCCCGAAATACGCGATCCCGATGACGACCGCGAGTGCGGCCCCGCTGTTCACCCCCCCAGGATCCCGGGGTCGGCGAGCGGGTTGCGGGTGATCCCCTGCATGACGGCGCCGGACAGCGCGAGTGCCGCGCCCACCACCACTGCGAGCAGTGTGCGGGGACGCGGCGGAACACGGCGGCCTCGCCGAAGGTCTCGATGTGGCCCTGCACGCCACGCACGACGTCCTGCCAACCGACCTCGCGTGAACCGAGGGCCACGGAGGCCAGGCACGCGGCGGCGAGCAGGACGAGCGTGAGGGTGAGCGCCAGGGTGCGGCGCGCGGTCAGGACTGGCTCGCCGCCTCGGCGAGTGCGGCGATGTAGTCCTCGGTCACGTGGTCGATGGCCAGCGACGTCGGGTTCGCGGCGGTGCCGGCGGCGGACGACCCGTCCAACCACACGATCGCGTCGTTCGCCACGGCCGGGATCTTCGACAGCAGCGGATCGGCCTTGAGCGCCTCGGCCAGGGATTCGTCCCCGTAGGCGACCATGATGTCGACGTCGTCGAAGGTCTCGACCTGCTCGGCGGAGACCGACTGGCTGACCACGTCGCCGGAGGCGTCGACCACGGACTGTGGCATCTCCAGACCCAGGTCCTCGAAGAACTGCACGCCGGTGTCCAGCGGGATGTAGAAGCCGACCTCAGTGAGGTCGGTGGGGTCCATGTGGGTCATGAACATGGCGGTCTCCTGCCAGGTCGTCCCCCATCCGGTCGTCGGGTAGGCGACCGTCGGCGCGATCTGGCTCAGCGTGTCGTAGTCCTCCTGCGTCATGCCCGGGTAGGCGGCGAGGATGACGTCCGGATCCGTGTCCGCGATGGCCTCGAAGTCGTAGCCGGCGGTGTCGTCGAAGAGCACCGGGGCGGTCTCCGAGTCGAGGCCGGAGTCCAGGTCGTCGAGTGCCTCCTGCGTCCACGGCAGCAGACCGTCGCCGTCGGGATCCGCGAAGTTCGCGGCGGCCGTGCCCACCGGGACGACGCCGAGGGCCAGCGGCACCTCGTGGTTGGCCCAGTTGACGGTCGCCACGCGCTCGGGCGCGGACTCGATGACGGTCGTGCCGAGCGCGTGCTCGATCTCGATCGGGTACTCCCCCGCTCCCGAGGCGCCCTCACCGGCGGCATCACCCGCGGCCGGTGCCTCGGAGGAGGTCCCGCCGCCACAGGCGGCGAGGGTGAGCAGTGCGGCGGCACCGGCGACGGCGACGAGGCCGCGGAGGGTCGGACGAGCGCACGGGGTCGGAGCGGTGGGTGTGAGCACACCCACGCCGGACTCAGGCACGCCTAACTTAGCCCCACCTTCCACCTTTCGCAAACATGAACGTAACCTAATTCCCTGTTACAGTTCCACCGTTTCGTTCCTCACACCACCCACCTGGGAGTTCACCATGACCATGCGCCCTCGATCGATCGCCGGGATCCACCGGCGCGGCACCACCGGCCGGGACACCACCCGAGCCGGTCTCACCCGGCGGTCACTCGGCCTCGGCGCCGCGGCCGCCGCACTCTCTTTCGGGCTCGTCGCCTGCGGTTCGGGCACGACGGAGGCCGGGACCGAGGGCGCGGGTGAGGACGACGGGCAGGGTGCCTCGGGCGCGGCCTTCCCCGTGGAGATCGAGAGTGCACTCGGCACGGCGACCATCGAGGAGAAGCCCGAGCGCGTCGTGACGATCGGGCAGGGATCGGCGGAGACGGCGATCGCCCTCGGCACGGTGCCGGTGGGCATCGAGGCCTACCCGTGGGGCGCGGACCCGGAGTCCGGGTACCTGCCGTGGATCGAGGAGGAGGTCACCGCGAGCGGCGGAGCGCTGCCCGAGCAGTGGGGCGGCGACGGGACGATCGACACCGAGGCGATCATCGCACTGGACCCGGACGTCGTGCTCGCGCCGTGGTCGGGCATCACGCAGGAGGAGTACGACGCGCTGAGCGCCTACGCGCCGGTCGTCGCCTACCCCGAGCAGCCATGGACGATCGAGTGGCAGGACCAGATCGAGATCATCGGGCAGGCGCTCGGGGAGTCCGAGGCCGCCGCCGAGGCGATCACCGGGGTCGAGGAGACGCTCGCCTCCGCCGCGAAGCCCGAGTACGAGGGGCTCACCTACTCGTTCGTCTACACGAACGGACCCGGCACGCTCGGGGCCTTCTACCCGGAGGAACAGCGCTCGGCGACGGTCGCCGCCATGGGCCTGACGCCCGATCCAGTCATCGAGGACATGCGCAGCCAGTTCGACGCGCCGGGCACCATGTCGGCCCTCGTCGGACTGGAGAACGCGGACATGCTCGCCGACTCCGACCTGCTCTTCACCTTCTACACCGACGAGGAGAGCCGGAAGGAGATCGAGGGCCAGGACCTCTACGCCTCGATCCCGGCCGTCGAGCGCGGCTCCGTCGTCGCGCCCACGGACCCCTCGCTCGTGACCGCCTCCTCCATCATCAACCCGCTCACCGTCGAGTGGATGCTCGACGAGTACCAGGTGCTCATCGACGAGGCGGTGGCGAAGCTCTGAGCGTCCGGCACCTCGGGCGCCGTCCGCTGATCCTCCTGACCCTGCTGGTGCTGCTCGGCGCCAGTGGGGTCACGGGGCTGTTCGCGGGGTCGAAGGTCACGGGGTTCGGCGAGGTCTGGGCGGTGCTCACCGGCGGAGGTGACGCGTACATCCGGCAGGTCGTCGACACCCGGATCCCGCGGACCGTCGTCGGCATGGTCGTCGGCGGAGCGCTCGCGGTGTCCGGGGTCGTCATCCAGGGCATCACCCGCAACCCCCTCGGTGAGCCCGGCCTGCTGGGGGTCGGGGTGGGCGCCTCGGCCTCGGTGGTGACGGCCACGGCCTTCTTCGGGTTCACCGGTGCCGCGACGAGTGCCGCGACCGTGTGGGTCGCACTGCCCGGGGCGGTGGCGGCGGTCCTCGTCGTCATCGTGCTCGGGCGGCGCTCCGGGTCCGATTCCGTCGTCCCGCTCGTGCTCGCCGGAGCCGTCGTCACGGCGGTCCTGACCGCGTACGTGAACGCCGTCGTCCTCTCCGACCCCATGACCTTCGACTCGTACCGGTACTGGGTCGTCGGGTCCCTGGCCGGGGCGAACTTCCCGGGGCTCGCCGCCGCGGCACCGGCCCTCGCGCTCGGGGGTCTCGCCGCCGTGGTGCTCGCCCGTTCCCTCGACGTCCTCGCCCTCGGCGACGCCCAGGCGACCGCGCTGGGCATCCCCGTCCGCTGGGTGCGGATCGGCGGGATCGCCGCGGCCACCCTGCTCGCGGCGGCCGCCACCGCGGTCACCGGTCCCATCGGGTTCGTCGGCCTCGCGGTCCCCCACGTCCTGCGACCGCTCCTCGGGGCCGACCACCGGTGGCTCGTCCCGGCCTCCTTCCTGGGCGGCGGGGTCATGCTCGTCGTCGCGGACATCGTCGCCCGCACCGTGCTGCGACCGGCGGAACTGCTCGTCGGGATCGTCACCGCCTTCGTCGGCGCGCCCTTCCTGCTGTGGGCGCTGCGCCGCGGCGCCGCGGGCGGGGGTGAGCGATGACCACTCCGAGCGTCACCCTGCGGCCGCCCGCCGACCGCCGCCGCCGAGGCACCCTGGTCCGAACCCCGACGCAACCGGGCCGTCCCTGCCCGGACCGCGGACGAGTCACCCTGGCACTCCCCTCACTCCTGCCCACCCGGACCCGCCCGTGGGTGGTGTGGGGTGTGCTCGTGGTGCTCGCCGGCGTGCTCGTCGCCCTCACGCTCACCCTCGGGGAGTTGGGGCTCGGGATGTCCGACCTGGTCGCCACACTCGGCGGGGATCCGCCGCGGAAGGTCGTGTACGTGTTCGAGGTGCTGCGCGGGCCGCGGGTCCTCGTCGCGCTCGGCGCGGGTGCGGCCTTCGGGCTCGCCGGGGCCCTGTTCCAGGCGGTCACGCGGAACCCGCTCGGGTCACCCGACGTCATCGGGCTCTCGTCCGGGGCCGGCGCCGGGGTCGCGGTCGCGACCCTGCTGTTCCCGGTGTCCGCCTCGGGGCCGGTGGGTGCGCTCGCGGGTGCGGCTCTCGCGATCGGGCTCGTGTGGGTGTCGACCGGCAGGGGGTTCGACTCGACGGCGCGGCTGATCATCGCCGGGATCGCGGTGGCCGCGATGGCCCACGGTGTCACCCAGTTCGTCGTCACGGCGACCCTGCGGGACCAGGCCGCCCAGTTGGCCGCGTACCTGGTCGGGTCGTTGAACGCGCGGAACTGGGAGCACGTGCTGATCATCGGGACGGTCGTCCTCGTGGCGCTCCCGGTGGTGGTGCGCCTGGCCCACCGGTTCCGCGCGATGGAGTTGGGCGACGAGGTCTCGACGGTGCTCGGGGAACCGGCCGGACGGGTGCGGACGGAGGCGGTCGTCGTGTCGGTGCTGCTCGGTGCCGGGGCGGTGTCGGTCGCCGGACCCGTCCTTTTCATTTCGCTCATGAGTCCGCACCTCGCGCGGATGCTCACGCGGGAGTCCGGGGCTAACGTGTGCGGGGCGGCACTCGTGGGTGCGGTGCTGCTCACCGGTGCGGATCTGGTCGTCCAGCAGGTGCCGTGGGTCGAGGGGCTGCCCGTCGGTGTCGTCACGGCCGGGATCGGTGGCGTCTATCTGGGGCACCTGCTCCTCGCGCAGTGGAAGAAGCAGGGGTGAGGATGCAGGGGTGAGGGCTCCCCGCTTCAGCGGTAGATGAGGCAGGTCTCCGTGCCATGAGCGACCAGCCGGTCCTGGTCGTCGAAGACGCTGCCCTCGGCGATCGCGGTCGAGCGTCCCGAGTGGACGACGTGTCCCACTGCACGCAGGGTCGTCCCGTCGGTCGGGACCGAACGGACGTAGTTGAGTTTCATCTCCAGGGTCCCGTACCCCACACCCGCGTCGAGGGTCGTGTGGACCGCGCACCCGAGTGCGGAGTCGAGCAGGGTCGCGCAGATCCCTCCGTGGGTCTGTCCGAGCGGGTTCGCGAAGTCGGGGACGGTGTCGAGCGTGAACTCGACCTCGCCCTCGTCGACTCGCGACACCCGCATACCGAGCAGTCGCCCGATCGAAGGAGGCAGTTCAGCCCCTGACTCCGCGGCAGCTTCTGCGGCGGCTTGCATGTGTCGGAGGATCTCCAGTCCACTCATCGTCGCGAGCTGCTCGCGGGTCAGGGGGCCGGCCTTCGGCGTCGCCGAGGTGGTCGTGCTCGTCGCAGGGGCGGAGTGCTCAGTAGTCATACCCGACATCCTGCCACCTCAACCCGCTCGACATGGCACAGATCACCCGTACCCTGGCACCATGACCGCGCCCGCGCTCCGCGCCCTGACCGCCACCGATCCCTCCGATCGTCTCCAGGCGGCACTGTCGCTCGGAACTCATCCGGACCCGGCTCAGATCGAGGAGCTCGTCGCACGCTGCGGAGTCGAACCGGACTTCTACGTCCGCGACATGCTCACCTGGGCACTCACCCGTCATCCCCACGACCTCGTGGTGCCCCCTGTGCTGGCCGAACTCACGTCCCCGGTCGCGCAGGCACGCAGCCAGGCACTCCACACCCTCTCGAAAATCGGCGATCCCGCCACCTGGGACCACATCACCGAGGACCACCTCCGCGACCCCGACGACCAGGTCGCCCGCACCGCGTGGCGTGCCGCCGTCGCCGTCGTGCCCGTGGGCATCGAGCCCGAGCTCGCTCGTCTACTCGTCACCCAACTCGGGCGCGGAGATCGCGACGTCCAGTTGAGCCTCAGCCGGGCCCTGGCCGACCTGGGCGACCACGCCCGTCGGCCCTTGGAATCGATCGGTGCCGACGACCCCGAGACTGTCCATGCCCATGCGATCGCCTCCCTCCGTGCGCTCGACGACCCCGAGGAGACCTTCACCGTCGACGTCGAGGAGGCCAAGCGGGTCCGCGCCCTCGGCGATCTCGCGTGATCGGGCGGCGGTGTTGTGGACGAGTGACACCACTGCCCGGTCGCCACGGTCACACCCCTCACCTGGGGTGATGTCCCGGCATGTCCACGACCGCAGATCCGTCGTTCCCAATCCGGGGTGCAGCCGCTAGGTTCTCCACCATGACCGGGTCACAGTTCGCCCCGCACCTGGACGACTTCGACGCCGAAGGCCTGTCCCCGACGACCAGCCATCGCGCCTACGTCGCCGCCGCGCCGGAGAGGTTCTGGTCCCTCGACGACCCGGCCGCTCCCTTCGGCACCGACACCGGATGGGACACCCTCGCGATCCTCACCGAGCACTACCCGGACGGCGGGGAGGACGGTCACATCGTCGGTGCCTTCGCGTCCCTCCTCGGTGACTGGGGCCTCGTCCCCGAGGAGATCTGGACCAGCAGCCAGGCCGAGATCGAGGCCTGGCTCGCGGCCGCCGAGGACCACGAGTCCCTCCTGTACGCCGAGATCCAGGCCTGCATCGCCGCGGCCTGCGCCCACTCCAAGATCTCCGGCTGGATCCACCCGGTCCTCCGGTTCTGGGCGGAACGGGCGCTCATGCTCCTCGAGCACGTCCTCCGGCCCCGGACCGAACGGACCTGGGGCGCCGACGAACCGGGGACCGATCCCGTCCCCACCCTGCTCGAATCCACCCGCGCCGTGCTCACCGCCGCACCCGAGCCCCCACCCGAGCACCGCTTCCCCGAGTACGAACTCTGACCGGACATCCCCCGCCGCCGAGGCGCCCCGCCCTCCCGGCGTCCCACCCGGACGCGGCCGCCTCCGCTCCCGAAACGAGATCACGTGGAACCGGATCTCAGTCGGAACCGGACGAGTGCCGGCCGTGAGTGGCAGGCTGTCTGTGAGTCACCCCGAGGGGCTCACGGAAGGAGGGTGCCACCCACCTCTCATTCCTTGCAGGAGGTCCGGATCCGGTCGCCGCGCTCGGGCAGGTCGAAGGCGCTCTCCGGGTCGACGGAGTCGAATCCGCCGTCGGTGAAGGAGTCGAGCACCGACTCCATGCTCGTGAGCGCCTCCTTGGTGAGCGCTCCGGCGGACTTCTGCCCGGCCTCCTGCTGCCCGCGCTGTTCGATGAGCAGGGACGGTATGCCTTCCAGGGACAGCCCGTTGCGCGCGGTCGTCGCCGTGTCGGACTGCGGGTAGAGCGTGACGGTCGCGTGCCCGTTGCGCGACGCCCCGTCCGCGATGACGGACACGGCCCGCTTCCCGGTGTCGGCGACCTCCGTCGGCACGTCCGGGTGCGTGCCCCACATGAGCGACATCGTCACCATGTCCCCGTCCGCGGTCCCGTAGGTCACCTGGTGGTGGTAGTCCAGGACGAGCTCCGGCTGCAGGTCGCGGAGGAAGTCCTGGACCGCGGCGGACTCCGGCGCCAGGCTCATGTCCTGGTCGGAGGGTCCGAAGGTGCGGTTGAGGTCGACATTGTGACTGTTGCGCCGCGGATCGATGCCGCTCGCCCAGTCGTCCCGGTTGTACCGCTCCCATCCGTCGGGGTTGAGGCGCGGCAGGACCACGAGCGTCACGGCGTCGCGGACCTCCTGGGCGGCCGGCGTCGGCGCAGACACGTTCTTCAGCAGCTGCACCGCGGCCTCGGTCCCGATCGGTTCGTCCCCGTGGATCTGCGTCTGGACGACGAGGGTACGCGGGCCGGTACCCACGGTCACTGCGTGGAGCGGCCGGTCCTCGACGGAACGGCCGATCTCCTCGACGGACACGACGTCACCACGGGTGGCCTCCAGCCGGTCGAGTTCCTGCTGGAGCTGGTCGTTGGAGAGCAGCCCGTTCAGCACGACCGGCTGCAGCCCGCACTGGACGTAGGGCCCGTTCGGGGTCGAGGCGGGGTTCGCGGTCGCGGGTCCGGAGAGCGCGGTGACGGCCAGTGGCAGGGCGAGGGCGGCCGCAGCGAGGGCGGCGACAGGACGACGAGTACGCACGTCGTTCTCCTTCGTTCGGGGATCGAGGGTCACGTCACAGTCAACCCTGAGTGTCCGCTGAACGGAAGACCCCCGCGGCCGAAGCGCCCCGCCCTCTCGACGGTTCCGAACCGTCGAGAGGGCACATATCCGTGGATTCCACACCGGAATCAGCGGATATGTGCCCTCTCGGCGGGCCCGGGAGAACCGGAAGCCCGTGATCAGCCGTTGATCTTGGCCATGATCATCTCGCGGGCCTTGCCGGCATCGGCCTGGCCGCGGGTCGCCTTCATGATCGGACCCATGAGCGCGCCGATGGCCTGCATCTTGCCGCCCTGGATCTTCTCGACCACGTCCGGGTTGTCCGCCAGTGCCTGGTCGACGGCGGCCTCGAGCGCGCCGTCGTCCTCGACGATCTCCAGGCCCTTGGCCGCCATCACCTCGGCGGGTGCACCCTCACCGTCGATGACGAAGCCCAGGACCTTGCGGGCCAGCTTGTCGTTGAGCTTGCCGGCGTCGACCAGCCCGGCCAGTTCGGCGACGTGCGCGGCCGACACGAGGGTGTCCGCCTCGACCTCGTCCTGCTTGGCACGACGGGCGACCTCACCGGTCCACCACTTGCGCGCGGCCGCGGGTGTGGCACCGGCCTTCACCGTGTCCTCGATCGCGTCGAGCAGGCCGGCATTGATGACGTCGCGCATCTCCAGATCGGAGAAGCCCCACTCCTCGATGAGGCGGCGGCGACGTGCGGCCGGCAGCTCCGGCAGGTTCGCCCGGATCTCCTCGATCCATTCCCGCGAGGGCTCGACGGGGACCAGGTCCGGCTCCGGGAAGTACCGGTAGTCGTCGGCGTCCGATTTGGGACGGCCCGAGGAGGTCTCCCCGGTGTCCTCGTGGAAGTGCCGGGTCTCCTGCAGGATCGATCCGCCGTCCGACAGGATCGCGGCCTGCCGCTGGATCTCGAACCGGACGGCCTTCTCGATCGAGCGGAAGGAGTTGACGTTCTTCGTCTCCGTGCGGGTGCCCAGCGGGGCGTCGGGCGACTCACGCAGGGACACGTTGATGTCCGCACGCACGTTGCCCTGCTCCATCCGGGCCTCGGACACACCGAGAGCCTTGAAGATGTCCCGCAGCGTCCGGACGTAGGCCGAGGCGACCTCCGGTGCCCGCTCCCCCGTGCCCTCGATCGGGTGGGTGACGATCTCGACGAGCGGCACACCGGCGCGGTTGTAGTCGACGAGCGAGTGGTCGGCCCCGTGGATCCGGCCGGTCGCACCACCGACGTGGGTGTTCTTGCCGGCGTCCTCCTCCATGTGGGCCCGCTCGATCGGGACCTGCACGAGCGAGCCGTCGGACAGCTCCACCTCGAGCGCGCCGTCGTGGGCGATCGGCTCGTCGTACTGGGAGGTCTGGAAGTTCTTGGGCACGTCCGGGTAGAAGTAGTTCTTCCGGGCGAACCGGCAGGACTCGGCGATGTCGCAGCCGAGTGCCAGGCCGATCTTCACGGCGTACTCGACACCCTTCTCGTTGACGACCGGGAGGGCTCCCGGCAGTCCGAGCGAGACGGGCGTGATGCTCGTGTTGGGTCCGGCGCCGAACGAGTTGGGGGCGGCGTCGAACATCTTGGTGGCCGTCCCGAGCTCGACGTGGACCTCGATCCCGAGGACGACGTCGAACGTCGAGACGGCTTCGTCGTACTTCATGAGTGCTGGCTTCGACACGATGGCGCTCTCCCTCACAGTTCCGGTGCCTGCGCGAGCACCGTGGTGCCGCGGGCTGCGTCCAGGGTGGCCTCCAGGGCGCCACCCACCTCGTACAGGCGCACGTCCTCGCGGGCCGGGGCCAGCAGCTGGAAGCCCACCGGCATGCCCTCGGACAGACCCGCCGGCAACGACATGCCGGGGATGCCCGCCAGGTTGGCCGGGATCGTGGCGATGTCGCCCAGGTACAGGGCCATCGGGTCCGCCGCGTCCTTCTCGGCACCGAAGGGCAGTGCCGTCGTCGGTGCGGTCGGGGACACGAGGACGTCGGCCTGCTCGAAGGCGGCGGCGAAGTCCCGCTGCACGAGGGTGCGGACCTTCTGCGCCGACCCGTAGTAGGCGTCGTAGTAGCCCGCCGACAGGGCGTAGGTGCCCAGGATGATGCGGCGCTTGACCTCGGCACCGAACCCGGCGGCACGTGTGGCGGCCATGACGGTCTCGGCGGTGACGGGGCCGTCCTCCGGCTCCACCCGTAGGCCGAACCGCATGCCGTCGTAGCGGGCGAGGTTCGAGGACGCCTCGGAGGGCATGATGAGGTAGTAGGCGTCGAGTGCGTACCCGAGCGACGGGCAGTCGACCTCGACGATCTCCGCCCCGTTCCTCGCAGCGACGTCGAGCGCCTCCTGGAAGGCCGCGCGAACCCCGGGCTCGTAGGCGTCGGAGACCAGCTGCTTGATGACACCGAGCTTCTTGCCGGCGAGCGAGCCGGACTCGGCGGCGGCCTTCGCCGCGGCCAGGTAGTCCGGGACGTCCCCGGGCAGCGAGGTCGAGTCGTGCGGGTCGTGCCCGGCGAGGATGCCGTGGAGCGCGGCCGCATCGGACACCGTGCGGGCCAGCGGCCCCACCTGGTCGAGCGAGGAGGCCATCGCGATGACGCCGTACCGCGAGACCGAGCCGTAGGTGGGCTTCACGCCGACGGTGCCGGTGAAGGCGGCCGGCTGGCGGACGGAACCGCCGGTGTCGGTGCCCACGGACAGGGGCGCCTCGTACGCGGCGACGGCGGCCGCGGCACCACCGGAGGACCCGCCGGGCACCTTCGAGGTGTCCCAGGGGTTCGTCGTGTTGCCGAAGGCGGAGTGCTCGGTCGTCGAGCCCATGGCGAACTCGTCGAGGTTCGTCTTGCCCAGCAGCGGCAGGCCGGCGGCCTGGGTACGCGCGTAGACGGTCGCGTCGTAGGGGGCGACCCAGTCGGCGAGGATCTTCGACCCCGCGGTCGTCCGGATGCCCGTCGTGCAGACCAGGTCCTTGTGGGCGACGGGCACACCGGCGAAGGGGTGCAGGTCCGCGCCCGCGGCCCGGTCGGCGTCGACCTTCGCAGCGGTGGCGAGCGCCTGCTCACCGGTCACCGTGATGTAGGAGTGGACGGTCGGCTCGACCGCCTCGATGCGCGCCAGGTGCGCCTTCGTCACGTCGGTGGAGGAGTACTCCCCCGTCTGCAGCCCGGCCGCGAGTTCGACCGCGCTGAGCGTGGTGAGGTCCGTCATCTCACTCCTCCCCGAGGATCTGCGGGACGAGGAACTTCTCCTCGTCGGACGCCGGTGCCCCGGCGAGTGCCTGGTCGTTCGTCAGCGTCTCGCCCACGACGTCGGCGCGCATGACGTTGGTGAGCGGGATCGGGTGGCTGGTGGCCGGGACCTCGTCGGTGGCCACCTCGCTCACGCGTGCGACATTGGCGAGGATGGCGCCCAGGTCGTTCGCCTGCGCGGCCAGTTCCTCCTCCGACATGGCGATCCGGGCCAGGCCGGCCAGGTGCGCCACGTCCTCGGTGGTGATTGCGGATTCCTCCGGCATCGTCACCCTTTCTTCTCCAAGTGGCCCGGGGCTCCGGCGCCCGCCTGCGCTGCCCGTGTACGCACACCGCGTGTACGCACACGACCGTGCACGGGCGCGCTCGCCCCGGTGGTGTCGGTGATCGCCCGCCAGTCTATCGCCCGTAGCGCTTCCGGGATCCCGCTCCCGAGGCGCCCTGATCCGATCCCCGACGCAACCGGACCGACCCTGCCCGGCACCCGATCCCGAGGCACTCTGGCCCACTCCCCGACGCAACCGAGCCCACCCCGCCCCGGCACTCGCTCCCGAGGTGTCCCATCCAGGCAGGTCGCCCTGCCTGTCACGACTGCGCGGACAGTCCCCGGCACGTCACCCTTCGTCACGTCCGGTCACCGGACGACACACCGAGGGGTGACGCGGAGGGTGGTTTTGCGCATTTGTCGTAATTTGCCGCTTGTACCGCGTCCTCCCTGTTGACAGGCTCATGGCCAGGCCATGACACCGGTTTCCGCTACCGATCGAACCCTGTTCCTGCTTCCTCGGAGGCTCTAGGATCACCCCACCACGCGGCTTCGTGCCGGGAACCGACGCATCATCACCCCTCGGGTGACCCGCTTCGTCCCGGGCGGGGCCCACCGCCCGCCGACCCGTCCACTGACCACCCGGTGAACGAATCATTCGTCGCACCACACCGGACCCAGTGAGGAGGACCGACATGCCGTCCGTCCGCCGCGTCCTCTCGTCGACCCCCGAGGTCGACCTCCTCGTCGTCACCGGACCTGCCGGTTCCGGCCGGATGCGCTACGCCGGGGAATGGCTGGACAAGACCACCTCCCGCTGCTGCACCATCACCCTCACCGACCTCCTCGCCGGCCGCGGCACCGACGCCCTTCGCGACGCGTCCCTGTGCTGTGACCCCGAGGATTCGACGGACCAGGGCACCTCGACCGCGGACCGGGGAGGGACGGACCGACTGCGTCGGGGATCAGAACAGGGCACCTCGCCGGCGGCCCCGGACGACGGCCCGTGCGGGCTGCTCGTCGACGCCCGGTCGCCCCTCGACCGGGACCGCATCGAGCAGGCACTGCCCGCCATCGACGCACTGCGCGAGAGTTCACCCGGGTGCCACATCGCGATCGTGCTCGGCGGGACGCTGCCGGACCCCACACCGTGGCGGCGACGGTTCGCGCACGTGTGCGGGCCGGCGGACCTCATGTACACCCGCGACGAGATCGCCGCACTCATGGCCGAGCACGGCGAGGTCTCCGACTGCGACGTCGCCGAGCTGTGGCGGACCACGGGCGGGTGGTCGTTCGCCGTCGCCCGGCTCGCCCACCTGCGCGGACGGGACATCGCCGCACGGTCCTTCGAACTCCAGCCGACCACTGACACCGCGTGGACCTCGTGGCTGTTGTCCCACCCCGACCAGGGCGCCCTGTTCGCCGCAGGGTTCCTCACGAGCCTCGATCCGGAGGTCATGACGACCTTCGCGTCTCCCACCGTGCCCGTCGCGACGATCCAGCGCCTGCGGACCGCCGGGATCGTCCGCGGTCTGGAGCCGGAGAACGCCTTCGTGCCGCGTCTGGTGCGCACCGCCCTCACCGGCTTCGTCGAGTCCGCCTCCCCGGAGGACGCCCGCGTGGGCTGGCTGCGGTCGGCCCGCGCCGCGGACTCCCACGGACACTTCACGGAGGCACTGCGAGCCCTCCACCGGCTCAACGACCGGTCCCCGGAGATCGTCTTCTCCCTCGGGTCCTGGGTCCACGCCCTGACCGAGGAGGGCAACCGGGCGCTCGGGGACCTGCAGACCTACATGCCCGGCTGGTCCGAGTCCGACGACCCCGAGGCGCTCGTGGCCGGGGCACTGGCCTCGAACGTCTCCGGCGACTCCTTCTACGTCCACCTCACCCGCTCGGAGCACAGGAGTGCCCGCCGCCTGGCCGACCGGTACACGGACACGCTCGTGCCCTACGACCGCACCGAGGAACCCACTGCCCGGCACCTCAACCAACGGCTGGCCCTCACGGCCTTCCAGAGCATGCACTGCTGGTTCGACGAGGCCCTGGCCTCCGCCGAGGAGCTCGCGGAGATCTCCCAGGCCGTCCCGGAACGGTCCCACCTGACCCTCCTGGCCGCCTGCGGGCTCGTCCGGGCTGGTCTGTCCTTCCAGCTCTCCGGCGAACCGGACCGCGCCTTCGACGCCTTCGAGGAGGCCTGGCGGCGGGCGACCTCGACCAAGAACGCTTTCGTCACCGCCGATGCCGCCGGTCGGCTGGCCCTGTGGAACGCGCTGTACGGCACGCGTGCCCGCTGCCTGCTGTGGCTCGATCGACTCGCCGCCGCCCTCGAGGGTGTCACCTGGGGCGTGCCCTACCTCACCCGCGCCGGAGATCTGGCACGGATATGGATGGCGCTCGAGGACCTCGACCCCGTGTCCGCCGAACAGGTGTCCGCCGTGCTCGACGACGCGATGGACACCGACGAGATGTGGCCGGTCCTCGCCGCCGCCCGGGTGCGCATCCTCTCCCACTCGAACCAACAGTCCCTGGCCATCCGCCTGTCCGAGCGCTACGAGCGGGAGCGGTCCACGATGTTGGAATCCGTCTTCGCCCGCACCCTGCTCGCCGGCGCCCGCGTCGAGTCGTACATCTTCGCGGGCAACAGCGCCCGGGCACAGGACGCCATCAAGGAGTACCCGCCCGGTGCGAGCGCGAGTGCGGCCTACTACTCCTCGTGGCTCGGGGCCCTCATCGGGGACCGGACCGCGGCCCGCGACTGGGCCGGCCGCGCCATCGACGACCCCACGTGCTCGGAACGTCTGTGGGCGAAGGCGGCGATCATGCGCCAGGTCGTCGAGTCCCCGGATCCGGCCCGCGCCGAGACCCTGGGGGCGGGGATCCGGGACATGGGGACCGCACTCTCCACCTATCTACCGGCCTGGTACGTCGAGGCGCTCCGTCCGGGTCTCGTGGCCGGCGCCGGACTCACGAGTGAACAGGTGGGGCGCCTCGACGCGACCGTCGGACGCCGGTTCATCCCCGACGAGGACCGGCCCGAACTCACCCAGCGCGAGGTGCAGATCGTCCGCCACATGGCCCAGAAGATGACCCGGGCGCAGATGGCCGAGGCGGACTTCGTGAGCGTCAACACCGTCAAGACGATCGTACGGCACATCTACCGGAAACTCGGGGTGCGCAGCCCGCAGGAAGCCGTGACCATGGCCGTCACCTGGGGATACGTCTGAGGTCGCACCCTCGGTAGGGTGACGGGCAGGGATCCGCTGCGACCAGGAGGAATGCCCGTGAGTGTTCACGCCCCGGAGGACTGCACGTTCTGTGCGATCGTGGCGGGCACCTCGCCCGCGGTGCGGATCTTCGAGGACGACACGGTCCTCGCGTTCCTCGACATCTTCCCGGCGACCGACGGACACCTGCTCGTGATCCCGAAGGAGCACTCGACCGACCTGCTCGACATCCCGCCCGGACACCTGAGCGCGGTGACGCTCACGGCCCAGCGGATCGCCCGGCACGTGGTCGACGACCTGGGCGCCGACGGGGTCAATCTCCTCAACTGCTGCGGGGCGGACGCCTGGCAGACACAGTTCCACTTCCACCTGCACGTGATCCCGCGCTACCGCGACGACGACAGGGACACCCTCCGACCGCCGTGGCGACCGGGTGTGCCCGGTGACCGGGAGACGCTGCGCCGTGTCGGCGGGGTCCTCGCCGCGGCCCTGGCGGACTGACCCGCGACGACAGCGTCCCGGCACCGGTCGCGAGGCCCGTCAGATCACGTGGATACCGCACTCCACCTTCGTGCTGCCGGCCCAGCGACCGGAGCGAGGGTCGTCGCCGGGTGCGACCGGCTGGGTGCAGGGCTCGCAGCCGATCGACGGATACCCGTGGTCGAGCAGCAGGTTCATGGGCACCCGGTGATCCGCCGCGTACTGGTAGAGCTCGTCCGTCGTCCACCGGACGAAGGGGTTGACCTTCACGAGCCCGTTCTTGTGGTCGAAGGTCACGAGCGGGGCGCCGATCCGGGTGACGGCCTCCTCGCGTCGGACACCGGAGATCCACACCTCGTACCCGCGCAGGGAGTCCCGCAGGGGTTCGACCTTGCGCATGGCGCAGCAGTACTCGGAGTCGTGGTCGTACAGGTTCTTCCCGTGCACCTCGTCCTGTTCGCTCACCGAGAGGTCCGGGGTCACGTCGACGACCCGGATGTCGAGGCTGCGCTGCGCCTCGTCCCGTGTGGCGATCGTCTCGACGAAGTGGTATCCGGTGTCGAGGAACAGCACGTCGACGCCCGGGATCGACTGCGACACGAAGTGCGGCAGCACCGTGTTCGCCATCGACGAGGCGACCGCCACCGCTCCCGGTTCGAAGGTCCGGACCACCCAGTCGAGGGCCGCCTGCGCGTCCGCCTCGTGGTCGGTCCCGCTGCCCAGTTCGGCCACACCGGCCAGGGCGATCTCCTTGAGGTCGGCCGCGGAGCGGCGCAGACCCGTCCGGGGTCGTTCGCTCACCGTCACTGCAGTGCCTCCTCATCGGCGCGGTGCGCCCACTGGGCGAAGGTCTCCTCGCCCTCCTTCTGCGCGGTGTACCGCCGGGTCAGACGCTCCACGTAGTCCGCGATCCCCGTCGCCGGCACCTTGAGTCCGCGGACGGTGCGGCCGAGTCCCGCCTCCGGGCGGTCGTGCGCGGCGAGACCCCCACCCAGGTGGACCTGGAAGCCGGGGACCTGGTTGCCGTCCTCGTCGGTGATGATCTGGCCCTTGAGCCCCACGTCGGCCGTCTGGATCCGGGCGCAGGAGTTGGGGCACCCGTTGATGTGCAGGCTCAGGGGCGCCGGCCGGTCCTCGCCTTCGAACCGCTTCTCCAGGTCGAGGACCACCTGCTTCGCCGTGTCCTTCGTGTCGACGATCGCGAGCTTGCAGTACTCGATCCCCGTGCAGGCGATGGTGCTGCGGCGGATGAAGCTGGGATCAGCACTCAGCCCGAGCTCGGCCAGATCGGCGATGAGCGCATCCGTGTCGGAGCCCTCGATGTCGAGGATCACGAGCTTCTGGTGCGGGGTCGTCCGCAGGCGGAACGATCCGTAGGACTCCACGAGGTCGGCGAGCTTCTCCAGCTCCGGCCCGGACACCCGGCCCACGATCGGCGTGACGCCCACGTGGAACCGTCCGTCCTTCTGCGGGTGGACACCGATGTGGTCGCCGGGGCCCGTGGGCCGCTTGGGCGCGGGACCGTCCGGCAGGGGGTAGCCCAGGTACTCGGTCTCCAGGACCTCCCGGAACTTCTCCGGGCCCCAGTCGGCCATGAGGAACTTGAGGCGGGCCTTGTTCCGCAACCGCCGGTAGCCGTAGTCCCGGAAGATCTGCACGACCCCGTGCCACACCTCGGCGGCCTTCTCCGGCGCGACCCAGGCGCCCAGGCGCTCCCCCAGCCGCGGCACGGTCGACAAGGCGCCCCCGACCCACAGGTCGTAGCCGACCCCGAGCTCGGGGTGTTCGACGGCGACGAGGGAGATGTCGTTGATCTCGTGGACGACGTCCTGGGCGGGGTGGCCGGTGATCGCCGACTTGAACTTCCGCGGCAGGTTGGCCAGTTCCGGGTCACCGATGAACCGCTCGGTGATCTCCTCGATCTGCGGGGTGGGGTCGATGAGTTCCGCCGCGGACACACCGGCCAGCGGCGAACCGAGGATGACGCGCGGCACGTCGCCGCAGGCCTCCGTCGTGCCCAGGCCCACGGATTCCAGCCGACTCCAGATCTCCGGCATGTCCTCGACCCGGATCCAGTGGAGCTGGATGTTCTGCCGGTCGGTGAGGTCGGCGGACCCCCGGGCGAACTCGGTCGAGATCCGCCCGATCACCCGCAGTTGCTCGGTCGTGAGCTGCCCGCCGTCGATCCGCACGCGCAGCATGAAGTACTCGTCCTCGAGCTCGTGCGGCTCGAGCGTGGCGGTCCGGCCGCCGTCGATCCCGGGCTTGCGCTGGGTGTAGAGACCCCACCAGCGGAAGCGACCGTGCAGGTCGTCCGGGTCGATCGAGGCGAAGCCCTCCTTCGAGTAGACCTCCTCGATCCGCTGCCGGACGTTGAGCCCGTTGTCCTCCTGTTTGAAGACCTCGTTCGGGTTGAGCGGGTCCGTCCCGTCGACCTTCCACTGTCCGTGGGGCTTCCGGGAGCGCTTGGCCGCACTCGTCCGCGCGCCCCGCGCAGGAGCGGCGATCGTCGCGGTGGTGTCGTCGGCTGCCATGTCCACCCCGTCCTTCCGTGTCCGGTCGGTGTGCCCGACGGGAGGGGATTCCGCCGGATCCGTGTGTACGGCACGTGGGTACGACCACGTGCGCCGGGCCAACCTAACATTACTTGCATGTTCAAGTGTTTATGTGACGTCCAGGGTCGTCACAGGGAGTCATGAAGGCCTCTTCCAGGTGTCATGGGACCTTGTCGACCCGGTTGTCAGGCACGCTTGTGCACATTGAAAGACCGACCTCTCGACGTCGATCCATACATTTTTCGTCGCAGATACTTGCGCATCGGGTATCACCTCCTAGACTCTTGCCGTCGGATACCGTCCGACCAGACACGAGGAGGTGTCATGAGCAACGACGCTCAGCAACCCCAGAACCCTCCGGCCGACGGCGCACACACCGCCACCGGAGGCACCGACGGGACCCCGACCGGTCCCGCGAGCACATCCAGGGTCGACTTCGTCGCGAGGGAGGACTCCCCGCAGTTCCGGCAGCTCAAGAGGACCCACCGGTCCTTCGTCCTGCCGCTGGCCGCGGCGTTCTTCCTCTGGTACATCGGCTATGTGCTCCTGGGCGCCTATGCCCATGACTTCATGTCCCGCCCGGTGGTCGGGTCGATCAACGTCGGAGTGGTCCTCGGCCTCGCCCAGTTCGTCACGACCTTCGTCATCACCATGGCCTACGTGTCCTTCGCCAACCGCAAGCTCGACCCGCAGGCCGAGGCCATCCGTGCCGAACTCGAGGCCGAGGAAGCCGCACTCGCCGAGCAGACCGGAGGGAACGCATGACCCCGACCGCCATCGCACCCCAGGTCCTCGCGAGCGTCGAGCCCGTCGAGGTCGAGAACAACCCCGTCCTCAACATCGCGATCTTCGCGGCCTTCGTCGCCGTCACGATGTTCATCGTCTTCCGCGCCAGCCGGAACAACGCCTCGGCGGCGGACTACTACGCCGGTGGTCGCTCCTTCAGCGGCACCCAGAACGGGTTCGCCATCAGTGGTGACTACCTGTCCGCGGCCTCGTTCCTCGGCATCGTCGGTGCGATCGCCGTCAACGGCTACGACGGGTTCCTCTACTCGATCGGCTTCCTCGTCGCCTGGCTCGTCGCGCTGCTGCTCGTCGCCGAGCTCATGCGCAACACCGGCAAGTTCACCATGGCCGACGTGCTGTCCTTCCGCCTCCGGCAGCGTCCGGTCCGGATGGCCGCGGCGATCTCCACGCTCGCCGTCTGCTTCTTCTACCTGCTCGCCCAGATGGCCGGAGCCGGTGGCCTCGTGTCGCTGCTGCTGGGCATCGACGGTCGCGTGGGTCAGTCGGTCGTCGTCGCCGTCGTCGGCGCTCTCATGATCCTCTACGTCCTCGTCGGCGGCATGAAGGGCACCACCTGGGTCCAGATCATCAAGGCGGGCCTGCTCATCAGCGGTGCTCTCCTCATGACCCTCTGGGTCCTCGCCCTCAACGGATTCAACCTCTCGACGATCATGGAGAACGCGGTCGCCGTCTCACAGTCCACCCCGCCGGAGGCCATCCTCGGACCGGGCCTCAAGTACGGTGAGCTCCCGCTCGACTTCGTGTCGCTCGCACTCGCACTCGTCCTCGGTACCGCCGGCCTGCCCCACGTGCTCATGCGCTTCTACACCGTGCCGACGGCCAAGGAGGCCCGGAAGTCCGTCGTGTGGGCGATCTGGCTCATCGGCTTCTTCTACCTGTTCACGCTCGTCCTCGGCTACGGCGCGGCCTACCTGGTCGGACCCGACAACATCCTCGCCGCCCCCGGTGGCGTGAACTCCGCGGCGCCGCTGCTGGCCAACGCACTGGGCGGCCCGGTCCTCCTGGGCATCGTGAGTGCCATCGCCTTCGCCACGATCCTCGCGGTCGTCGCGGGTCTGGCCATCACCGCCTCGGCGTCCTTCGCCCACGACATCTACAACTCCTTCATCAAGAAGGGTCAGGCGGACCCGCAGGAGGAGGTCAAGGTCGCCAAGCGCACCGTCGTCGTCATCGGCGCCGTCGCGATCATCGGCGGCATCGGCGTGCAGGGACAGAACATCGCGTTCCTCGTGGCACTCGCCTTCGCCGTCGCCGCGAGCGCCAACCTGCCGACGATCCTCTACTCGCTGTTCTGGCGTGGCTTCACCACGCGGGGCGCCGTGTGGAGCATGTACGGCGGTCTGGGTTCGTGCATCCTGCTCATCATCTTCTCCCCGGTCTTCTCCGGGTCGGAGACGGCGATGCTCGGCGCGAACGTCGACTTCGTGCTGTTCCCGCTGTCCAACCCGGGCATCGTCTCGATCCCGATCGGCTTCCTGCTCGGCTGGATCGGTTCGATCACCGAGTCCCGCAAGGAGAACCCGGAACTCGCCGCGGAGATGGAGGTCCGCTCCCTCACCGGCCACGGTGCGGAGGGCGCGGTCGACCACTGACCGATCCCCCGCTACGGGCACACCCCGCTCCCGAGGCGCCCTGGCCTCCCGGCTTCGAGCTGGGAGCCCAGGGCGCCTCGGTGTGCGGTCCGGGACGGGACGATCCGCCTGCGTCGGGGATCGGACCTGGCGCCTCGGTGGGTCGGGAGAGGGCGTGTCAGCCGAGCGCGTCCGGCCCGCCGGCCAGGAGCTTGTCGAAGGTCTCCTCGTCGAGGACCGTGACACCCAGCGACTCCGCTTTGTCGAGCTTGGACCCGGCCTTCTCGCCCGCCACCAGGTAGTCCGTCTTCTTCGAGACCGACCCGGAGACCTTGCCGCCGGCGGCGGTGATCGTCTCCTTGATGCCGTCCCGCGTGTAGCCGGACAGCGAACCGGTCGCGACGATCGTGAGACCGGCGAGGGTCTGCGGGGTGTCGTCGGGCTCCGGTTCCTCGTCGGCCATCCGGACCCCGGCGGCCGCCCACTTCGTCACGATCTCCTGGTGCCAGTCGACGGCGAACCAGTCCGCCAGCGACTCCGCGATCGTCGACCCGATCCCGTCGACCTCGGCCAGTTCCTCCGTGCTCGCGGCCCGGATGGCCTCCATGGTCCGGAAGTGCGCGGCGAGCGTCTTGGCCGCCGTCGGGCCGACGTGCCGGATCGAGAGGGCCACGAGCACCCGCCACAGCGGCTGCGATTTCGCCTTCTCGATCTCGTCGAGCATCGTGAGCGTGTTCTTCCGAGGCTTGCTCGGGGTCTTGGCGGTCGCCTTCGTGTAGAAGTAGTGGATGCGCTCCGTCCTCCCCGTGAGCTCGCCCTTCTTGCGCTCCGGCCGCTCGATGACGACGTCCGCCAGGTCCTCGACACGCAGGTCGAAGAGGTCCGCCTCGGTCGTGAGCGGTGGGACCTCCGGCTCCAGCGGCTGGGTGAGGGCGGTCGCCGCCTCCTCGCCGAGTGCCTCGATGTCGAACCCACCGCGCCCGGCCAGGTAGAACACGCGGTTCTTCAACTGTGCCGGGCAGGAGCGGGCGTTCGGACACCGCAGGTCCTTGTCGCCCTCCTTCTGCTCGTACAGCTCGGCCCCACAGGACGGACATTCGGTGGGCATGACGAAGGCGACCTCGTCACCGGTCCGTTTGTCCACGACGGGCCCCAGGACCTCCGGAATCACGTCCCCGGCCTTGCGCAGCACGACGGTATCGCCGATGAGCACACCCTTGCGCTTCACCTCGTGGGCGTTGTGCAGGGTGGCACGCTCGACGGTGGAGCCGGCGACGAGCACCGGTTCCATGACGGCGAAGGGGGTGACACGGCCGGTCCGACCCACCTGCACCTGGACGTCGAGCAGCCGGGTCGTGACCTCCTCCGGTGGGTACTTGAAGGCGATCGCCCAGCGGGGTGCACGGGAGGTGTACCCCAGGGACTCCTGGGTGGCGATGTCGTCGACCTTCACGACGATCCCGTCGATCTCGTGGAGCACCGAGTGCCGGTTGCGCCCGTACTCCTCGATGAACGCGTGGACGTCCTTCACGGAGTCGAGCACCCGGTAGTACGGGCTCGTGGGCATGCCCCACTCCCCCAGGAGCGCGTAGACCTCCGACTGGGCCGCCGGTTCCGGGTGCCCGGCGTCGGCCGGGGTCCACGCGGCGATCCCGTGGACGAGCATGTGGAGCGGCCGCGAGGCGGTGACGGCCGCGTCCTTCTGCCGCAGGGACCCGGCCGCCGCGTTGCGGGGGTTGGCGAAGGGCGGCTTGCCCGCCTCGACGAGTCCGGCGTTGAGGTCCGCGAAGGCCTCGACGGGGAAGAAGACCTCCCCGCGGATCTCCACCCGCGCCGGTGGGGTGTCGGTGTCCAGACGGTGCGGGATGTCCTGCAGCGTCCGGACGTTGGCCGTGATGTCCTCACCGGTCACGCCGTCGCCGCGGGTGGCGGCACGCACCAGTTCCCCGTTCTCGTAGAGGAGGTTGACGGCCAGACCGTCGATCTTGAGCTCGCACAGGTAGGAGGTCCGGTTCTCCCGTTCCGCGGCCTCGGTGGCCTCCGTGGTCCCGGAGCCCTCCGTGGTCTCCGCAGCCGAGGTGCCCTCCCCGTCCGCGGCGAGCGCGGCGGCCTCCGCGCGGGCCTCCTCCTTGGCTTCCTCCTCCGACTTGCCGGCCATCCGCTTGCCGACCCGCAGGAACCATTCGTCCAGTTCCCCGTGCGAGAACACGTTGTCGAGCGAGTACATGCGTGCCACGTGGTCGACGGGGTCGAAGGTCCGGGAGTCGACGGTGCCGCCGACCGTCCGGGTCGGGGAGTCCGCGCTCGCGTACTCGGGGTGGGCGTCCTCCAGCGCACCGAGTTCGCGCAGCAGGGTGTCGTACTCGGCGTCGGAGACCGTCGGGGCGTCACGGTCGTGATAGGCCGCGCGGTGTTCCTCGATCTCCCGGCGCAGATGCGCGATCCGCTCCTGGACCCGCGCCGGGTCCTGTCCCGCGTCGACCTGCGGGGCCTCGCTCGTGTCCGTCATGCGTCCTCCCACTCCTCACGGTTCCCACACCTGCGTCGATGCGCGAACCTGCCTCAGTTCTCCCACGCGGCCTCGGTCCGACCGGGGACCTCAGCCCTCCCACGCCGCGAGCGCCGCGGCCACCCGGGACGCGAGTTCCGCCTGGCCCCGGGCCGCGGCGGTCGTGGCCGCAACCGGCAGGACCGGCGGGACACGGTGCGGTGCCTCCCACCCGGTGAGCACGCCGAGATCGCGCAGTCCCGTCGTACCCATTCCTATCCTGCCCCACGGCACGGACACACTTCTCGTCCAGTGGGACACCTCACCCGGTCGGTCCCCGGCCCCGGCGGGCAGACCGACCCAGACGCCCCTGCCCTCCTCGACGAGGACGGCGAGTTGTTCCCACCCGTGATCGTCCAGGGTATGCAGCGGCACCACGAGACCGGGACGGTCGGTCCCGGAGGCGACGGAAGCCTCGGCGGGGGTCTCGTCCAGGGCACTGCGCGCGGTGCCCATCTCAGCGGTGTCGGGCGGGGCGGGGAGCACCTCGGCGGCGAACCGCCCGTGGGGGATCCGCTTGCCCGCGATCTCGAAGAACCCGGCACGCGGCAGGGACAGGAGGGGGTCGGCACCACACCGGGCGAGGAAGGACCGCAGCCCCGCGGCCACCTGGAGGTCGGGGACGGCCGGCAGGGTCCGCAGACCGGAGGCGGTGGGCACCGTGCCGGTGAGGATCGCGTCGAGGTGGTCCTCCCGCAGGCGCAGGCGCAGCACCTCGTCGCCGCGTCCGGAGGTCCCGCGGCCGAACAGACGACCGAACTCCGCGCGCAGACCCAGGACCCCGGCGGCATAGGCCTGGACGACGTCCCGGCGCGCCCCGGGATCGGACAGGGCCGGATTGCCGCCGGGCAGGTCGAGGGCGTGGAGGAGTTCCCAGGGGCCGGGCAGGGTGAGCAGGAACCGACCGGCGAAGCCCTCGCCGTATTCCCCGAGGGCGTCGAGCGTGCGCCGGAACCGGGAGGTCTCGACGCGCAGGTCCGCCGCGGAGCGCGGCGAACTCCCGCGGGCCAGCCGCCAGCCGCGGGTCGTCCGGTCGACCGGCATCCCGTCGAGGAACTGCACCGCGAGCCCGGTCAGATCCGCGGCCCAACGGGTGTCGCCCTCGGCCGGGGTCGACATGAGCGGGACGGGCACGTGGGCGTCGGCGAGCACGTCGAAACCGTCACTGGCCGCGAGCCGGGGTTCGTCACCCGGCCACACGCCGGTGGTCGCGGCCCGGGACGGCACGGGGAGGTGGGTAGTCATCGTTCCCTTCTGAGGTCGTGGATCGGGAGTACGGTCAGCGGCGTTCTCCGCGGTCGGATCCGCCACTGACCGTACTCCCGATCATCGGTGGGATCAGCGGCCGCGGCCGCGCATCCGCACGGGTGGGACGCCCGGGGTGGCGAAGCCGAGGACGCGGCCGTAGAAGCCCAGTTCCGCCTCCAGGGCCCGGGCGACGTTGTCGGGGCGGACGAATCCGTGCGACTCGTCGGGGAAGAACAGGGAGGTGTACGGCAGTCCGTGGTCCTCCAGGGCGGCGATGAGGCGCCGGGCCTGCGCGGGCGGGACGATCGGGTCGAGCCCACCCTGGAACACCGCGACCGGCACGCGCAGGTCGTCGAGGTGGTTCACGGGCGCGCGTTCGGACAGTACCGCGGCGGTCCCCGGGTCGTCGCGGGGGCCGACGAGCGAGTCGATGTAGTGGCTCTCGAAGTCGTGGGTCTCGGTGACGAACCGGGCGAGCTCGGCGACCCCGAAGTACGAGGTGCCACAGGCCGGGACGTCACTCGTGGTGAGCGCCCGCAGGACGGTCCACCCACCGGCGGAACCACCGGAGACGGACAGCCGGGCCCGGTCGGCCGAGCCCTCCGCCGCCAGTCCTTCGAGGACCGCGAGGGTGTCCTCCACGTCGACGATCCCCCATTGTCCGCGCAGACGGTTGCGGTAGGCACGGCCGTAGCCGGTCGACCCGCCGTAGTTGACGTCGACGACCCCGATCCCGCGTGAGGTGAAGTAGGCGTGGTGGAGCGAGACCTGCGGGACCGCCTGCCCCGTCGGGCCGCCGTGGACGAAGGCGACGTACGGGGGCGCCTCGCCGTCGGCGGCGGTGAACCCGGGGTTGTGCGGAGGGTAGACGAGGGCGTGGACGGGGCCCTCCGGCCCCTCGAACTCGCGGACCTCGCAGCGGGGGAAGTACTCGGCCTCGGGCAGCTGCGCGATCGACAGGTGCACGGGTTCCGTCACCCCGGTCGCGAGGTCGACGGTGTAGAGGCCGGAGACCCGCTCCCCCGACCCGCCGATGAGCAGGGCCGTCCCCGCCCCGGCCGCGAACCACCCGGGTCCCGGCCCGTCGGAGACGTCCTCGAGGGAGAAGGTGGTCAGCGGGGTGGGGACGTCGACGGTCTGTCCCTCCGCGTGGTCGTGCGTGGTGCTCGGCAGGGTCCACACGAGGCTGCTCGTCCCCCGCCGGGACTCCAGGACGAACCGCGTGCCGTGGCGGACCGGGGAGTACCAGCGGGCGCCGACGGTCCACAGGGGGCCGCCGGTCTCGTGGCCGTCCCGGCGGAACAGGAGTTCCTCCTCGGCCCACACCCCGGCCTCGCCGCGGGCCCGGGCCAGGAAGTCCGGGACGTGCAGGCGGTAGAGGTCCCAGGTGCCCGACCGGTCGGCGAGCACCGTGAGGCGGGAGTTGCTCACCCATTCGGGCTGGAGCACCGATTCCTCGGGCATCCCGAACACCTGGAGGGGCGAGCCGACGGGCGCAAGGGGGTCGGGGTCCGCCGCCGAGGCGCCCTGCGCCCCGGTCTCCGCGGGCGCGGTCCCGGCGGGGTCGGGTGCCGTGGTGAGCCGCTGGACGTAGAGCCCGGTCGTGTCCCAGGGCATGTCCGGGTGGTCCCACCCGATGAAGGCGAGCATCGACCGGTCCGGGGACAGGCGCGGCCACGCGAGGAAGTGGGGACCGTGGGTGAGCACGGTCGTGCGGTGCGGCGTGTGGGGTCCGCGCGGGACCCGGGTGTGACCGTCCGTGCTCATCGGCGCATCGGGGTCGGCGGGGAACGGGGAGTCCGCGGGGGTCGGTGAAGGGTCCGGGGTCGGTGAAGGAGCGGGCGCCGCGGGAGCGGGCGCCTCGGGAGCGGGCGGGTGAGGGAGGCCTGCGGAGACCTGCGGGTGGAGTGTCACGTGGATGATCGCGCGCTCGGTGCGGCCGGTCGGCAGGTCCGTCTCCTGAACGGCGAGGATCCCGTCCCCGGCCGCCACGAGATCGCCGTGATGGACGCGGCCGTCGGTTGCCGGGGTGATCGGGACCGGGACGCGGGGTGTGGTGGGTGCCTGCGGGCCGGTGAGGAGGGGGACGCGCACGTGGTGGAGGCGCTGGTCGGCGCCCTCGACGAAAAACAAGTGGGCGAGGTCGCCCTCGACGAGGACGGTCCACGCTCCCCCGCCGTACTCGTGCACGCGCGACCGGATGTTGTAGCCGGCGGGGAGGACGGGTACCGGAGCGAGGAAGAAGCCGTTGACCGCGGAGGGTTCGGGCCGGGCGGACGCTCCGGTGAGGAGTGCCGGCGGTGCGGTCCGGAAGAGGACACTGCGGCCGTTCTGGGCGTTCGACCGGGCGAGGAACCAGATCTCGTCGCCGACGAACCGGGCGTCGTGGACGGGCTCGGTGCCCGCGGCGACACGGGCGGCGCTCAGCGGCGAGGCCCAGGAGCCGTAGGGTGCGGTCGACATGCCCTCCAGCCTACTGGTGAGCGGCACCTCGGGTCCTTCGCCTCAGCGGGTGCGGTCGATCGTCGCCTGGCCGAGCACGCGGGTGCCGCGGTAGACGACCATCGTCTGGCCCGGGGCCACGCCGGACAGGGGTTCGTCGACCGCCACATGCATGAGCTGACCGGCGGGGCGGGCGGTCGGCACCGCGTACTCGGAGGCCGGCGGTTCGCTCACGTAGTCGCCCAGCCAGGCACGGGCCGGCACCGGCTCGGAGTGCGCACGGATCTGGATCTCGCAGGTGATCGCGCCGGCCTCACCGGTCCCGATGTCCTCCGGCTGCGTCCCGCACCACGTGGTGCGGATGCCCTCGAGGCGGTCGACGGACAGGTCCGCGCGGGATCCGACGGTCACCTCGTTCGAGCGCGCGTCGACGTCGACGACGTAGCGCGGCTTCCCGTCGGCGGCCGGCCGTTCGATGCCCAGTCCTTTGCGCTGACCGATCGTGTAGGTCATCGCGCCGTCGTGTTCGCCCAGGACCTCGCCCTCCGTGTCCTTGATGAGACCGGGGCGCAGCGGGATCTTGTCCGCCAGCCACGACTTCGTGTCGCCGTCGGGGATGAAGCAGATGTCGTAGGAGTCCGGCTTGTTCGCCACCGGGAAGCCGCGGCGTTCGGCCTCCGCGCGGACCTCGGCCTTCGATGCCGAGGCGCCGATCGGGAAGTAGCAGTGCTCCAGCTGTTCCCCCGTGAGGACGCCGAGCACGTAGGACTGGTCCTTGTTCATGTCGACGCCGCGGTGGAGCTCCGGGCGGCCCTCGGCGTCGCGGATCACCTCGGCGTAATGACCGGTCGCGATCGCGTCGAACCCGAGGGCGAGCGCCCGGTCGAGGAGCGCGGCGAACTTGATCCGCTCGTTGCACCGCATGCAGGGGTTGGGCGTGCGGCCCTGGGAGTACTCGGCGATGAAGTCGTCGACGATGTCCTCCTTGAACCGCTCGGAGAAGTCCCACACGTAGAACGGGATGTCGAGCATGCCCGCCACCCGGTGCGCGTCGCGGGAGTCCTCGATCGTGCAGCACCCGCGCGAGCCGGTGCGCAGGGTGCCGGGCATCCGCGAGAGCGCCAGGTGCACGCCGACCACTTCGTGGCCGGCGTCGACGGCACGGGCCGCGGCGACGGCGGAGTCCACTCCGCCGGACATCGCTGCGAGGATCTTCACAGGGGGCTCCCTTCCGCGGGTGCGGGGTCAGAGGAATCGTGCGGGGTGGTGGTGCTCTCCCCCATCCAGGCGGGTGTCGCGGACACCATGCCGGCTTTCCGCGCGCGGGTGACCGCCTCGGCGACGGCCGTGATCAGCCCGTCGATCTCCGCCTCGGTCGTGTCGGGGCCGAGGGTGAACCGCTGGGTCGAACGCGCGGTGTCCTCGTCCCGACCACAGGCCATGAGCACATGGCTGGGACGGGACACCCCGGCCTGGCAGGCCGAGCCCGTCGAGGTGGCGAAGCCGGCGACGTCGAGGAGGAACAGCATGCTGTCGCCCTCCGCGCCGGGGAAGGTGAAGTGCACGTTGGCGGGGAGGCGGGAGGGCGCCTCGGCTGCTGGGGTGGGTGGTGGGATACGGCCAGCAGCTGGTGTCGGCGCGTCGAGGGTCGGCGCGTCGACGGTCGCCGGGCGGGGGCCGGAGAGGCGGGCGTCTGGCACTGCGGTCTCGATACCGCGGATGAGGCGATCGCGCAGTGTGCACAGACGCGCGGCGTGGGCGGCGAGGTCGGTGGTGACGAGCTCGGCCGCGGTGGCGAAGGCGACGGCGCCGGCGACGTCGAGCGTCCCGGAGCGCACGCCGCGTTCCTGTCCGCCGCCGTGGAGGACCGGTACCGGGGCGAGGTCGCGGCGCAGCAGCAGGGCACCGACGCCCACGGGTCCGCCGATCTTGTGGGCGGAGACGGTCATCGCGTCGACGCCCGTGGCCGCGAAGTCGAGCGGCACCTGGCCGAGGGCCTGGACGGCGTCGGTGTGGACCGGGACCCCATGGGCATGGGCGAGTTCGACGACCCGGTCGAGCGGCTGGAGGGTGCCGATCTCGTTGTTCGCGTACATGACGGAGACGAGGGCGGTGCGTTCCGGGGCCGCAGAAAGATGTGCGGCGAAGGCGTCGAGGTCGAGGCGACCCTCGGTGTCGACGGGGAGCCACACGACCTCGGCACCCTGAGTCTCCAGCCATTCGGCGGTCTCCATGACGGCGTGGTGTTCGACCGTGGAGACGAGGATCCGGGGGCGGGGCAGGTCCGTGGGTGCGGAGGTGTGCGTGGACGGTGCCGACGCGGCGGCCCGGGCCTGGGCCGGTGCCTGCGCGGGGACGCCGTTGCGGGCCCAGAAGATGCCCTTGAGGGCGAGATTGTCGGACTCCGTGCCGCCGGAGGTGAAGAGGACCTCGGCCGGGGAAGAGGCACCGAGGACGCGGGCCAGGTCCTCCCGGGCGGTCTCGAACCGCATGCGGGCGGACTGGCCCTCCGCGTGGAGCGAGGACGGGTTGCCCACACGGGTGAGTTCCGCGGTGTACGCCGTCAGGACCTCCGGTCTCAGGGGCGAGGTCGCGGCGTGGTCGAAGTAAGCACGCACTGGAACGATTCTACGCCCGTGGTCCCGGCCACCCCAGGGGTCTGTGCGCACTCTCACGCGGTTGCGCACTCTCACGCGGTCAGGCGGATGCGCGGACCGTGCGGCTCACGTGACGCAGCCACCACAGGCCGAGGACCGGGAGGACGAGCGGCACGAACCCGTACCCGATCCCGAACAACGACCACACGGAGTCGACCCGGAACATCTCCGGGTGGGTGAGGCTGAGGAATCCGACCACGACGACGCCCACGAACTCGAACACGCACGAGGCGACCGCCACGTGGTGGGTGATCCGGGTGCTCACGACCAGGCAGACGGTCGCGACCAGGTACACGGCCGCGGCGATCCCGGACAGTGTGAGCGCCACGGGCGCCTGGTCGAAGTCCCGGGGGATCTGGACGACCGAACGCATCCCGGCGGCGAGGGTGAAGAAGCCGTACAGGGCGGCGAGGAGCCTGCCCGGCCCGGTCCGCATGGCGGAGAAGGTGCCGGCGGTCGCCTCGGCGGCGGTGAGGTCCGGGCGGGACTTCTCCTCACGCCGGGACAGTGCGTCCTTCAGACCCAAATCTGGTCCATCCTCTCGATCATGACGAACACGGTGATCCCGGCGGCCGCGAGCACCGCGGGCCCCCACCGACTCAGTTCCGCCCACGCCCAGGCGCCGGCGAGGGGGACGAGGACGACGGCGGTGAGCAGGTACCCGAAGAACAGGAGCGCATCCGTCCCGTCGTGTCGCCCCCACAGGACGAGCGCGAGGACCCCCTGGACGACGAGGAGCACCTCGAGGGCGCCGGTCGAGAGGATGAGCCACTTCCCCGCGGGGACGCCCCGGACGGTCGTGACGACCGCCCACAGGGTGTAGGCCACGCAGAGGGCGTAGAACGCATAGGTGAGTGCCGGGATCACCGGGCCATTCTACGGCCGGTGGAAGCGCCGGGTCCGTGGGACGGCTCACGCCGCGGGCCTGCGGTCACGCACCGGTGGTGTCACCCGGTGGCGGTCTCCGCGGAGAGCAGGAACCAATCCGGGGCGGACACGAAGGCCGAGGGGTCGTCGCCTTCCGTCCCGGTGAGGTTGACGTAGTACGGCAGCGAGGAGTGGATCGACACGGTGTTGCCGTCGGAGTCCGTCGTCATGACCGCCTCGATCTGCTCGCCGAGGTCCAGCGAATAGGACGAGGCGACACTGAAGGTGATGGTGCAGCGCATCTCCCCGACGGAGACCGATCCGGATTCCGTGGTGAGCGCGTGCGCGCCGAGGTCGACTGTCGTGTCCTCACCGCACTCGACACCCACGCTCTCGAAGTCCTCGGAGGCGGCGAACTCGTCGACGTAGGACCGGAAGTCGCTGAAGGCCTCGGTCGGAAACTCCGTGGCGACCCCGTCGATCTCCGTGAGGTTCCCCGTCTCCAGGTACCCGGCCAACTGGCTGGAGATCTGGTCGGCCACCTGCCCGTGTGCCTCCGGGGCCGCGGGGACCCCGCCGCTCTCGTCCGTGACGAGGGTGGGCATCTGCGAGCGCGGGACGAACAGGCCCTGGGGCACCATCCACTCCTCGGAGGCCGACTCGCGGGTGGCCAGGAGGACCTGGACGTTCTCGGAGTCCTCCGTCGGCTCCGCGAAGGCGAGGAACCACAAGGGGTACTCGGTGAAGGTGGGGCCCGCCGCGGTGACCCGGGCGAAGTGCACGGCGCTCAGCTCGCTGCCGCCCGCCTCGGCGATCACCTGTTCGGCCCGGGTGCGGTCGAGCATCGGACCGTACATGGTCCGGTCGATCCCGTCGCCCCCGGAATCGAGTGCCTCCTCCAGCACCTGTGTGTAGTTCTCCATGAAGGCCGCGCCTCCGCCGGGGAGCACCGCCGGGCGACGGGGTTCCTCCAGGACCGGCTGGGAGGGACGGGCGAAGTCGAGCGGGGCACACCCGGCGAGCACGAGGGCGAGCACCACGGCGGCGGCCGGCACGAGCAGCCGTGGTCGCACGGCGCCCCGATCGGAACCGGACGTCGCGGAGTCCGTCGGGCCCGCGCCGGAGGTCACCGTGCCTACCCGCCGTTTGCGGGGACGGATCCGACCGTTCCACCACAGGAGGAAGAAGAAGGCACCGAGCCCCAGGAACAGCACGACGAGGCCGATACCCAGCACCGCAAGACCGAAGACCCCGTCGGTGCGCATGGACATCGACACCTGGGTGCCGTCGAGGGTGGCGGGCGCCTCGGCGGCCTCGGAGTCCTCCGCACCGTCCTCGGCGGTCCCGTCCTCCGCGGCGGCCGCGGCCGGGAGCACGACGAGCATCTGTGGGTCCGCCTCGAGGTCGAAGGTGTGGGAGACCTCGGTGCCCACCTGCTGCTCGGTCCACCAGTCGCGGCTGTCCGGCGAGGCGCCCGGCGACTCGGCACCGTCCCGGGACCGGTGCTCGAGGGACCCCGGGAAGGTGACGGTGGTGACCTCGTCCGTCGACACGCCGGCCAGGTAACTACGGACGTCCACCCCGTTGGCCTGCCCGAGGAACACCTGTGTGCCCTCGGGTGCCCGCACATGGAGGGCCGCGGTCGTGTTCTCGTAGGGGACGACCCCCTGGTTGAGCACGAACGCGCTCACGCCGTCGTCGAGGGTGAGGACGGGAGTCTCCGTGACGTCGTCGGGGCCGACGACGGACAGGGCAGACACCACGGGCACGAGCAGCAGCACGCCGACGAGCGCGCTCACCACGGCGAGGACGAGACGGGTCATGGGTGTGGCCGTCGCCTCAGAACAGGGCGCGCATCAGCTGACCCCGGGCCTTGACGACACGGGGGTCCTGCACGCCGACGACCTCGAAGAGTTCGAGCAGCCGGACGCGGACACGTTCGCGGTCGTCACCGGCCACGAGGCGGATGACCGTGAGCAGACGGGCGAAGGCGTCGGCGACGAAACCGCCGGCGACGTCCAGATCGGCCATGTCGAGGGCCGCGTCCACGTCCTTCGTGTCGCGGGCCGCGGCATCGCGCACCTGCTGGAGGTCGAGGTCCTTGACCCGGCCGAGGAGGCCGACACGGGCCAGACCCACGCGGGCGTCGTCGTCGCCCGGGTTCTCCTTGAGCGCACGGCGGTAGATCTCGGCGGCACCGTCGAGGTCACCGGCCTCCATGGCGGCGATCGCCTCGGGGTGGGCGACGGGGTCCTCGGCCGGGGCCTGGTCGCCGCCGTCCTGGGCGACAGCGGTACCGGTCACACCGTTCTGTGCGGCCAGCTGCTTGAGCTGCCCGAACAGGTCCTTGATCTGGCCCTCGGGCACCGCGTTCTGGAACAGCGGCACCGGCTGGCTCTTGACGAGCGCGCCGACCGTCGGGACGACCTGGGCCTGGAAGGCCTGGGCCAGTGCCTGTGCCACGCGCGGGTTCGCCTCGACGTCCAGGCGCACGAGCACGAGAGCTCCGCCCTCGGCACGGACCAGCGTGGCCATCGACTCGCCCAGCTGGGTTGACTCCGGGGACTTGTCGGAGGCGAGGTGGACGACGACCGGCACCTGTTCCGACAGGGCGACGACGTCGTTGAAGGTCTGCTCGTCGGCCTCGAACACGAGCGAGGGCACGGGCACGCCACCGGCGGCCGCACCACCGGCGGGAGCGCCTGCTGCGGAGGCAGGGGCCTGCTCGGTTGCGACGGAGCGGGCCGCCGACAGGTCGAGACCCTGGGGCGCTGCGGCCTGTGGATCCTGCGGGGAGGGGGGAACGGTCACGAGACGTCGGTCCTTTCCGTGTGCATCATGCGGGCGACCTGTCAGGCTACACGGCCCTGCGGTCGAGGTGGGCGGTGGAGGCGTCCGGGCAGGGTCGGACACAGTCGGGTCATTCGAGCTCGACGGAGGAAACCGTGTCGGCGGTGCCGATGAGCTGCACCTTCTGTTCCTCCTCCGGGGCGTCCTTCGACGGTACGAGGAAGGTCATCTCCATGACGTGGGTGGTCGTCACCTCGTCGCTCGTGGTCTCCGTCCCGGACATCTCCTTCTGCGGCGTGCCCAGCGTGAGTTCGCCGGTCCCGCCCTCGCCGACCTCGGGCTTCATCGTCTCGGTCCACTCGATGACACCGGACACGATGGCCGCGCCGTCCTCGGTGGCCTGTGCGAAGACCTCCTGGTCCTCGGGTGCCGTGTACTCGAACTCCGCGCTGGCGTTGCCCTCGGACAGGGCGTCGACCAGGTCGTTCTCGTCGGTGGCCCGCTTGACGCGGTACCGGTCGTCGGCGAAGGCCGCCCGGAAGTCGGAGTCACTGCGTTCCTCCAGGAGGTCCGCGTAGTTCTTCATGACGTCCTGCGGCTTCATCACGAGGTCCTCGGAGTCCAGTGCCACGGGTGGGGCGCCCAGACGGGGGTCGGGGATCGTGGGCAGTTCCGTACCGGGCAGCAGCACCGTCTGGACCTGGAGCTTGTAGTAGGCCCGGGGCGTGGGCTGCTCCCACAGGAGGTACTGGGTCTGTTCGAGTTCCTGGTCCTGGGCGATCACTGCCGTCTGCCGTGGCCACTCGTCCGTCTGGTTGGTCCAGTTGACGAGGATCTCCTCGTCGGCGATCGCCGGGGGAATGGGAGCGTCGTCCCAGCCCTTCTTCGCGGAGTAGGCGGCGCGCCGCTGATCGACGAAGGGACCGGCGGCCCGGTCGACCATGTGCTTGGGGTCGAGCTCCTCGTCGGCCTTCTGCACGTCGGAGGCGGTGTCGGCCAGGAGTTCCTCCACCTGTGCATCGGTGATCGAGGCGGGCGCGGTCGTCGGCGGGGCGGCCGGCTGCGGCGTCGGGAGTTCCTCCTGCGGGCCGCACCCGGCCAGGGCGAGCGCCGGCACGGCGATCATGGCCATCCCGGTCTCGGCGAGCTTCTTGCGACGCTTCACCCGTTCGGCCTCCCGGGCCCGGATCTTCCGGGTCCGGACGATCCCGGTGCCGAGCAGGACGAGACCGGCGAGAACGAGCACGCCACCGCCGATCATGAGGGGCATGGCCCAGGGGGTGTCCGTGTTGTTCGGCCAGGTGATCGTCACGGAGTCGGCGGCCGGGGCCTCACCGTCGGTGGCGATCAGGAAGGTGGTGCGCTCCGGCTCCTCGTCCCAGTCGAGTGTGATCTCCCCGTCGCCGGTGTGCAGGGCGTCCCAGGTGTCCCCGGTCGACAGTGGCCGGGCACCGCCCTCCCCCGCGGTCGTCGTGGCGAGCACGCCCTCGGACGCGAGGCCGGTGACGGTGGTGACTTCGGACTCCGCCACCCAGGCGTCCACGAACTCCTTGGTCGCCCGGGCCATCTCCATCTCGCCCTCACCGGTCACGGTGAGCTCCGCCGGGGTGTCGTAGAGGTTGAGCACACCGGGGTCGATGACCAGCAGGGGCGCGTCCCCGTCCACCTGGGCGGAGGCACTGATCCTCTCGCTCGGGGCCCAGACGGTCTGCTGGGCGATCCCCAGCCCACCGACCACGAGCCCGGCGACGAGCAACAGTGCGGAGAAGATGTAGCGCACGTGGGTTCCCTTCGGTTCTGTTCGGTCCGTCCGCCGACTTCCACCGGCCCGACCAGGATACGGCGGGCCTCGGACGCCATTCGGCAGTCGACGGCGGATCACGCTATCGGGCGCGTCTGACAGCTTCCTCAGCACGGCCGTGACCTGCGCCACCACCCGCCGCCGAGGCGCCGGCCCCTTCCCCTTTCTCCCCTCCTCCCGGAAGTGTGTCCGTCCCACCTCGTAGAGTGGGGACCGTGAGCAACGACAGAATCGTGTGGATCGACTGCGAGATGACAGGCCTGGAGCTCGGCACGGATGAGCTCATCGAGGTGGCGGTGCACGTCACCGACTTCGAGCTCAACGTGCTGGACGAGGGCATCGACGTGGTGATCGCGCCCTCGCAGACCGCCCTGGACAACATGAACGACTTCGTGACGGACATGCACACGAAGTCCGGTCTGCTGCCGGAACTGGCCCACGGCACCACCGTCGCCGACGCCCAGCGACAGGTCCTCGAGCACGTGCGCACGTACGTCCCGGAGGCCGGCAAGGCCCCGCTCGGCGGCAACTCCGTGGGTACGGACAAGGGCTTCCTGCAGCGCCAGATGCCCGAGCTCGTCGACCATCTGCACTACCGGATCATCGACGTCTCCTCGGTGAAGGAACTGGCCAAGCGCTGGTACCCACGTGCCTACTACCGTGCCCCGGAGAAGACCGGTGGCCACCGGGCCCTCGGGGACATCCAGGACTCGATCGCGGAGCTCAAGTACTACCGCTCCATCGTCTTCCGCCAGGACGGGGGTCCGACCTCCGACGAGGCCCAGGCCGCCGCGGAGGCCGTCGTCGCCGCACGTCCGGACGCCACCGGGGCGGGCGTCTCGGACGCGGACGCCTGAACCCCGACCACGTCGAGTCCTGACCGCACCCAGTCCTGACCACGCCGGGTCCTGACCGTCGGGTCCGGTGACACTCGTCACCGGACCGACCCGGGAACTTCACACGGTCCTCACCGGCGGTTCGCACGGACAACGCACCCTGTCCTCATGAGGGACTTCCGCACCCCGGTCACGTCGTCCGCCTCCGTCCTCCACGCCCCGGCCGCCCGGGTGGGCACCGCCACGAACGAGATCCCACTCGGCCGCCGTACCCGTGCCTACCGACTGTTCGAGATGCTCCCGGCCCTGGTGAGCGGCACGCTCCTCCTCGCGGTGTTCGTCCTACCGTTCCTCGATCCGCGCTGGGGCGCCTACTACGTCCTCGCCGTCGTCCTCGTCATGTTCGTCCGTGGTCTGCGCGGCGCGGTCGACCTCACGCGGGGGCACCTGCGGTACCGCGCAGCTTGTCGGGTCGATTGGCGCGCCCGGCTGGAGGACATCCGGTGGGCCGCGGCCGGACGGCGCGACCGCCCGGCTCCCCCGCATGCCTTCCGGCAGGACCACCACCGGCAGGTCCTCGCCCGCGTGCGGCAGGGCAGCGGGGAGGTCCTCGACCCGGAGACCGTCCACCACGCCATCGTCCTCGCCGCCTACCGCGAGCCCTACGAGGTGATCGAACCGACCGTCCGGGCTCTCGTGAACTCGACGACGCCCGGGGAGCGGATGATCCTCTTCTTCGCCTACGAGGAACGCGGGGGCGACCCGATCCGGGAGACCGTCCACCGTCTCAAGGCGGAGTACGGTCACCGCTTCGCCGCCTTCGAGCCCGTCATGCACCCGGCGGATCTGCCCGACGAACTCGCGGGCAAGGGCGCGAACATCACCTTCGCCGCCCGCCGGTTGTCGACCTGGGTCCGGGACCACGGTCTCGACTCCGCCCGTGTCCTCGTCACCTCGCTCGACTGTGACAACCGCCCGCACGAGTCGTACTTCGACAACGTGGCCTACGAGTTCGTCACCCGGCCCGACCGGTCCCGGTTGTCCTTCCAGCCGGTGTCCCTCTACCTCAACAACATCTGGGACGCCCCGGCGATCACGCGCGTCGTCGCGGCGTCCAACTGCTTCTGGAATCTCACGGTCTCGGTCCGGCCGAACGCCCTGCGGAACTTCGCCTCGCACACCCAGCCCCTCGACGCCCTGGAGTCGATGGACTACTGGTCCGTCCGCACGATCGTCGAGGACGGACACCAGTACTGGCGGTCGTGGTTCCACTTCCGCGGGGACTACGGCGTCGTCCCGATCCACGTGCCGATCGGGCAGGACGCCGTGCTCGCCGGTACACTGCGCCCCACCCTCGTCGCCCAGTACAAGCAGTTGAGCCGCTGGTCGTACGGCGCCTCGGACGTGCCCTTCGTCGCGACGAACGTCCTCCGTCACGCCGTCACCGCCCGCGGGATCCGGTGGCGGTTCCTGCTCGCCGGCCTGTACCGCCTGTGGTTCCTCCTCGACGGCCACGTCACCCAGGCGTCCGTGCCCTTCGTCATCGCGTTCGGTGGCTGGGTCCCGTTCCTCGCGATGAAGGGCACCGGCGAGTTCGACGCCCTGGCCTCCGAGATGCCCTTCCTCGTCGGTGCCGTCCAACAGGTCGCGATGATCAGCCTGTTCGTGTCGATCCTCGTCTACCGCGACCTGCTGCCCCCGCGCCCCGTGCACCACCCGCGGAGCCGACACCCGTTCATGTACCTCCAGTGGCTGCTGTACCCGCTCACGATCATGGGGTTCCAGGGCACCTCGGCGGTGTATTCGCAGGCGCGGCTGCTGCTGGGCCGCTACCGGGAGACCTTCGCCGTCACCGAGAAGGTGGCCGCCGACCACGCACCGGCCCACGGACCGGACCTCCGCGACGCCGTCCCCCGGGAAGCTCGTACAGTGGCGTGATGTGAGTGACGCGAAGAACTATGTCTTCCTGGTCCTGGCGAACGTCTTCTGGGCCGGCAACTTCGTCGTGGGCGGCCTGTTGGCCGATTCCGTCGACCCGCTGTTCCTCACGACCGTGCGCTGGGCGATCGCGACGCTTCCGCTGTTCGTCCTCGCCCACCTCATGGAGCGTCCGCACTGGCCGGACGTCTTCCGCGAGTGGCCTCGTCTGCTGGTCCTCGCGGTCCTCGGCCTCATCGGGTACGGGTTCCTCACCTATCTCGCCCTGTCGTTCACCGATTCGACCTCGGCCTCGCTGCTCAACGCGGTGAGCCCGGCGCTCATCGCCGTCGGTGCCGTTCTCATCTCCCGGGAACGGTTGCGCCGCACCGCGATCCTCGGTCTCGCGGTCTCGCTCCTCGGGGTCGTGCTCGTACTCGTGCGGTTAGGCGACGGGTTCTCGCTGGCCTTCGGGACCGGCGAGCTCATCATGACCGCCGCGGTCCTCACCTGGGTGACCTACACCGTCGCCGGCCGCACCGTCCGGTCGCCTGTCGTCTCCGCGACGGCCGTGCAGTCCCTCATCGCAACGGCCGTGCTCGTCCCGGTCGCCCTCGTCGTCGCTCCCCCGCTCCCGGCCGCCGCGCAGAACTGGTGGGGGATCCTCTTCATCGCGGTCTTCCCCTCGGTGCTGTCCTATCTCATGTGGAACGTCGGGATCCGCGGGATCGGCGCGGCCCGCGGTGGGGTGTTCCTCAACCTGCTCCCCTTCTTCGCGGCGATCGCGGGCCTGTTCGTCGGGCAGCCGATCACCGTCATGCAGGTGGTCGGCGGGGTCGTCATCGTGCTCGGTGTCGTCATGGTCTCCCGTCCCCGCCGGACCCCGCGGTACACCTCCCGCAACCCCGCCGCCGAGGCGCCCTCCACCTGACACCGCCCTCCGCCACGTCGGCCACACCACATAGCGCGTCGGGAACCGAAGGATCTCGATTCGGGTCAGCCCTCCAGGTACGGCTCCAGGGCGGCGCGCTGGGCGTCGGTGAGGGCGGCGGACCCGCGGGCCTCGGGGTCCCAGAGGACGCTCACGGCCTCGATACGGGCGGCTACCTCGCCGTCGGGACGGCGCATGACCTCGCGGGTGCGGATGCTCTTCGAACCGATGCGCTGGACGGTGACCTCGACGTCGACCGTCTTGGCGGTGCCGTGGGCGATCTCGGAGACGTAGTCGATCTCGATCCGCCCGAGCACGTAGCTGTAGTCGGTGCCGTCGAGGACGAGTTCGTCGAGGAACGGTGTACGCACCTCGTCGAAGAGCGCCAGGTACTCGCCGTGGTACATGTGGCCGAGCGGGTCGAAGT
The DNA here is from genome assembly GCF_040212315.1 of Brevibacterium litoralis. Lineage (NCBI taxonomy): Bacteria > Bacillati > Actinomycetota > Actinomycetes > Micrococcales > Brevibacteriaceae > Brevibacterium > Brevibacterium litoralis. Next base: position 10,469 of record NZ_JBDIUY010000014.1, on the reverse strand, counting down.
CGCGCCAACGCAGCGGGACGGTGCGGGTCCATGTGGTGTTCGTCATACCGCCACCGTAGACGACGGACCCGTCCCGGGTCGGGCTCGGGGAGTCGTCCGCCTCCGGATACACGTCGGCGTCGGTCCGGACCCACGCAGGATCTCTCCCCCGGCCCACCCCTCGCTCCTCCCGTGTTCACCCTCCCGCCGGGTCCCCGCCACCGTCCCGTCACCTGTCGTTTTCGTCCTGTCGGCCGCTCCGGGCAGGATGGCGGGCATGGATCTGCGTCGCGCCACCGAGGTGTTCCTCGTCTTCCTCCGCCTCGGCCTCACCTCCTTCGGCGGACCGGTCGCGCACCTGGGGTACTTCCGCGAGGAGTTCGTGCGCCGCCGGTCCTGGCTCACCGATGCCGACTACGCGGACCTCGTCGCGCTCTGCCAGTTCCTGCCGGGCCCCGCGTCCTCCCAGGTGGGGATGGCGCTCGGACACCGGCGGGCCGGTTATCCCGGCATGTTCCTCGCGTGGCTGGCGTTCACCCTGCCCTCGGCGGTGCTCCTCGTCGCCTTCGCGTACGGGATGATCGCGCTCGAGGACTCCGCACTCGGCGCGATGCTCGGCACCGGCTGGCTCCACGGCATCAAGGCCGCGGCGGTGGCCGTCGTCGCCCATGCCGTCCTCGGGATGGCCGGGAACCTGGCGACCGGCCGGCTGAAGGCGGGCATCGCGCTCGGGGCCTTCGCCGTCGTCGTCCTCGTCCCGCAGTCCTGGGCGCAGGTGGCGGTCGTGGCGCTGGCCGCGTTCCTCGGCTGGATGTGGGTCCGCGTGCCGGACGCTGCGACTGATTCCGCGGAGGACGACGCGGACGACGACCCCACGAACGACTCTGCCGACGGCGCGGGTGCTGCGGACTCCGCAGGCGCCTCGGCGACGGCTCCGTCCCCCTCCCGCTCCCGAGGCGCCCGCCGCCTCGCCCTGACCGCCGCGGTCCTCTTCCTCTCCCTCCTCGCGGGACTCCCGGCCCTCGCCGCGGCGACCGGGAACGGACTCGTGGCGACCGTCGACACCTTCTACCGCGCTGGTGCCCTCGTGTTCGGCGGCGGGCACGTGGTCCTGCCCTTCCTGGAGACGCAGACGGTGGCCGCCGGGACCGTGACCGCCGACGACTTCCTGGCCGGCTATGCCGCGGCCCAGGCGGTGCCGGGTCCGCTCTTCACCTTCGCGTCGTTCCTCGGCACGGTGAGCGGACAGGGGCCCGGCGGGGTTCTCGGCGCACTCGTCGCACTGCTGGCGATCTTCCTGCCGGCGGTCCTCCTGTTGCTCGCGGCCCTGCCGTTCTGGGAGCGGTTGCGTCAGATCGGACCGGTCCGGCGGGCGCTGGCCGGGGTGAATGCCGCGGTCGTCGGTCTGCTGGCCGCCGCGCTCTACTCCCCCGTCTTCGTCCAGGGGATCACCGGGGTCACGACGATGGTGATCGGCGCGGTCGCGTTCGTGGCACTCGCGGTGTGGCGGGTCCCCGCCTGGGCCGTGGTGCTCGGCGCGGCGGTCCTCGGCGCGCTCGCGCTCTGAGGTCTCCCATCTGATCGAGAAGGCACATATGGTCGGATCCGAGGCCTGAATCCGACCATATGTGCCTTCTCGATCGGATTCGCGAGGAGCACACGCGACCCGGACACGACGAAGGCCCGGAACCGAACGGTTCCGGGCCTTCGTCGTGTCCGGGTCGCGTGTGCTCCTCGCGAATCCGATCGAGAAGGCACATATGGTCGGATCCGAGGCCTGAATCCGACCATATGTGCCTTCTCGATCGGATTCGCGAGGAGCACACGCGACCCGGACACGACGAAGGCCCGGAACCGAACGGTTCCGGGCCTTCGACCTGGTGTCTTGCGACAGGGTGCCCGACGGGACTTGAACCCGCGACCCCCGCGACCACAACGCGGTGCTCTACCGACTGAGCTACGGGCACCATCTGCGCGAAACGGAATTTCGCAGCGGGAACAAGCTTAGCCACACCACGGTCGTTCGGCCAAACCCGCCCCCCATGATCCGCGTCACAGGAGGATCCGGTCCCCTCCCCGAAGCCGGCGCCGGAGCCCGCACCCTACTCCCGCGTACAACGATGAGGTATCGACCGGGTTCCTGACAGCGCCCTCCCACCCGGACGCTCGTACCATTGGGGCTCGTACGCCCACCTGTTCCCGTGAGGACTTCATGACCGCTGCCTTCCTGACCGTCGCCGACGACAGATCCGTCGATCTGACCTTCGGCGGCACGTCCTCGCACCACCCGGACCTCGGCGACGCGATGGCCCGGTTGAGCGCGACGGCACGACGGGAAGGGATCACGCTGGACGTCGCGATCGACGACCGGAACGTGCGCCGGCACCTCGTCATCGACTCCACCGGGCGAGTGGCCCCGAGCACTGCGAGCTCCGTGGACCCGGCCGTTTCCACCCCGGGCACCGGCTCCACCCCGGGCACCGCCGCGACCTCCACGTCCCCTAACGACCGCGGTGCCGCGACCCCGGAACCGTCCGCCGCACGCCGCGCCACGTTCCAGGCGCCGGACCGGACCACCGCCGCCGAGGCGCCCTCCGCTTCCGACCCCACCGGCGCGGGCACCGGTGCAGGCACCGCCGGAGGCATCAGTGCAGGTCAGCAGGCCCCAGGGACCTCGACCCCGGGGACGACCGCCGGGATGACCGACTCCGGCCCGACCGGCGACGGCACCACCGACTCCGCGGCAGCCGAGGGAACAGTCCGGGGCCGGGGGCAGGGCGCCTCGGGAGCTGAGTCGCGGAACCCGATGCGGACGGTCGACCCGGCCCGACCCACTCCCCCGCCCGGTGCCCCTGGCGCGACACCAGGGCAGGCGACCCCCTACTCCGGCCCGGCCCGGCCCACGGGCACCCCGGTGCAGACCATGCGCGGCGGGCAGGCGGACCAGCGCCCGACGCCTGCGAACGCCGCCCGCGTTCCCTCACCCGTGCCCGCGGACCGGACTCCGCGGCCTCCGCGGCGTCCCCGGACCCGGCGTCGGTTCTTCTCCGGCTTCACGGTGCCCACCCTCGTGCTCGTCGCGTTGCTCGTGGTCGCGTGCATCGCATGGTTCGTGCCGAGCGTGCGCGACTTCCTGGGCGAGGAGACCACCACGCCGGTCGACGTGTCCGCGACGGCCGACGACCAGGCGGAGGCCCTCGTCGTGAGCGAGGAGGAGGTCGTCGTACCCGGCTTCGCGTCGGAGCCCGCCTGGGAGGCGGAGATCTCCGCCGGGGCGAGCACGGCGGCGAGCGACCGGGGCGTGTTCGTCACCGACGGGTCCACCGTCACCGTCCTCGACACCGCGACCGGCGAGACCCGGTACACCGGCGAGTTCCCGGGCGAACCGAGCTTCGCGATCGACACCGTCATCGACGGTCGCAAGGCCCTGTTCTGGCGGGCCGGCACGCACGCACAGGCGCTGCTCGACGGCGAGGACACCCCCGTCGACTACGAGATCCCCGCCGACTCCCGCGTCACCAGCGCCGGGACGAGCGTGATGATCAAGAACGACAACGACCTGTGGACGCTCGGGGCCGAGGGCCTCGAAGCGCTCACCACGCCGCCGGCCGGCGCGACCCCGCTGGCCGTCGACGACGACACGCTCGTCTACAACGAGTTCGGGTTCCCCGTGTACCGGTGGAACGAGGAGACGGGGCAGACGACCGAGGTCGAGCTCGAGGTCCCCACCGACGCGAACGACCAGGACCTGCACCTCATGGACTGGCGGACCGCCGGGCACGGGAAGACCGTGACGATCTGGGGCGCCGAGGGCGCTCAGCTCGACTCCGGGCACGACGTGCAGCTGGTCGTCCACTCACTCGAGGACGGCCGCATCCTCTCGACCTACACGACACGTACCGAACTCATGGCCAGTGCCGCGTGGAACCGCGGGCAGGGCTACCGGCTGGCGACCATCGGACCGTACCTCTACGACATGGACAGCGGCGCCCTCGTGCGCGACGGGGAGATGGACGGTGTCAGTTTCGGCAATCCCGTCGGCGACCTCGTCCCCATGGTCCGCGGCGACGAGGCGTTCATCCTCGACGGGTACACGGCCTACCGCACGAGTGCGACCGTCCTGGCCGTCACCGGTGTCGAGAAGTCCGCGCCTGAGGAGGGCGAGGGTTCGGACTCGAACGCCGACCCAGGCGCAGAACCGGAGACGGACGACACCGCCGAGACGGCAATCGTGCGCGACTCCAGCGCGGGGGTCGTCCGCGGCTACCCGGCGCTGGGCTGAGGTGCTCCGGGCTGAGGTGCGCTGGGCTGGGTTCAACCGTGCTGGGCGGCATCTGGCTGGGTGGTTCGGCGGCCCGAGGACCGCTCGGACCCGTGCGTTATCCTGGACTTCATAACGATTCCGTCACGAGGACCTGAGTGATCTCCCCGAAAACGTCGCGCCCCGCGCAGAAACCCACCCGCTCCGCGCTGCTCCACGTCGCCTCCGGCGCCGCCGCTCTCTCGGTGTGCGCTGTCCCTCTCGTCGCCTCGACGGCGTTCGGCGAGGTCTCGCCCACTCTTCCCGCCGCCGAGGCGCCCTCTCCCTCCCCGGCTCCCGTGACCGCATCCGCCACGCCGACGGCGACGGAGACGGCGACCGCGGAGCCCACCGAGAGCACGTCGGCCACGGCGGAGCCGACCGCTCCCGAGGCGCCCGAGACCACCGTGGCCCCGGAACCGACGGAGAGCCCGGAGCCGACCTCGCCGGTGTCGACGGAAGCTTCGGAACCGACCGAGTCGTCGGAACCGACTGCTCCCACGACGACGCCGGAAGAGACCACGACGCCGACGGAGACTGAAACGACGACCTCGGCGCCCACGACGGAGGAGACCGTCACCGCGGAGCCCACCTCCGCCCCGACGACGGAGGAACCGACCCCCACTCCGACCACCGAGGAACCGACCCCGGAACCCACCGCCACGACGACCGGAGACGCGAACGAGGAACCGGGGACACCGATCTCGACGATGACGTCGAAGGCGTCGACCTCACCCTCGCCGGAGCCGACGCACACGGCCGAGCCGACCCCGACGACACCACCCACGACGGAAGAGCCGCCGACGGCACAACCGACGTCCGAGCCCACGGGCGATCCGACCGACCTGCCCACGCAGTCACCGGAGCCGGACCCGACTCCGACTCCGACTCCGACGGAGGATTCCTCGACCGACGGCGGATCCACGATCTCCCCGGACCCGGCCCCGGAGCCCACTCTCGTCTCTTCGCCGTCATCGACCGCGACCACCGAACCCACGGCAGAACCCACCTCGGCGGAGCCGACCGTCACGCCCGAGCCCACCGAGTCGGTCACCGCCACCGCGGCACCGACCGCCGGGCCCACGGCGTCCCCGACCACCGCGGAGCCGACCCCCACGCCGTCCACGACGACACCGGACGAGACGACGACGCCGACCGAATCGGCACCGACCACCGAGAACCCGACGTCCGAGCCCACGACCTCCGAGCCGACCGTTCTTCCCAGCACGTCCGCACCGTCCGAGGAGCCGGAACCGACTACGGAGCCCACCGGCGACCCCGTGGCTCCCGTGGATCCGGAACCGACCGAATCGTCCGAGCCCGTACCGGAACCGGAGCCCACGGAGGACACCGACCGGACCGACACCGGGGACGACACCACGACAGAGCCCCTCCCCGACCCGGAGCCCGCCCCGGAACCAGAGCCCGAACCCGTCGATCCTCCGGAACAGGAGAGCCCGGACACCGGCGAGGACGTGCCGGAGGGCGATACGGAGGAGGGCACCTCGGCGGAGGGCGATACGGAGGAGGGCACCTCGGCGGAGGGGCCGACCGACGACGATCTCGACACCGGGAGTGGCGAGGACGAGCCGATGGACCCGTTCCCGTCTTCGGACGAGGTCGTCCCGAACCAGGCGGACGGTGACCCGTACCCCGACAACGGACTCGATCGGGGCGGCGCCCCGATCACCGAGGAGAACTACGCGGATCCGGTGCCGCGTGCCCCGAACGACCCGCTCGGTTCGTCCGCCGACCAGATCGTCGCGGAGGGCGGCGAGACGGAACCCGCCGGTGAGGACGAGGACGGCACGGAGAACGCCATCGCCTCGGACCCGTCGGGCACCGATGTCTCCACGAACGCCACGCCGCTCGACGGTCCCGGCGGGTCCTGGGCGCTGCCCACCCTCGTCGGCCTCGGGGTCGTGGCACTCGGCGCGATCGCGTGGGTGGCCTTGCGCCGCAGCTGAGATCTCCTGAAGCTGCCCGAGGCGCCCGGCCGGCCGTGACGACGAGCATGATGTCGAATCGCAGGACCCATGTCTCGTAGTCACGTGTGACGACGAGACATATGCTTCGTCGAACGACATCGACCTCGTAGTCCTGCGCGACACGGTCGCGGCCGGTACCGGGTGTGAATGCGGAAGTGGCCCGGAACCGGAGTTCCGAGCCACTTCCAATGCTGGTGCGCCCTCTGGGGATCGAACCCAGGACCCACTGATTAAGAGTCAGTTGCTCTGCCAGCTGAGCTAAAGGCGCGTGCTGTTCCCGACGATTCCTCGTCGGCAACAGAAGAAAACTATACCGGCTCGCGCGCCGCAGTCCAGCCGGATCGGCCGAATCCGGACCGATTGTGGTGCACTTCACCGGGCGGTCGAGTTGCGGTCCCAGCCGCCCGGTGAAGCCCGTGATCAGAGATACAGACCGGTGGACTCGGAAGCCCCTGGTTCCCGGACTCCGTGCAGGTCCCGCTCGCGCAGCAGCGTGTAGGACGTGCCTTCGAGTTCGACCTCGGCGCGCTCGTCCGGGTCGAAGAGGACCGTGTCGCCGAGGTCTACCTGCCGGACGTGCGGGCCGGCCGCGACCACGCGACCCCAGGCCAACCGTTTGCCCACCTCGGCGGTCGCAGGGATGACGATTCCCGCCGAGGACCGCCGTTCACCGTTCTCGGTGTCCGGGTCGACCAGCAGGCGGTCGTGGAGCATCCGGATGGGCAGTTCCTTCGTTCCGGCGCCGTGCGTGTCGGCCACGGTCACTTCCGAAGTGCGAGCGCCAGACCGACGATTCCACCGACCACGCCAAGGGCGACGCCGCCCATGAGTGCGACGTTCGCGGTCTTCAGCTCACCCGTGGGCTCGACGACCGTGCCCCGGGCGGCCTCTGCGGCCTTGTTCGCCAGGGTCTTGGGATGGATGCGCCCCATGAGCTCCTCGACGTTCGCCGCGATGCGCTGTTCACGCAGGCGAATGGACTCGACGAGCTGGTCCTTGCTGGCCTTGTCGACCGTCACGTCGGACGTGTAGACGATGCTGGACATGTGGAGGTCCTCACTGTGGTTCGCTGTCAGCCTGTTCACCGGTGAGCTTACCGGTTACCCGGGCTCTTCCGAGGGCACGGATAGGCTGGTGGGGTACATCAGATCCCGTCCGACGAAAGGACTTCCGATGCCTCGCTACGAGATCGGCGACGTCCCGGCCCCGTTCACCCTCCCCGACTCCGAGGGCAACCAGGTCTCCCTCTCCGACTACGCAGGTCAGCGCGTCGTCGTGTACTTCTACCCGGCGGCCATGACCCCCGGGTGCACCACCCAGGCCTGCGACTTCCGCGACAGCCTCTCCGCCCTGCAGGCCGCCGGTGTCCAGGTACTGGGGATCAGCCCGGACAAGCCGGAGAAGCTGGCGAAGTTCGTCGAGAAGGAAGGGCTCAACTTCCCGCTCCTCTCCGACGCGGACAAGAGCGTCATGACCGAGTGGGGCGCCTTCGGTGAGAAGAAGAACTACGGCAAGGTCGTCCAGGGCGTCATCCGCTCCACGGTCGTCGTCGACGCCGAGGGCAAGGTCGAGCTGCCCATGTACAACGTGAAGGCGACCGGGCACGTCGGCCGACTGCGCAAGAAGCTGGGACTCGACGACTGATCCTCGTCTCGGCCCCACCCGCCCCGCCCGGTAGGATGGGGCGGGTTCGCGCGAGTGGCGGAATTGGTAGACGCGCTGGGTTTAGGTCCCAGTGTCCTTGGGATGTAGGGGTTCGAGTCCCCTCTCGCGCACGACTACCGTAAGCGACGTGACCTTTGCCGCTTCCGGCCGGATCAACTTGGTGAACGTCTGGCGAACGTGTAGAGTATTTTCTCGTTGTCACGGCGTTCTCCGCCGGGAACAGCACGCGCCTTTAGCTCAGCTGGCAGAGCAACTGACTCTTAATCAGTGGGTCCTGGGTTCGATCCCCAGAGGGCGCACCAGCGTTGGAAGTGGCTCGGAACTCCGGTTCCGGGCCACTTCCGCATTCACCGCCCGGTACCGGCCGCGACCGTGCTGTGCAGGACCACTCCGCGTCGTGCAGGACTACGAGGTCGATGTCGTTCGACGAAGCATATGTCTCGTCGTCACCTGTGACTACGAGACATATGCCCTGTCGATCGACATCATGCTCGCAATCACGGTGGGGAGGGCCACGCAGGCGGGCGCTCCCCTCACCCCTTCCGGGCGGCGAGGACCGTGAACCTCCGGTCGCGGGCCCACTGCTCGACCCTCCCACCGCCGAAGGTCTTCGACACCACCGGGCGGTACTGCAGGTGCGAGTTGAACACCATGACGAGCAACCCACCGGGGGCGAGCAACCGATGCGCCCGGTCGATCATCCGCCGAGCCGTCTGCTTCGTCACGCTCGTACCCTCGTGGAACGGCGGGTTGAGCGACACGAGGTCGAACCGCCCCTCCGGCAGCCGCTCGCCCGCATCCGCCAGGTGGAAGCCGACATCCGCCACGACCGTGTCGCCCTCCGCCCGCAGGCCTTCCACCGTCGCCGCGGCCGAGGCGCCCGCCGCCCGCGACACGTCCGTGCCCGTCAACTGCACGCCCGGGAAGAGCACCGCCAGGTTCGCGAGCAACCACCCGTTCCCGCACCCCAGGTCGAGAACCCGCAGACCACTCCCCTCACCGGCCTCCGGCGAGCCACCGGCCTCCAGCGCGCCACCGGCACCGGGTCCATCGCCGGCTCCGAACGTCACGTCTCCGGCCTGCACCCTCTCGCCGAGTGTCCGCACGAGCAGATCCGTCCCCGGGTCCTTCTTTACCCCGCCGAACACGGCGCCGTGCGCGTGGACCGTCACGGCCAGCAGTCCCCGCGCCGCCGCGGGGATCCGGGCGCTGCGCGGGTACGGCGCGGTGTACCCGCGCGACTCCGGCGGCAGCGGTTCCGAGGCGATCAACAGCCGCGACTTGCCCATCCCCGGCGATACATCGACCCGGTCGAACCGACGCCCGAGCACCTCGCCGAGCGACCGACTCATGTGTTTGTCCCGCCCGGCGACCACGACGGTCTTGACGGACTCCGCCAGCGCCAGGAGCGTCTCCTCCAGCGTGTCGACCGCCTTCGGCGCATGCATCACGACGGTGTCGATCTCCTGACCGACCGCGCCACCGGACCCCGCGCCACCAGCACCGACGGACTCACCCCGACCGACCTCCGCATCGGCTTCGCCACCGTGAACCAGCAGATCGACGTCGACCTCCGGGGCCGCCACGACGGAATCCGCGTACACCGACAGGGGCACCTCGGGGTGCACCGTGCGCACCGCGTGGGCGATCTCCCCCGTGTCGTCGTCGACCACGAGGATCCGCCCGCCGCGCTCCCCGGGCAACTGAACCGCCGCAGCCCGCCCGTCCCCGGAGCGGGCCCCCTCCACCGGCCGCCCGGACACGTCGAGGACGCCCGCGGCCCGGCCCGCCAGGTATTCCAGGACGATCGCACCGACGGGTGTCCCCTCCGGCCAGGCAGAGAACTCCGGCAGATCCGGAACCGACGACCCGGCGCCGTCCCCCGCACCCCGCGCACGCGCGTTCCAGAATTCCGAGGACGAGGATTCGAGCAGGTGGGAGGCCATGGGGAGAATCCTACGTAGGATGGGCACGCAGCGCTGTCCAGCCCGTCGACCACGCGCCACAGCATCACCGACACGTCGTCGCGAAAGGCCCTCCCCATGACCATCATCCTCGGCTACACCCCCAGCCCCGAAGGACTCGCCGCCCTCGACTTCGCCCTCGCGGAGGCCAAGGCCCACGGCGACCGGCTCCTCGCCATCAACGCCGGCATCGGCGAGGCCCGCCCCACCGAGGAGAAGGGCCTGTGCGACGACGACCAGCTCCACCGCCTCCGCGCCGTCCTCGAGGACTCCGGCGTCGACCACGCCGTCGAGCAGCACCTGCGCGGCAAGGACGCCGCCGAGGAACTCCTCGACGCCGTCCAGACCACCCCGGACACCCGCATGCTCGTCATCGGCTCCCGCCGCCGCTCCGCCGTCGGCAAACTCATCATGGGCTCCATCGCCCAGCGCCTGATCCTCGGCTCCGACGTCCCCGTCGTCTCCGTCAAGGCCCCGCACTGACACTGCGCTCCTGCACTGACATTGCCCTCCTACACGGGACACCGGGAGGGCAGGGCGCCTCGGGAGCGGTGACCGCCGCCGAGGCGCCCT
>NZ_JBDIUY010000013.1:0-34650 GCF_040212315.1 Brevibacterium litoralis | reverse complement strand
TGGACCCGTGTCCGCCCGGCTCACCGGGCGGACACGTGGGGATCCGGCTCGATCAGGCGATGAGCGAGCGCAGGAGCTCGGCAGTCTCGGTGGGGGTCTTGCCCACCTTGACGCCGGCGGCCTCGAGGGCCTCCTTCTTGGCCTGGGCGGTGCCGGCGGAACCGGACACGATCGCACCGGCGTGGCCCATGGTCTTGCCCTCGGGGGCGGTGAAGCCCGCGACGTAGCCGGCGACCGGCTTCGTGACGTTCTCCTTGATGTAGGCCGCGGCCCGCTCCTCGGCGTCGCCACCGATCTCGCCGATCATGACGATGGCCTCGGTCTCCGGGTCGTTCTCGAAGGCCTCGAGGGCGTCGATGTGCGTGGTGCCGATGACCGGGTCGCCGCCGATGCCGATGGCGGTGGAGAAGCCGAGGTCACGCAGCTCGTACATCATCTGGTAAGTGAGCGTGCCGGACTTCGACACGAGACCGACCTTGCCCTTACCGGTGATCGTCGCCGGGATGATGCCGGCGAGCGAGGCCTCGGGGCTGATGATGCCGGGGCAGTTGGGACCGATGATCCGGGTCTTGTTGCCGGTCTCCTGGGCGTGGGCCCAGAGAGCGGCGGAGTCCTGGACCGGGATGCCCTCGGTGATGATGACGAGCAGGCCGATGCCGGCGTCGATCGCCTCGATGGCGGCGTCCTTGGAGAAGGCCGGCGGCACGAAGGCGACGGACACGTCCGCACCGGTGGCCTCCATGGCCTCGGAGACGGAACCGAAGACGGGCAGCTCGACGGCATTGCCGTCCTTGTCGGTGTGCGACACGGTGGTGCCGGCCTTGCGGGCGTTCACACCACCGACGACGTTCGAGCCCGCGGCGAGCATGCGAGCGGTGTGCTTGGAGCCTTCACCGCCGGTGATGCCCTGGACGATGATCTTGGAATCCTGGGTGAGGAAAATAGCCATTGTTCTGTGAACCTTTCAGCGTTCTTCGATCAGCCCGGACTCAGGCCGCGGCGAGCTCGGCGGCCTTGTCGGCGCCGCCGTCCATGGTGTCGACCAGGGTGACGAGCGGGTGGTTCGCGTCGGTGAGGATCTTGCGACCCTCCTCGACGGCGTTGCCGTCCAGGCGCACGACGAGCGGCTTGGTGGCGGCGTCACCCAGGATCTCCAGGGCCTTGACGATGCCCTCGGCCACCTGGTCACAGGCGGTGATGCCACCGAAGACGTTGACGAAGACGCTCTTGACCTGCTCGTCGCCGAGGATGACGTCGAGACCGTTGGCCATCACCTGGGCGTTCGCGCCGCCACCGATGTCGAGGAAGTTCGCCGGCTTCACGCCGGAGTGGTTCTCACCGGCGTAGGCGACGACGTCGAGCGTCGACATGACGAGGCCGGCACCGTTACCGATGATGCCCACCTGGCCGTCGAGCTTCACGTAGTTGAGGTCGAGCTTCTTGGCCTTGAGCTCCAGCGGGTCCTCGGCCTCGATGTCGCGCAGGGCCTCGTGGTCGGTGTGACGGAACTCGGCGTTCTCGTCGAGGGACACCTTGCCGTCGAGGGCGAGGATGTCACCGGCGCCGGTCTTGACGAGCGGGTTCACCTCGACGAGGGAGGCGTCCTCCTTCTCGAAGACGGTCCACAGCGACTGGAGGACGGGCACGATCTTCGCGCCGGTCTCGGCGTCGAAGCCGGCGGCGTCGACGATCTCCTGGGCCTTCGCCTCGTCGATGCCGGTCAGGGCGTTGACCTGCACCTTGGCCAGCGCCTCGGGGCGCTCGACGGCCAGCTGCTCGATCTCCATGCCGCCCTCCTTGGAGCACATGGCGAGGTAGGTGCGGTTCGAGCGGTCGAGCAGCACCGAGAAGTAGAACTCCTCCGCGATGTCGGCGCCCTCGGCGATCATCACCTTGCGGGTGATGTGGCCCTTGATGTCGAGGCCGAGGATCTCCTCGGCCTTCTCCTTGGTCTCGGCCGGGCTCTTGGCGAGCTTCACGCCGCCGGCCTTGCCGCGGCCACCGATCTTGACCTGGGACTTGACGACGACCGTGCCGCCTCCCAGTTCCTCGGCCGCTGCCTGGGCTTCGTCGGGGGTGGTGGCGACCTTCGCATTGAGCACGGGGACGCCGTGCTTCTCGAAGAGGTCACGGGCCTGGTACTCGAAAAGATCCACGAGTCTTCCTTTTCGTCCGCGAGATTATCGGTTCGGTTCCGCTCCCCATACGGCCCCGGGATCGGGGTTCGCCCGCCGACAGCCGCCCGTACTCGGGCGTGCGCCGGGCCCGGAGGGAACCGGGTGGTCCGAGGGACAGCCTAACCCGCGGGCGGGCGGGAGAATATTCGACGGGACGTAGAAGTCCGCCGCCGCGCGGGGCCTCTCTCGGGCCCTGCAAGGCCACACACCGAGCCCGTGTGATGCGGAGCACGTGCACTGTCGGGACCGAACACGTGCACTGTGGAGACCGACCACGCGCACTGGCGGAGCGCACGCACTGCCGATACCGACAATCTCTCCGGGCGTGAATCTCGACGGCTGAATATCTCGATCCCGAGTGGTTTCCGGATTATCATGGGGCCATGGACGAGGTCGACAGGATCGTCGCCGCCTGGCGACACGAGCGCCCCGATCTGGACGTGGCGCCCATGGAGGTCCTGTCGCGCGTCTCCCGTCTGGCCCGGCAACTCGATCTGGCCCGCCGCTCGACGTTCAAGGAGCACGGCCTGGAGGTCTGGGCCTTCGACGTCCTCTCCGCCCTGCGTCGCGCGGGTTCGCCCTACCAGCTCTCCCCCTCCCGCCTCATCACCGAGATGATGGTGAGCTCCGGGACGATGACCAACCGGATCGACCGCCTCGTCACCAGTGGACTCGTCACCCGCCACCCGGACCCGGGCGACCGCCGCGGGATCCTCGTCCAGCTCACGACCGTCGGGCAGGAGAAGGTCGACGCCGCCCTCGCCGAGCTCCTCGAACACGAGGCGGCCCTCCTCCGCGACCTCGACTCCGCCCAGCAGGACGAACTCACCCGTCTGCTCCGGGTCCTCGCCGTCGGTTTCGAGACCCGCGACGAGGACGAGGAGACCCCGGAGGCCTGAGCCCCCGTGCGACCCGGCCCCGTGCGCCTCGGCCGTGCCCGCGGTCCGGTCGCCTAGTCTGGGGCCATGAAGCGTACGGCCCTTCCCCTCGCACTCGCGCTCTCCGGCGCTGTCCTCCTCACCGCCTGCCAGACGACGGGGACGGAACGGGGCGCGGACGCCTCGTCGGCGCCCACCGAGTCCCCGGCGACCGCTGCCGAGTCCGCCGAGGCGGTGCCGTCCTCCCCCGCGTCCGAGGCGCCCGCCGTCACCGTCGTGGACACCAGCGCCGGCGGTGCGAAGGACCGGGATCCGCTGTGGAGCGGGATGTCGGAGGCCTTCGAGTCGGACGGCACCCTCTACCTCGACGTGTGGCTGCACTCCGCCTCGCACTCCGGTGGTGACGCGACGGTCACGCTCACCCCGGACACCTCGGACTCCGTGACGGTCACGGTCCCCGCCGCGCAGGTCGACACCGGGAACGCACCGTTCTACCGGGTCACCGGTACCTTCTCCGTCGAGGAGGTCGCCACCTCCGCCTACGTGCTCACCACCGTCGACGAATCACTCGACGAGACCCTGGTCCCCGACGGCCCGACGACCGAGGAGGCGTGCACCTCCGGGACCGCCGGACAGGACCTGCCGGGCGCGGCCGACACCCTGTGGGAGGACCCCGGTGCCCGGGACGAGCTGCGCGACCAGTGGGCCTCCGCCCCCGAGGTGTGGTGGGGCATCCAGCGCAGCGCGCAGACCCTTGCGGACTCCGAGGGCGACTACGCCGGCGACTTCCTCACCGAGGCCTGCGGCGACTACATGTGATCCGGCTCTGGCCTCCGGTCGGACGCTGATCGGCCCGGGCCGTGTGGGATCACGGCAATCCACGCAGATCACGGGTTTCGTTTCACGTGATGTGCGTGGAAGACCGTGATCAGCGGGCGGTCAGGGGACGTAGATCCGGGTCGGCTGGGTGATCTCGCGCTGGAACGCCTACGCCCGGCCGCAGGCGCGGGCGGCCTTGCGGTCCGCCCGTTCGCGACTCCGACACGCGTGGGCGTCAGCGCGTTTCAGTCGCCACTCTGCGTGACGTGATCGGAGGGTACGGGCGGGGTCGCGAGTCGTGGACATGGTCCGAGCGTGCGCCCGGGGGCGGTCCGCCCTGCGACCCCGGAACCGCCCACGAGGTGGACGGGGTGGTCATGAGTGAGGGTGGTCCTCAGCGGCCGTCGCGTGGAGCGGAATCCCGGTCCGGCGGGGTGAAGGTCTGGTCGAGGAACGCGTCGTAGGCGCCGGGGTCCGGTTCCTCTTCCGGTACACGGGCGGGACCGCGTTCCCAGGGCGGTACCTCGCCCGCGTACTTGGCCGCGCCGGTCCCGTCGTCCTCGGGTGCAGGGCCGGCTGAGGCCGCCGGGTCGAGCTTGCCCTTGGCCGCGAGTTTGCGTGCCCGCTTCCGGGCGGCCCGCTCGTCGACGGCGGCCCAGAACTCCGGGTTGTACGCACGGTCGAGGGTGCGGAACACCATCGCGGCGACATGACCCGCGATCGCGACGGCGACGACGAGGACGCACACGAGATTGAACGTGCCCCAGGGTCGCAACACGACGACGATCGCCCAGACGAAGCCCAGGTGCACCGCGATCGTGCCGCCGTGCACCCACTTGTGCCGGTCCTCCCGTCGTTCCCAGATCCCCAGGAACACGATCGCCGCGGCAGTGAGCAGGAGTCCGATGACCGGCAGTCCGACCATCATCCAGATGTGATCGGCCGGCGTGTTGTACGGATCGGTCAGGTAGAGGACGAACATCAACAGACCGAAGAGCGAGGTGAGCCCGCAGAACACGACCTCCAGGCCCAACCCGGTGTACGCGACGACGAGGTTGATGATCCGCCAGACGCCCAGCGACGGCTTGCGCCGCGGGGGAAGATCGGGTTCCTTCGGCGCCTGCACGTACACCGGCACCGGCCCGGGGACCGTCTGACCGGGAGCGCCGTGCTGGGCATGCGCCCCGGGCTGACCAGCGGCACCGGGCACCTGGGCGGCCGGGACGAGCACGTACCCGGGCGGCACCTGACCCTGCGGACCCACCATCGGCGGCCCCGCCGGCGGTACGACCGGACCCACCTGCGGAGGCGGAGGCCCCTGCGGACCCGGAACCATCGGCCCACCCGGCACCGACTGCGGTCCCGGCCCCTGCACCGGCTGCCCGGCCGGCGTGGCAGCCCGGGGTGCGGGGCGCCTCGGCGGCATCGGGGGTGCGGGCGGGACGTCCGCCCCGGTGGGGGCACCGGGGTCGGGGTTCGGGTGGGACGGGTCGCGCGGGTCGGGCATGTGTCCCATCCTCTCGGAACCGACTGGGAAGCTCATGGAGGGAAACCTCCGCACCTGCGGAGACGAAGGACGAGGTCAGAACCGCCGGTCGCCGTACTTCTCCTCCATCTCGGAGCGGTGGAGGGCCGCCTCCTGCTGGTGGACGTAGACGGCCACGTCGTAGGGGCGGGTCACCGCCGGGAGCACGAGGCCGCCGACGACGAGCACCCCGACGACGATCACGGCGATCCCCACCTGCGAACCGAACACGAAGGCACCGATCGCGGCCAACACCTGCCAGGCGATGACCGCAGGGCGGGCCCAGCGGACCATCCGGAACAGTCCCGCGGCGATCGCCCCGAGGACGACGCCCATGAGCAGGAACATGACGGACAGGCCGATGAGGGCACGCACCGTCCCGCCGGCCGTCCACCCGAGAACCAGGTAGAACACGGCCAGTGCGACGAGTGCCAGACCCTGCAGCGCCACGAGGGCGACGGGCAGGTAGAGGGCCCCGGGGCGGTCGGGCATCGTGACCGGCCCCTCGTGTCCCTCCGGTCCGGGGACGGTTCGACTCACCTGTGTCGCCACCTCAGACGCGGGTGGCGGCCGCGAAGCCGGGCACGATGATCTCGTCGAGCATCCGCTCGCGCTCGTCGAGCGGCAGGAAGGCGTTGTTCATCGCGGTGACCGTCGCCCACTCCAGGTCGTCCTGGTCCCAACCACAGCGGTCGACGAGCAGGCGCATCTCGCGGGTGCAGCTGGTGGCGGACATGAGGCGGTTGTCGGGGTTCACCGTCACCGCGTAACCCAGGTTCTTCAGCCCCGTGATCGGGTGGTCGTCGACGCTGTCGGCCGCGCCGGTCTGCACGTTCGAGGACGGGCAGACCTCCAGCGGCAGCTGCCGGTCGAGGATCCACGAGGCCAGGCGGCCCAGCTCGCCCTCGCCGTCGACGACGTCCATGTCCTCGACGATCCGCACCCCGTGGCCGATCCGCTGCGCGTGGCAGGCCTGGACCGCACCGAGGATCGAGTCGACACCCTCGGCCTCACCGGCGTGGATGGTGACGGGGAAGGACGCCATGTGGAGCTTGTCGAAGGCCTCCCTGTGGTTCGTCGCGGGGAAGCCCTTCTCCGCGCCGGCGATGTCGAACCCGACGACGCCCGCGTCGCGGTGCCGCAGCGCCAGGTCGGCGATCTCCACCGACCGGTCGGCGTGTCGCATGGCAGTGATGAGCTGACCGACGGCGATCACCTTGCCGGCCTCCGCGGCGATCGCCACGCCCTCGTCCATGCCCTTCTGCACGGCCTCGACCGTCTGATCGAGGGTGAGGCCCTTCTGCAGGTGCTGTTCGGGTGCCCAGCGCGCCTCGGCGTAGACGACCCCGTCGGCCACCTGGTCGAGCACCCACTCGCGGGCGACGCGGGTGAGCGCCTCGGGCGTCTGCATGACGGCGATCGTCTGGTCGAAGGTCTGCAGGTAGCGGACCAGGTCACCGGAGTCGGCGGACTCGGAGAACCACGTGCGCAGGCGCTCGGGGTCCGTCTCCGGCAGTTCGTGGCCCACGGCGGCGGCGAGCTCGACCACGGTGGCGGGCCGGAGTCCGCCGTCCAGGTGGTCGTGCAGGGACACCTTGGGCAGGGCGAGAAGGGGGTCTGCTGCGTCGACCCCGGCGGGGGTCGGGAAGAGTTCGTGATCCACCCCGTCAGCCTACCGGCGGATCACCACGCGTGCAGGCACGCTCCCGAGGCGCCCTGCTCCGATCCCCGACCCAGACGGACCCTGCCTGCCCGGACCGCGCTCCCGAGGCGCCCTGCCCTCGGGATCAGGCCGTGCGCAGGGCCGCCAGTGCCGTCGCGACGAAGACGCGGACCGCGGTGGGCACGGCGCGTTCGTCGACAAGGTAGTCGCCCTGGTGGATGTCGTAGGTGCGGCCGCCGGGGGTGCGGGTGCCCAGGCGGACGAGCGCGCCGGGGCAGTGGGTGAGGTACCAGGCGAAGTCCTCGCCGCCCATGGACTGCGGGGTGAGTTGAACGGTGTCCGCGCCCAGTTCCTCCTTGACGGCGGACTCGACGAGCATGACCTCCGCCTCGGTGTTGACGACCGGTGGGACGCCGCGACGGTGTTCGAGGTCCACCTCGACGCCGAAGGGGCCGGCCACGCGTTCGACGAGGTCGGGGAGCACCTCGGCGGCGCGGTTCCAGCCGTCGATGTCCAGGCATCGGAGGGTGCCCCGCAGGAGCCCCTCACCGGGGACGACGTTCGGCGCGTGGCCGGCGGCGATCTCGCCCCACACGAGGGAGACGGCGTGGCGTGGGTCGATGAGGCGGGTGAGGACTGCAGGCAGATCCGTGGCCAGCTTGCCGAGGGCGTACACGAGGTCCTCGGTGAGGTGCGGCCGGGAGGTGTGCCCGCCCTTGCCGCTCAGGCGCAGGATGACGGTGTCACCGGCGGCGGTGATGGGGCCGATGCGGGAGCCGATCTTGCCGACGTCGACGTTCGGGTCGCAGTGGACGGCGAAGGCCTGGGGCACGTCGTCGAGCACTCCCTGCCCGATGACCTTGAGCGCGCCACCGGGGGTGACCTCCTCGGCGGGCTGGAAGATCAGGCGCACGGTGCCGCCCAGTCCCCCGGCGGTCGTCCGGTGCAGACGGTCGAGGACGAGGCCGGCGCCCAGCAGCGAGGTGAGGTGCACGTCGTGACCACAGGCGTGGGCGACGCGTGGGACCGTGGAGGTGAATGCGGTCTCCGTCTCGTCCTGGACCGGCAGGGCGTCGATGTCTGCCCGCAGCGCGGCGATCACCGGCCCGGAACCCACATCGCAGACGAGCCCGGTGCCGTCCAGGGGACGTGGGTCCAGCCCGGCCGCGCGCAGGCGGTCGAGCAGCTTCTGCGTCGTCCTCTCCTCCTGGTACGACAGCTCCGGATGGGCGTGGACGTCACGCCGGAACTCCTGGAGCTCGGAGAGCAGGGGGTCGAGGAGGTCACTGATGGAAGGCACGTGGACCACCGTAGGGACCGGCGGCGCGGACTGTGACGGAATGTGTCACAGAACGACGCGAGCGGGTCGACAGGTCGACGGGAGGGCCGTCCCGCGCGCCGATCCCAGATCTTCCGATAATCCGATAGATGAACATTGCGTAAATCACGTGTGAGACGTGCTGTCCGAAATGCGAGAGACCGGCGGAGCGATTTCACATGGTTTTGCCATGACATGCCGATGTCCGGTTGGCGGCCCTCCTGAGATGGGCGTAAGTTCGGCCCGTAACCCTGACATCCGTCATCCCAATGGAGGAAGCCCCGTGGCCAAAGCGTCTACGGGCACCCTGTACCGCGGGCATGAAGGAATGTGGTCCTGGGTCGCGCATCGCGTGACCGGTGTGGCCATCTTCTTCTTCCTGCTGGTCCACGTGCTCGACACTGCCCTCGTCCGTGTGTCGCCGGAGGCGTACAACGCCGTCATCGCCAGCTACAAGACCTGGTTCATGGGCATCGGCGAGATCGGCCTCGTGGCCGCCATCGTCTACCACGCCTTCAACGGCCTCCGCGTCGTCGCGGTCGACTTCTGGAAGGGCGGACCGAAGAACCAGAAGAAGCTCTTCTGGGGCGCCATGATCCTGTGGCTGGTCGTGATGATCGCCTTCGTCCCGCGCCAGCTGATGCACATCTTCGGAGGGTGACATGAGTACCACGACCATTCCTGCACCCCGCACCGGTTACTCCCGGTCCAAGTCCTCGCGGTCCAAGTTCGAGATGGGCGCCTGGGCGTTCATGCGCCTGTCCGGCGTCATCCTCGTCGTCCTCATCTTCGGTCACCTCATCGTGAACCTGTGGATGGGCGAGGGCGTCAAGCAGATCGACTTCGGCTTCGTGGCCGGCAAGTGGGCCAGCCCGTTCTGGCAGATCTGGGACCTCGCGATGCTGTGGCTGGCCATGCTGCACGGCACCAACGGCATGCGCACGATCATCGCCGACTACGCCGAGAAGCCCGGCACCAAGATGGCCCTCACCACGATCCTCTACATCGCCTCGGCGATCATCGTGGTGCTCGGCACGCTCGTCATCTTCACCTTCGAGCCGTGCCCGCCGAACGCGGACCCGTCCCTCCTCGCCAGCTTCTGCCAGGCCTGAGCCGCACCACAAGGAGTATCGATTTCCATGCAGGTACATGAGTACGACGTCGTCATCGTCGGCGCCGGCGGTGCGGGTATGCGCGCAGCGATCGAGTCGGGCCAGCGGGCCCGCACCGCTGTGCTCACGAAGATCTACCCCACCCGTTCCCACACCGGCGCGGCGCAGGGCGGCATGTGTGCCGCTCTCGCGAACGTCGAGGAGGACAACTGGGAGTGGCACACCTTCGACACCGTCAAGGGTGGCGACTACCTGGTCGACCAGGACGCCGCGGAGGTGATGGCCAAGGAGGCCATCGACGCGGTCCTCGACCTGGAGAAGATGGGTCTGCCCTTCAACCGCACGCCCGAGGGCAAGATCGACCAGCGCCGCTTCGGTGGTCACACGCGTGACCACGGCAAGTCGCCGGTCCGCCGTGCGTGCTACGCCGCGGACCGCACCGGCCACATGATCCTCCAGACGCTCTACCAGAACTGCGTCAAGCACGGCGTCGAGTTCTTCAACGAGTTCTACGTCCTCGACGTCATCATGGTCGAGGAGGACGGCGTCAAGAAGTGCGCCGGCGCCGTCGCCTACGAGCTCGCCACCGGCGAGATCCACATCTTCCGCTCGAAGGCCACCGTCTTCGCGACCGGCGGTTTCGGCAAGATCTTCAAGACCACCTCGAACGCCCACACCCTCACCGGTGACGGCGTGGCGGTCACCTACCGTCGCGGCCTGCCGCTGGAGGACATGGAGTTCTTCCAGTTCCATCCGACGGGTCTGGCCGGACTGGGCATCCTCCTCTCGGAGGCGGCCCGTGGTGAGGGCGGCATCCTCCGTAACGGTGACGGTGAGCGCTTCATGGAGCGCTACGCCCCCACCATCAAGGACCTCGCCCCGCGTGACATCGTCGCCCGGTCGATGGCCAACGAGGTGCGCGAGGGTCGCGGTGCCGGTCCGAACAAGGACTACGTGCTCCTCGACCTCACCCACCTGGAGCCCGCGCACATCGACGCGAAGCTCCCGGACATCACCGAGTTCGCCCGTACCTACCTGGGTGTCGAGCCCTACACCGAGCCCGTCCCGGTGTTCCCGACGGCCCACTACGGCATGGGTGGCATCCCGACGAACATCAAGGGCGAGGCGCTCGCGGACAACGACACCGTCGTCCCCGGCCTCTACGCCGCCGGTGAGTGCGCCTGCGTGTCCGTGCACGGCTCCAACCGTCTGGGCACCAACTCGCTGCTCGACATCAACGTGTTCGGCAAGCGCGCCGGCTTCTACGCCTCGGAGTTCGTCAAGGACGCCCCGCTGCCGGAGCTGCCCGAGGACATCGATCCGGCCGCCTTCGTCGTCGACCTCGTCGACACGATGCGCGCCTCGAACGGCACCGAGAAGGTCGCCGAGATCCGCAAGGACCTGCAGGAGACCATGGACGCCAACGTCCAGGTGTTCCGCGACGACTCGACGCTGCGCAAGGCCATGGCCGACATCAAGGAGCTGCGCAAGCGCTACGAGAACGTCGGCATCCAGGACCGCGGCAAGCGCTACAACCTCGACCTCCTCGAGGCCATCGAGCTCGGCTTCCTGCTCGAGATCTCCGAGGTCGTCGTCGTCGCCGCCCTGCACCGCAAGGAGTCCCGCGGCGGTCACTACCGCGAGGACTTCCCGGACCGCGACGACGAGGGCTTCATGCACCACACGATGACCTACAAGGACGAGACTGCGGAGGCCGAGGGCATCCCCGGCATGCGTCTCGACACCAAGCCGGTCATCGTCACCCGTTACCAGCCGATGGAGCGTAAGTACTGATGACCGCCACTGCTGAACCCGCATCCAAGATCGAGCTCGCCGCCGGTGGCGACGCCGGTTCGATCGCCCAGTTCGACTGCACCTTTCGGATCGCCCGCTTCGACCCGGAGAACGACCAGGAGCAGCACTGGGAGGAGTACCAGGTCACGATGTACGGCACCGACCGCGTGCTGGACGCCCTGCACAAGATCAAGTGGGAGATGGACGGTTCGCTGTCCTTCCGTCGCTCCTGTGCACACGGCGTCTGCGGTTCCGACGCCATGCGCATCAACGGCCGCAACCGCCTGGCCTGCAAGACGCTGCTCAAGGACCTGGACACGTCCAAGGTCATCACGGTCGAGGCGATCAAGGGTCTTCCCCTCGAGAAGGACCTGATCGTCGACATGGAGCCCTTCTTCCAGTCGTACCGCGAGATCATGCCGTTCCTCATCACCGACGGCAACGAGCCGACGCGTGAGCGCCTGCAGTCCGCCGAGGACCGCGAGCGGTTCGACGACACGACCAAGTGCATCCTCTGCGCGTCCTGCACCAGCTCCTGCCCGGTGTTCTGGACCGACGGTCAGTACTTCGGCCCGGCCGCGATCGTGAACGCCCACCGCTTCATCTTCGACAGCCGTGACGAGGGCACCGACCTCCGCCTCGAGGTGCTCAACGACAAGGAGGGTGTGTGGCGCTGCCGCACCACCTTCAACTGCTCCGAGGCATGCCCCCGTGGCATCGAGGTGACCAAGGCGATCGCCGAGGTCAAGCAGGCACTCCTCCAGCGCGCGTTCTGAGCCGCTGAGCGCACTGCGCACACACGTTCGCGGGCCCGGGTCGAATGACCCGGGCCCGCGGTGTATTCACACCGTGGCTCCGCGCTCAGCGATGGCGGGTGCGGATCGTCATGACGAGGACGAACACGACCCCGGCCAGGAGTACGATCCCGACTCCCAGCAGCGTCCACGCCGCCTTCGAGGTGAGGTCGAGCGGGCCGTCCGCCGCCTCGGAGCCGCTCGCGCGGTCCGTTCCGGAGTCCGCGGTCTCCCCCGCCGCCGAGGCGCCCTCTCCCCCACCGGCACCCGTACCGTCGGCGTCCGCACCGTCGGCCGCGGAGTCCCCGGCACCGGCCGCGCGGTCCTCCGCCCGGCCGGTGTGCGCCTCGCGCGCGGAGTCGAGGTCCTGCCGGGTGAGCGGCACGGCATCTTCGTCCGGCAGGGTGGTCTGTGCGAAGGCCCACTCCACGAGGTCGACCGCCGACTGCCGGGTGTTGTTCGAGGCCCCGAGCACGGCCGACCCGTAGGTCTTCCCGTCCCGCTCGACGACGGCGACGAACGACCCGCCGGCTGCCTGCGTGTACCCGTTCTTCATCCCGAGACCGCCGTCCACGGAGCCGACGATCTGCGTGTGGTTCTGGATCTGGTAGCCCTTCACGTGCTCGCCGCTGGGGAGGTCGTGACCGGGGAACTGCATGAACTGCGTGGAGATCACCTCCATGAGGTAGTCGTCCTCCATGACGGCCCGGGCGATGACGAGCATGTCCTGCACAGTGGTCACCTGGCCCTCGGCGTCGAGGCCCGAGGTGTTCTTCGCGACCGTCCCGGTGAGACCGAGTTCCGCGGCCTTCTCGTTCATGAGCCGCGCGGCCTCCTGCCGGCCGCCGACCGCCTCGGCGAGGGCGTGTGCGGCGTCGTTCGCACTGGCCATGAGCATGGCGTGCATGAGGGTGTCGATCTTGTAGCGGTTGCCCTGCATGATCCCGACCTTGGTCCCGTCGACGAGCATGTCGTCGTAGGTGACCTCGTACCGGGACTGCGGGTCGAGGTTCTCGGAGAACACGAGGCCGCTCAACAGTTTGATCGTCGAGGCCGGCGCGTGTTCCAACTGCACGTCGTGTCCGGCGAAGCGCTGACCGGTGTCCATGTCCGCGACGATCCACGACAGTGCCACGGGCTCGGGTGCAGGCCGACCGTCGCCCAGGTCCGGTGACTGGTAGTACGGGGCCTCGCTCGGCAGCACCGATGCATGGGCACCCGCCGTCGGCCACACCGCCACGGCCACCCAGAGGAGCAGCGTGGTGAGGAGACCGGCAAGGACGCTTGTGGGGTTCGACGATCGGGTCAGCACGTCCGGGAGTCTACCGAGCGGTAGGGACACGGTTCTCCCAGCGATCCCGAACGTGGTGTCGCCGATCACACTCCACTGCTACCCTGGCTACAGCGTCGCGTGCCGGTGGCAGACCGTGTCAGGCATGGAGGCGCCGGGCCACGAAGGAGCCCGACGATGACCACGTCGCTCCCTTCGCTCGCATCGTGACTGCGGGCGAGCACACCGGGGCGAACTCCCGGATCCACACCATTCGCACCACCGAACCCACGGATCTCGACGGGATCGTCGACCTGTATCCGGTCGAGAGCGACCACCCGGTTCCCGCCGTGCTGATCCTTCCCGGCGGCGGCTTCCGCGAGCACACCGCTCATAACGGCGAGGGCTATGCCCGGTGGTTCAACCGGATCGGCCTCGCGGCCGTCGTCCTCCGGTACGCCCTCGTGCCCGATCCCTTCCCGGTGTCCCTCCAGCAGGCCCGACGGGCGTACCAGGGACTCCTCGACGGTCTGATCCCGGGCGTCGACCCGCAGCGGATCGGAGTGATCGGATCGAGCGCCGGTGGCCTGCTGGCAGGTCTCCTCGCCACCGGATCCGTCCTGTCGATCGAGGAACCACCGGTACCGGCACCACTCCCACGGCCGGCCTTCCACATCCAGTCCTACGGCGTGGCGGACCTCGCGCTGCTTCCCGAACCCGCGGTCCGTGGCCTCCTGGGAGACTCCATGCACCTGGCAGGGGAACTGTCACCGGCCCGGCACGTCGACGAGTGGACACCGCCCACCTTCGTCTGGGCGACCGCGCAGGATCCCCCGGGGCTGCCCAACGCCCTCGAATGGACCCGCGCCCTCTCCGCCGCCGAGGTGCCCGTCGAACTCCACGTGTTCCCCGACGGCGGGCACGGGGTCGGGCTGGCCGACGGTGTGGCCCACGGTCCGCACGGGCACGAGTCCCTGCCTCACACGGCGCAATGGAGCCGGGCCTGCGAGACCTGGCTCCACCACATCGGGATCCTCTGAACAGAGTCGCACGCGATGAGTCCTGATGAGCCCGTGCGAACGTGATGAAGTGCTTGACGGGGTCTCGCAGCTGTGAAAGCCTGAGATCAGTATCACCGGCGATACTCGCATCCATCGGTGGTCACGAATCACCTGGAAGGACCAGCATGCTCAAAGCCGTCTCGTCCTCAATCTGCGCACAGTCCCTGGCCTTGGCCGGGACGGTTGCAATCTCCTCGGAAGCCCATGCGGACACGCATACCGCCTCCGGCAGCATTTACTGCTCGTCCGGGTCTCCGTATGTGTACATCACGACCAATGGAAGCACGGACGTCACCTTCTACAAGAACGGTAGGTACGCGACTACTTCATATAACGGTCAGTTCCACACGCACTGGTATCACGGCGAGAGTCGCGTCGATTGGTCCGTGGAGACCGCCGGTGACATCGCGACGACGAGCGACAACTGCTCCAGCGAACCTGTGTTCATCGGGAACTGACAATGGGAGCCAGGAACCAGGCCGTCTTGAGTCGCCGGCTCGACGAGATCACAGATATACATCCCGCCGGCACCCGCACAGTACCGGAGCTGGTTCAGATCATGGCGGATGTCCTGAACGCGCTCGGCATACACGCGCTCGCGCATGGGAAGAACGTGACATTTCCGGGTGACGGACTCGGGCCGGAAGACGAGATGTTCGTCGACCTGATCATGGCTATCGTCGAGAAGCGCTTTCCCCGCCGGGAGGCCGATTGATCCATGCTCCAGTGACACAGCCCGACCGCACGACGATCGACATGGCACATGTCGGCGGATCCGAGTCCGGAATCCGCCGGTATGTGCCATCTCGATCCAGGGATCAGTGCAGAATGCCGCGCTCGGTGAGTTTCGAGGCCAGGCCCGCGCCGTCGCTGGCGTAGACCCACGGGACTCCCCGGCCCCGTCCGGTCCGACGGGAGCGGCCGCCGGCCCAGACCGCCTCGCCCGCGGTGAGCTGGCGGATGGCCACGGCGAGGACGTTCTCCGGGTGGTTCTCGACGAAGTGGGCGTAGATCTCCTCGTCGTGCTGGCCGTCGTCACCGACGAGCAGCCACTTCATGCCGGGGAACTCGCGGGCCAGGCGTTCGAGCTGGGTCTGCTTGTGCTCCTGCCCCGAGCGGAACGCGCGGGTGGCCGTCGGCCCCCAGTCGGTGAGCAGCAGCGGCCCCTCCGGGTAGAGATTGCGGGAGAGGAACCGCCGCAGGGTCGGCTGCACGTTCCACGCACCGGTGCTCAGGTACACGATCGGTGAGTTGGGCCGCAGGTAGGTGAGGCGGTCGTAGAGCACGGCCATCCCGGCGACCGGGGAGCGTGCGTGTTCGTCGAGGACGAAGGAGTTCCACGCCGCGAGGAAGGGCCGCGGCAGCGCGGTGACCATGACGGTGTCGTCGATGTCGGAGATGATCCCGAAGTCCTGGTCCTCGCCGATGATCCGCACCGTCGCGGTGTCGACGAGGGAATCGTCCGTCCACATCTCCAGCTGGACCGGGCCGGGCGAGAACTCACCCGGGATCACCGCGTCGATGATCCCGCCGCGGTCCGAACGCACCTGGTGGTCGACACCGTTCACCCGGACCCAGGCGCTGTCGTTGCCGAGCGGCACGTTGCCGAAGGACCGCCACCCCCGGATGCTCTTGCGCGTGTCCGCCGCGGGCATCCCGGTCTTCGTGAGGACCACACGGGCGAGGACCCGCAGGCTCGACTCGGAGCCGTACGAGTCGTACGCGATGACGGTGCGCTTCCACCCGGACTTGAGCGCCCGGTCCTTGGCCCACCCGTGATACTTGTCCTCCAGACGCGCCGCGGTGTGCAGCACCTCCGGGGAGAGACTCTTCTGTTTGACCATCGCGTGCGATTCTCTCACGGGCCCGGGACCAGGACTCGCAGATCCCGTTCACATGATATTCACGCCGCCGAGGCGCCTCGTCGTCCGCGCTCCCGCGGGGCACCCTCCCCTCAGGGACCGAAGGGCACGAGATCGAAGAGCTGCCACGCCTCCTCGGTGCGGCTCACCCCGCCCTCGGTGTGCGTGCCGTGGAAGTACACGCCGAAGCCGTGGACCATGAACTCCGCGTCGAAGTCGCCCATGTCCTCGAAGGCGCGTTCCAGGACGTCGCGCTCCAACCCGTGGGCGATCGTCACGTGCGGGTGGTACGGGAAGGCGAGCGGTTGCCCGAGGACGCCGGTCCGCAGCGCCGCGGAGAGCTGCTCGCACTCGACGATGCCGCGGGCGACCGCGACGAACACGACCGGCGAGGTGGGCAGGAACGTGCCGGTCCCCCGCAGCCGGACGGTGAAGGGTGAGGTCTCGTTCGCCACCCGGCGGATCTCCTCGCGGACCACCGGCCACGAGTGCACGGGGATCTCCATCGGCGGGATGATCGTGATGTGCGCGGGGACGGTGCGGGCCGCCTCGTCGCCGAGATCCAGACGCGCCTGCCGCAGATCGGACGCGTATGGCTCGGGCAGCGCGAGGGTCACCCCGATCGACACCATGCCGTTACTGTCCGGCACCGGCGCGTCCGGGGTGTCCACGGGGCGGCCCCAGCGGGGTCCGATCTCCGTCACAGTGCTCCGATCTCCGTCACGAGCGCAGGAAACCTCAGCGAGAAACCCAGGGCGCCTCAGCGGTGGGGGAAGCCCACGCACTCGTAGGCGCGGCGGACGGTCTCATCGGCGACCGCGGCGGCCTTGTCCGCGCCGACGAGGAGCAGACGCTCCAGCTCGGCCCGGTCGTCGAGGAGTTCGAGCGTGCGGTCGCGGACCGGGCCCAGCGTCGAAACGGCGACCTCCGCGAGGCCGACCTTGAGGTGGCCGTACATCTTGCCCTCGTACTCGGCGACGATGTCCTCGACCGGCCGACCCGACAGCGCCGAGTAGATGGTGAGCAGGTTGGACACACCCGGCTTGGTCTCCGGGTCGTAGGCGATGACGGTGTCCGTGTCGGTGACCGCGCTCTTGAACTTCTTGGCGATCTGCTTGTCGGTGTCGAGGATGTTGATGAGACCGGCCGGCGTCTTCGCGGACTTCGACATCTTGGACGTCGGGTCCTGGAGGTCGTAGATCTTCGCGGTCTGCTTGAGGATCTGACCCTCGGGCACCTTGAAGGTCTGCCCGAACCGGTGGTTGAACCGCTCGGCCAGGTTGCGCGTGAGCTCGATGTGCTGGCGCTGGTCCTCGCCGACCGGCACGACGTCGGCCTGGTAGAGCAGGATGTCCGCGGCCATGAGCGCCGGGTAGGTGAGCAGACCGAGCGACACGTGCTCGTTCTTCGACGACTTGTCCTTGAACTGGGTCATCCGCTGCGCCTCGCCGAGCGCCGTCGTGCACTCGAGGATCCAGCTGAGCTTGGGGTGGGCGTCGACGTGCGACTGGACGAACAGCACCGACTTCTCGGGGTCGACTCCCGCGGCGATGAACTGCGCGGCCGTCCGCAGGGTGCGCTCGCGGAGCTCCACGGGGTCCTGCTCGACCGTGATCGCGTGCATGTTCGCGATGAAGAAGTAGGCGTCGTGCGTGTCCTGGTGCTCGACGAACTGCTGCAGCGCACCGATGTAGTTGCCCAGGTGGAGCGAGTCCGAGGTCGCCTGGATCCCGGACACGGACCGGGGCTTGGAACCGGGTGCGGCGCCCGCGGTCGGGGTGCCCTCCGGTGCGGTGCCCTCGGGCGCGTGGGAGGTGGCGGAATCGGGGGTCTGGGCAGGTGCTGCAGTCATGCGCGCCATTCTGCCACCGCCCGCGCACCTGGTTCACACCACCCCACGCGATTAAAACACCCCGGGGCAGCGAGTCACCCCAGCGCGGCGTGGAGGGCGGCGAGCGCCATGCGTTCCAGGAGTGCGGCCATCTCGTTCCGGTCGAGCCGGGCACTGTGCGGGGTCGAGTTGATGAGTCCGAACACCGCGTGCGCCGCCGAACGCGCGTGCTTCGTGTCCGCCCCGACCGCCCGCTCGATCACGGCCACCCACATCTCCACGTAGGCGCGCTGCAACCGCCGCACGCGGTGCCGGTCGTCGTCGACCAGCCGCGCGAGGTCCCGGAACTGCAGGGTGATGAGCGCCGGGGTGTCGAGCGCGAACTCCACGTGCCAGGCGACGAGCACCCGCAGCACGTCCGCGGCCTCGTCGACCTCCAGTCCCCGCACCGCCGCCGAGGCGCCCGCCGGGTCGTCCTCCCCCGTGCCCAGGGGCACGACACCCACCCCCGCAGGATGCTCGGGATGTCCCGCCCTGCCGGGTCCCACCTCGAACCCGCGGGCCTTCAGCACCCGCGCGGTGCCCTCGCCCAGGAGCGTCTCCGAGATGCCCACGAGCATCTCGCCGAGCAGCTGCTGCTTACCGGAGAAGTGTTTGTAGATGGCCGCCCCGCTGATCCCGGCGGCCGCCCCGACGTCGTTCATCGAGACGCCGTCGAACCCGCGGTCGGCGAACAGCCCGGCCGCCACCTCGATGATCTGCGCCCGCCGACCACCCGGCGGAAGATTCTCCACGGTTCCCATGCCGGAAGTGTAGACATACCGGTGAATCCTCATTAACCTCGATCTCATGGTTAATGTCGGTTAACCAGAAGTGGACGCCCCCCACGGGCCCGGCGACGGACCCACAGGGAGCGTCACCCGCTCACCCACCCGTGCGAGGGCGGACACTTCAGGACTTTCCGACCTATGCTCGTCCAAGAGCCCTCGGTGCCGAGGGCTCCATGCGAACGAAGGGGTTCGACGTGAAACGCATCGTCCAACGCGGTCTGTGGTTCGAGGAGTTCGAGATCGGCACGGTGTACGAACACCGCCCGGGACGCACGGTCACGGAGGCCGACAACGTCCTGTTCACCACCCTCACCATGAACACGCAGCCGCTCCATCTCGACCAGGCCGCCAGCGAACAGCTCCCGCCCTTCCACGACCGCCTGGTGAACTCGATGTTCACCATGTCCCTGCTCATCGGACAGTCCGTCACCCAGCTGACCCTCGGCACGATCGTCGCCAACCTGGGCTTCTCCGAGGTCTCCTTCCCCGCTCCTGTCCGCCACGGCGACACCCTCTACGGCGAGACCCTCGTCGTCGACAAGCGCCTGTCCTCCTCCCGCCCGGGCGAGGGCATCGTGAGCCTGGAGCACATCTCCCGCAACCAGCACGGCGAGATCGTCGCCAAAGCCGTCCGCAAGACGCTCGTGCGCACGCGCCCCGCCGACGAGGAGAGTGCCGAATGACCGCGTGGACCCCGGGACCGGGCTGGCTGTTCTGCCCGGCGGACCGCCCCGAGCGGTACCCCAAGGCTCTGGCCGCCGCGGACGTCGTGATCCTCGACCTGGAGGACGCGGTCGCCCCGGAGAACAAGGAGTCCGCGCGTGAGGCCCTGCGCGGCCTGGTGGCGGACGGCACCTTCGAGACCGACCGGACCGTCGTCCGGATCAGCGGGGTGAACGACCCCGAGCACGCCGCAGACCTGGCACTCTTGCAGGAACTGGCCTTCCCGCGGGTCATGCTCGCGAAGTCGGAGA
Source organism: Brevibacterium litoralis (assembly GCF_040212315.1). Classification (NCBI taxonomy): domain Bacteria; kingdom Bacillati; phylum Actinomycetota; class Actinomycetes; order Micrococcales; family Brevibacteriaceae; genus Brevibacterium; species Brevibacterium litoralis. The sequence goes on along the minus strand of NZ_JBDIUY010000013.1, from coordinate 14,742 downwards.
CCGTCGACGAACTGCGCGGGCTGGGCGAGGCCGCACCGGAGACCCAGGTGGTCGTGCTCGTCGAGTCGCCGCTGGGAGTCGACAACGTCTCGGCCCTGTCCGCGGAGCCGAACGTCGTCGCCGTCATGTGGGGAGCGGACGACCTGGTCGCGGGCCTGGGAGGTACGTCCAGCCGGAAGGCCGACGGCACCTACCGCGACGTGGCACTCCACGCCCGCCACCGCAGCCTGCTCGGCGCCAAGGCCGCCGGACGGTTGGCACTCGACGCCGTGCACATGGACATCCCGGACCTGGAGGGACTCGCCGCCGAGTGCGAGGACGCCGTGGCGATCGGCTTCGACGCGACCGTGGCCATCCACCCCAAGCAGGTCGCGGTCATCCGCGACTCCTACTCCCCCGCCCCCTCGACGGCCGACTGGGCCCGCCGCCTGCTCGACCACGTGGGCGATGACCGCGGAGTGACGACCTTCGAGGGCCGCATGGTCGACGGCCCCATCTACAAGCAGGCCGAGCGGATCCTCCGCCTGGCCGAGGCGACGGGCACCGGTGCGACCGGCACCGCCGCCGACTCCACGAGCACGACCAACGCACGAGGAGAACGGTGATGGAGGACCTGAGGAGCACGGTCGACGACCTGCGCGCACGCCTGGGCGTCGTCCGCGACGGCCGGGCCGGCGGCAGCGAGGCCGCCCGGACCAAGCACACGGACCGCGGCAAGATGTTGGTGCGCGACCGGGTGGACCGGTTGCTCGACCCGGGCAGCCCCTTCCTGGAGCTCAGCCCGCTGGCGGCGACCGGCATGTACGGCAAGCCCGGCCAGGACGGCACGCCCGGCAACCCGGACGCGGTGCCCGGCGCCGGCATCGTCACGGGCATCGGTCGGGTCTCCGGCCGGCTCGTGATGATCATCGCGAACGACGCGACGGTCAAAGGCGGCACGTACTACCCGATGACCGTGAAGAAGCACATCCGCGCGCAGACGATCGCCGAGCAGAACAACCTGCCGGTCATCTCGCTCGTCGACTCCGGCGGCGCGTTCCTGCCCCTGCAGGACGAGGTGTTCCCGGACCGCGAGCACTTCGGCCGCATCTTCTTCAACCAGGCCCAGATGTCCGGCAAGGGGATCCCGCAGATCGCCTCGGTCATGGGGTCGTGCACGGCCGGTGGCGCCTACGTCCCGGCCATGTCCGACGAGACCGTCATCGTGAAGGAACAGGGCACGATCTTCCTGGGCGGCCCGCCGCTCGTGAAGGCCGCGACCGGTGAGGTCGTGAGCGCCGAGGACCTGGGTGGCGGCGACGTCCACGCCCGCAAGTCCGGTGTCGTCGACCACCTGGCCGACGACGACGCCCACGCACTCGACCTCGTCCGCGAGATCGTCGACACCCTGGAGCGTCCCTCCGCGGACTCGATCCCCACCTACCCGGTGGAGGAGCCGGCGCTGTCGCCGGACACCCTGGCCGACGTCGTCCCCGCGGACACCCGCACGCCCTACGACGTCCGTGAGGTCATCGCCCGGATCGTCGACGGTTCGCACTTCCAGGAGTTCAAGAAGCTCTACGGCGAGACCCTGGTCTGCGGTTTCGCGAAGGTCCACGGTTACCCGGTGGGCATCGTCGCGAACAACGGCATCCTCTTCAGCGAGTCCGCGCTCAAGGGCGCGCACTTCATCGAGCTGTGCAACCAGCGCGGCATCCCGCTCGTGTTCCTGCAGAACATCACCGGCTTCATGGTCGGCCGGGAGTACGAGAACGGCGGCATCGCCAAGGACGGCGCCAAGCTCGTGACCGCCGTCGCCTGCTCGGTCGTCCCGAAGTTCACGATCGTCATCGGCGGCTCCTTCGGCGCCGGCAACTACGGCATGTGCGGCCGCGCCTACGACCCCCGCTTCATGTGGATGTGGCCGAACGCCCGCATCAGCGTCATGGGCGGTGAGCAGGCCGCGAGCGTGCTCGCCACCGTCCGTACCGACCTGGAGACCGAGGAACAGGTCGAGGAATTCAAGAAGCCCATCCGCGAGCAGTACGACACGCAGGGATCCCCCTACTACTCGACCGCGCGGCTGTGGGACGACGGGATCATCGACCCCGCCGACACCCGCCGAGTGCTGGGCATGGGCTTGGCCACCGCCGCCCATGCTCCGATCCCCGCGCCGGGGTACGGCGTGTTCAGGATGTGATCACGATGGCCGAACAGACCACCACCTCTTCTTCCGCTCCCACCGCTCCCGAGGCGCCCTCCACCGCACTGCGGACCGTGCTCGTGGCCAACCGCGGCGAGATCGCGCTGCGCGTCTTCCGCACCGCCCGGCGCCTGGGACTGCGCACCGTCGCGCTCTTCACGGAACTCGACGCCCGCGCACCGCACGTCCGGGCCGCCGACCACGCCGTCCAGGTGCCCGACTACCTGGACATCGAGGCGGTCGTCGCCGCGGCCCAGTCCGCCGGGGCCGATGTCGTCCACCCCGGGTACGGGTTCCTCTCCGAGCGCTCGGCCTTCTCGAACGCGCTCGCCGCGGCCGGTATCCGCCTGGCGGGCCCGAGCGGCACCGTCATGGAACAGATGGGCCGCAAGGACGCCGCGCGTGAGATCGCCGTCGCGGCGAACGTGCCGGTCGTCCCGTCCTACTCGCTCGACGACGATCCGGCGGGCTTCAACTACCCGGTGCTCGTCAAGGCCGCCGCCGGTGGTGGCGGCAAGGGCATGCGCGTCTGCCGCTCGGCCGCCGACTTCCCGGAGGCCGTGGCCGCCGCCCGCCGCGAGGCGCAGAGCTCCTTCGGTGACGACACGCTGCTCATCGAGAAGTACGTGGAGTCCGGTCGCCACCTGGAGGTCCAGGTGATGGCCGACGACCACGGCACCACCCTGCACCTGTGGGAGCGCGACTGCTCGACCCAGCGCCGTCACCAGAAGGTGCTGGAGGAGGCCCCGGCCCCCACGATCGACGCGGAGACCCGGGCACGGCTCACCGCCAGTGCCGTCGACCTGGCCCGTGCCGTCGACTACCGGGGTGCGGGCACCGTCGAGTTCCTCTTCGACACCGACTCCGGCGAGTTCTACTTCCTCGAGATGAACACCCGTCTGCAGGTGGAGCACCCCGTCACGGAGGCGATCACCGGTTTCGACCTCGTCGAGATGCAGCTGCGCGTCGCCGCCGGTCTGCCGCTCGGTGTCGCCCAGGAGGACGTCCCGAGCAACGGCTGGGCCATCGAGGCCCGCGTCTACGCCGAGGACGCCTTCGGTGGGTTCCTGCCGCAGGCGGGCACCGCCACCCACGTCCACTGGCCGCACGAGGGTGGGAGCGCCGAGGGTGCCCTCGGGGCCGTCCCCTCAGTTCCGGTGCGTGTCGACCACGCCCTGGAGTCCGGCCAGGAGGTGAGCACGAGCTACGACCCGATGCTCGGCAAGGTGATCGTCCACGGTCCTGATCGCGAGGCCGCCCGCAAGGGCCTCGTCTCCGCGCTCGACCGCACCGCGGTTCTCGGCCTCACGACGAACACCGGGTTCCTGCGCACGCTGCTCGCGGGCGAGGAGTTCCGCGACGCGACGATCGACACCGCCTGGCTCGACAAGAACGAGGTCGAGGCGCCCGGTGACGAGCAGGCGCGCACGCTGGCGGCCTGGGTCGCGGCCTCCCTGGCGCAGGCGTCCTCCTCCGGTCCCTTCGCCTCCGACGGATTCCGTCCCGGCGGCGTTCCGGCGCCGTTCCGCGTGGAACTCGACCGGCCGGTGTCCGTCTCCTTCGACGCCACGGATCCGTCCGGGACCTCCGGTACCGTCGACGGCGAGGCGGTCCGGGAGATCGCCAGCAGTGTCCGTGCCGGTGCGGGCGACTCGGCGGCGGGGGCACTGCTCTCGGGAACACAGCCGGGTGGTGTGGTGCAGGTGGAGGTCGCGGGCGCCTCGGCGGCGGACGGACCGGTCATCGGGTTCGTGAAGACCGACCGCCACGGTGCGGAGGTCGTGGTCCGCGGACAGCGGTACCGGTTCGACCGGCCCGACCCGACGGCCGATGCCTCGGCCACCGGTGAGGACAGCGTGCTCGCGCCCATGCCGGGCACCGTGCTTGAGGTGCGGGTCTCGGCAGGAGAGACGGTCGAGGAAGGGGCTGTCCTCGGCGTCATGGAAGCGATGAAGATGGAGATGGCCCTCAAGGCCCCGCACGCGGGCACGGTCACCGCCGTCGACACGGCCGTCGGCGACCAGGTGGCGCTCGGTGCGCGGCTGTTCGAGGTGGAAGCGGACGCGGGCGAGGGATCCGGCGAGGACGCCGGGGCCGAGGCCTGAGGTCCGAGGACGAGGAGAACGGAAGAGTCATGGACAAAGTGGTGAACAGCGCGGCCGAGGCGGTCGCGGACATCCCCGACGGGGCCACCCTGTCGGTCGGCGGGTTCGGCCTGTGCGGCATCCCGTCGGTGCTCATCCAGGCGCTCGCCGATGCCGGGACGACCGACCTGGAGGCGGCGAGCAACAACGCCGGCGTGGACGACTGGGGTCTGGGGATCCTGCTCGCGCAGGGGAAGATCCGCCGGATGATCGCCAGCTACGTGGGCGAGAACAAGGAGTTCGCGCGACAGTACCTGTCCGGTGAGCTGGAGGTGGAGCTGACCCCGCAGGGCACGCTCGCCGAGCGGCTGCGCGCCGGTGGGTCCGGGATCGCGGCGTTCTTCACGCGGACGGGCACCGGGACGCAGATCGCGTCCGGTGGGCTGCCGTGGAAGTACGACGCGGACGGGAACATCGAGGTGGCGAGCCCACCCAAGCAGACGCAGACCTTCGAGACGCCGGACGGGCCGCAGGAGTTCGTGTTGGAGGAGGCGATCATCGCCGACTTCGGTCTGGTCCGGGCGTGGAAGGGTGACCGGCACGGGAACCTGGTGTTCCGGGATTCCGCCCGGAACTTCAACCCGGTGGCCGCGATGGCAGGCCGTGTGACGATCGCCGAGGTCGAGGAGCTCGTGGAGCCCGGTGAGCTCACGCCCAACGACATCCACGTGCCGGGTGTGTACGTGCACCGGGTCGTGGAACTCACGCCGGAACAGGCGGCGGACAAGCGGATCGAGAAGCGCACCGTGCGCGAGCCGGAGGGAGCTGCATCATGAGCTGGACGCGTGAACAGATGGCGGCCCGGGCCGCGCAGGAGCTGCAGGACGGGCAGTACGTGAACCTGGGCATCGGCATGCCGACCCTGGTGCCCAACTACGTGCCGGACGACGTGGAGCTCGTCCTCCAGAGCGAGAACGGTGTGCTCGGTACCGGTGCCTATCCCGTAGCCGGTGAGGAGGACCCCGACCTCATCAACGCCGGCAAGGAGACCGTGACGCTGCGGCCGGGTGCCAGCATCTTCGACTCGTCGACGTCCTTCGGGATGATCCGCGGCGGGAAGATCGACATCGCGATCCTCGGTGCCATGCAGGTGGCGCCGAACGGGGACATCGCCAACTGGATGATCCCCGGCAAGATGGTCAAGGGCATGGGCGGTGCGATGGACCTGGTCCACGGCGCCAAGCGCGTGATCGTCCTCATGGACCACGTGGCCCGCGACGGCTCGCACAAGCTGGTCGAGTCCTGCTCCCTGCCGCTCACCGGCGGGGGCGTGGTCCACCGCGTCATCACGGACCTGTGCGTGCTCGACCTGGCGGACGGCGAGTTCACCCTGGTCGAGCTGGCCCCGGACGTGACGGCCGAAGAGGTCGCGGAGAAGACGGGCGCGCCCGTGAAGGTGTGAGTGGGGCGGGCGGGCACCCTCCTCCGCCGCGTCCTGGCCCCCTGAATCGGTTTGGCCCCGCTATATGACGATATAGCGGGGCCAAACCGATTCACGGGGCCGGAATCGACCCTTCTCTAATTGCGTTCGCCCGAGCATCGCTTACAGTTCTGTATTTTTGGCGGATGCTGACCACTTGCAAGAATCGCACCAGTGAAGATAGTGATTACCGCACCCAATAGGAACAGCGTCCCTTGGCTCGACGCTTCTGATCCCAGATCCCAAAAATGTTCTCGCACGGCGACTGGGATTTCGCCGCTCAGGACCTCATCACGAAGAGAGTCTCCGATTGAGATCAGATGCAATCTCTCTGAGAACTTAATTCCCGCAACAACGGTGAGGCCAGTTCCTATCGCCTGCAGGAATGAAGTGAGGACTCGCACCCACTTGTTGTGAGCACTCCAATCATTTATACAATTTTTTATGCCCATGAGCGAAGGCCCTCCTTCTCAATTGCTAACATTGCGCACCCACTTCACTTACCCATTATCTGCCATTATAAACCGCTCCCGCTATATGACGATGTAGCGGGAGCGAGCCGATTAGCGGGGCCGGAACCGCCCGAACCGAGCGCCGGACTGATGCCATGCATCCACCGACGTCGTGAGATGCAGGATCCCTTGTCAGATGTCGTGTTTGAACGGTTCAACTGACAAGGGATCCTGCATCTCACATCTCGCGGGTATCGCCGCCGAGTACGCTGGGTACATCATGATCAGCCCGTAGCCACAAGGCGCGGGCTGATTTTCTGTCCCACCGGGGATGGCCGATCACTTCGGGAGGGCGGCCCTGCCGATTCCGGGGCCCGCGCTCTACCCTCGATGTATGGCCACTCAGCCCGCGCCACTGGTGGCCGCTCTCCGGGCCGTCCGGGCGGACCTGGCCTTCGTGTCCCCGGACCGCCTGGACCGCGAGGGTCTCGTATTCAACTCCTTCGACGACGCCGAGGTGATCCGCACGATGGCCACCCGCGCCGCCACCACCGTCGCCCTCGCCGATGCCTCGAAGTACTCCGCCGGAGGTGCCGCCCTCGCTCTGCGGTGGTCACGGCTCGACCGGATCGTCACGGACACGCTACCGTCCGTACTCGTCGAGCCCTTGGGAGAAGCGGGAGTCGCTGTCACACGAGCGGGGTGAGTGCGATGTCCGCGGTGTCTGCGATACCTGCGGTGCAAGCGGCGAATCTCGATGCGCTGGAGGCGCGGTTGGATTCCACAGAATCTGCGCAGATGTAAAGTAGAACCCTGCGCATATGTACAGTTCAAGCCGTTTCCGCAGGTGACACGGTCTTTCGAGATCGTATGAAAATCGTCCTGGCGTGAGGTCATGGCGATGACGAAGGACCAGGCTATCGCCCGACTGGCGGCGTTCTACACGACCGGCGAGTAGGTCCTCGTGTTCCTGACCGGGATCATTCCGTGCTTCTCACCGGTGCACCGGCTGCATACCGTGGACGCATGAGCACCTCACGCGCGCTCCACCCCATCCGTCCCCGCCGTCTCAGCGCCGCCCTCGCCGCCGGCGCGACGCTCGCCCTCGGTCTGTCGGCCTGCGCCAATCCGCTCGCCGGCGCGGGCGATCTGGAGGATTCCGTGCTCCGCTCCGACGCCGCCTTCGCCCCGGCCTCCCTCGATCAGGCGAGCGCCGTCCCGGACGTCGTCGACGCGACCATGGACCTCGGCCTCGTCGCTCTCACCACCCACGCCGCCTCAGCGCCCGGCGAGAACCAGGTCCTCTCCCCCGCCTCGATCCTCGTGGCGATGTCGATGGTCGGGGAGGGCGCCTCGGGGGCGACGGCCGCGCAGATCGACACGACGCTCGGCGCGGGAGGCCAGGACCGCACGGACGCGGTCGGCGCGCTCTCCCACGCGCTCGCCGACTTCGCCGGCGACCCCGCCGTCGTCCAGGACGAGGACCTGCCCGAGCGCCCCGTCGTCCACCTTGCCAACGGCGTGACCGTCCACGAGGACTTTGCCGTCGAACAGCCCTATCTCGACACCCTCGCGCAGTCCTACGACGCGGGCGTCTACACCGCCGACCTCACCGGACCCGAAGGCAAGGCCGTCCTCGACGAGTGGGTCCGCACCAACACCGGCGGGCTCATCGAGGAATCAGCCATCGAGCCGAACGGCGACCTCCGCCTCGTCCTCCAGAACGCCGTCCTCCTCGCCGCGCAGTGGGACTCCCCCTTCGAGGAGTCGAGCACTCGCGACGCCCCGTTCACCACCGGCGCCGGCGCCGGCGCCACCGCCGACATTCCGACCATGCACCAGACCCTCACGGCCGCCTACACCGAGGTCGACGGGCACCAGGCCGTCCGCCTCCCCTACACCGAGGGGTTCGCCATGGACGTCGTGCTGCCGGCCCAGGGCACCGGGCCCGCGGAGATCGACGCCGCCACCTGGGAGGCCCTCACCGCGGACCTGGGTGTTCCCTCCGCTACGGACCCCGCCGCCGAGGCGCCCCACCACGAGGTCGACCTCGCCCTCCCGAAGGTCGACGTCGCCACCGACCTCGACCTCACGGACCCGCTCATCGCCGCCGGGATCACCGACGCCTTCGACTCCGAGCTCGCGGACTTCTCGGGCATGAGCACGACGGAGGACCTGGTCATCGGACAGGCCCAACACCAGGCGGTCCTCACGATCGACGAGGAGGGCACGGTCGCCGCCGCCGTCACGGAGATCGCCATGGAGGTCTCCGCCGCTCCGCCCGACGATCCCGTCGAGATGACCGTCGACCGCCCCTTCCTCATCCGGATCGTCCACACGGACACCGGCTGGCCGCTCTTCCTCGGCGCCATCCACGACCCCACGGCCGGGTGAGTCGACCGGCCGAACAGAAGCGCCGACGCGCTGTGTGGTGTGGCCCCGCTATTCGATGAAATAGCGGGGCCACACCTAATAGCGCGTCGAACTCCGGCTCAGCGCCTCACCTCAGCGCCTCACTTCCAGCGCTGTGTCATTTCCACCGGACAGGCTCCGACTCGACCGTGGTCGTCTCGTAGCCTTCGGCCTCGGCCGTCACCTGCACGGTCACGTCCTGGCCCTTGTACTTGCCCGTGAGCCTGAACGTCTCCCCCGTGGCGTCGGCGATCGGTTCTCCGTCGGCCTTCCACTGGTAGGAGAAGCTCGGCTCCGGCGACCAGGTGCCCGGGTCCACGCGCAGCACGGATCCCGGCTTCACACCTTTGACCCCGGCGTCGATGGTGGGCTCACCGACCTGTTCGAACTCCGCGGGCGCCTCGGGATCCGTGGGAACGCCGTCGGCCGTGAACGTCCACACCTCGGAGGACGCCGCACCGCCGTGCGGACCGGTCGCCTCGACGTACCAACCGTGGCTGCCCGCTTCCAGACCGTCCCAGTCCACCGACACCGACTCGCCGGAAGCCGCACCCGCGACCGCACCGATCTCGTTGCCGGTGAGGACGTCCGCGCTGAACGAGTCCGCCGCGAGCACCTTGGTGCGCGGTTCGATGCCCACCTCGGCGTAGGGGATCGTGAACTCCTGCATGCCGGGCGGATCGTTGAGCGCGGCGTTGTCGGAGTCGAAGTCCTCCAGCGAGGGCGAGTACGTGCGGAACACGATCTCACCGGCCTCGTTGTCGAAGTGCGCCAGACGCAGGTACCCCTGGCCGCCCTCCGGCAGACCCTGGTAGTCGAACAGCATCTGGTAGACGGTGCGGTCGTCCACACCGTCGCCGTCGTCGTCGAAGGAGTCCGTCCGCGTGAAGGCGTCGTGGTAGTGGCCGCTGCTCACGGCGAACACGTTCGGGTTCGTCGCAACGACCTCGTCCTGCACCCGCTGCGGGAACGGTCCCAGACCGCCCGTCGTCTGCAGGTACTCGTGGAGGTTGATCCACACCTTGCGCTCCGGGTACTGCGCGATGACCTCGTTCATCCACGCGATGTCCTCGGAGTTCGCCTCCTCGTCGTTCGTCGTCGGCCAGCCCATGTAGAGCATGAGGAAGTCGACGCCACCGGCGGACACCAGATCGTAGTGACCGCGGTTGTCCTTGTAGGACTCCCCGTACCAGGGGTTGTCCGCGAAACGCGCCTCGCCGAAGTGCTCCGAGTACGCCGAGTAGTCGTCCGCGTGCCCACCGACGTCGTGGTTTCCGGCGAGCACGCCGTAGGGCAGACCCGCCTCGTCGAGCATGTCGTAGGCGGCGTTCGCCTTGTCCCACTGGTGCTGTTCGGTGTGCACATTGACGATGTCACCGTCGTGGATGAGGTACTGCAGGTTGAGGTTCTCCCGCTGCTGGAGCAGGAAGTCGTGGATCGCCAGCTGATGCGGGTGGTAGGCGTCCGTCTCGTTGTAGTACTGCGTGTCCGTCTCGACGGCGACCGTGAAGTCGTAGGCGTCGCGCGGTGTCGCCTCCGGGTGGTAGGGCGTCACGTCGTCGGTCCGCTCCGAGAGGTTCCCGGCGGCGAAACCCTCCGAGTGCTGCACGAGCACCTGCACCTGTCCGTCGATCGCGGTCTCGGCGACCGGCACCGTGGCATCGAGCGTGAACTCGGTGCCCGCGCCCTCGGTCGTCACGTACTCGTCGACGCCCTGCCAGACACCGTCCGTGCCGAGCACGTACATCCGCACCTTGGCATCGAGATTCGCCCGGCCGGTCCAGTCGACCCGCACGCGGGCGTCCTCACCGGCGTCCGCCGGCACGTCGACCGTGAACAGTTGGTACGGCAGCGTCGTCTCGCTGCTCGTCTCGACCTCCACGCCGTCGGTGCCCACCAGGGCCTCGAGGTCCGCGCCGTCCAGGACGGTCGCCTCCCTCTCCGCTCCCGAGGCGCCCGCCAGCGCATCCGTCGTCGTCCCTTCCGAGACGGTCAGGCCCTCGTCGCCCGGCTGGAGCGCATGTCCCTCGCGGAAGCTGAGGTCGAGTGCGTCGTCCTCCGGCGAGCTCGCCGTGGCCTCCAGCGCCGTCGAGGTGCCCTGGACCTCGGCACCGTCCGCGGGGGACTGCAGGTCGACGGCGGGCGCCTCGTCGGCGGACTCGACAGTGAGCTCCTGCGTCACGGCGTTGCCCACGGCGTCGCGGGCGGTGAAGGTGACGGTGTGCTCACCCGGCTCCAATTCCAGGGAGCTGGTGGAGTACGGGAGGGTGATCGGCTCGCGGTCGAGGGTGGCGGTGAGTTCCTCGAGGCCGGCGATCGCGTCGGTGGCGGTCGCGTCGATCGTGAGGTCGCCGCGGTAGAGCTCGCCGTCGACGAGGTCGGTCTCGATGACCGGAGCGGTGTTGTCGACCTGCACGGTGGACTCGGCGGTGTCGGTGCCGTCCGTGGCCGCCAGCGTGTGCTCACCGTCGGTGGCGGTCGTCGTGTCCCAGGTGGCGACGCGGGAGTCGAAGGCATCGTCCGGAACGTCGAAGGTCGCCTCGAACTCGACGAGGGAGCCGTCGCTGAAACGGATCGTGTCCTCGGGTGCGGGGCACTCGACGGCGGCGTGCTCGGTGACGGCACCGTCCACCTCGGCGGCGGTCGTGCAGGTGTCCGGGCGCAGCACGCGGCCGTCGGGCAGGGCCAGACGCATGTTGAGCGCGGAGAAGTCGTCGTTGTTCTCGTTGACGTCCGGGCGCGGCCAGGCCTTCGTGCCGGCGGTGACGGTGACCGTCAGAGGCTCGCCCTGGACGACCTTGTCGACCGGGATCGTCGCGTCGACGGTCTCGGTGGAGTCGTAGAAGCCCTGGTCGAAGATCGTGAGCTCCTCACCGTCGACCGTGATGCCGTTGCGGAAGAAGGCGTCGGTGGAGGTCGCCTCGAGCGCGAAGACCGGGGAGGTCTCCAGGGACGGGGTGGTGTCCGTGAAGGACTCGTCGTCGACCGTGAGGTCGAGGGAGGCCGGGTCGCCGTCGGTCGTGCCGGTCACCGGCACCTCGCCGGACACGATCTGCCCGTCGGTCGGCTGCAGGCGGACCGGGGCCCGGTCACCGTCGACGAGGTCGATGCGGGCCCGGTCGAGGGTCGAGGTCTGCGTACCGTCGGAGGCGATGACCGAGTACTCCAGCCACTGCTTGCCGTAGGTGTCGACGGCCGGGATGGAGTAGGTGTAACGGTCGGTCGGCTCACCGGTCTCCGGGTCGAGGCCGACCGTGAGGTTCCGGGTCTCGGTCGCGCCCAGGTTGTCGGTGAGTTCGAGGGTCACCGTGCGGACGAGCGTGTCGTCGGTGACGGTGAAGTCGAGGGTGAGGTCGTCCTCGGTGAGGGTGGTGTGGTCCTCGATGGCAGGCGCCTCGCCCGCGGTGGGAGCGGGGGCGGGAGCGGCCGGGGTCTGCACCTCGGACACGGCACCCGGGGTGGGGGTGTCGAGGCCGAGCATGGTCTGGACCGTGCCGTCGACGGGGTTCGGGACCCAGGTGACCTCGGTGGTGTCCGGGTTCCAGGCGTAACCGATCGAGGTCGTCGAGGTCGTCTGGTCGTTGTCGAAGTAGTAGGCGCGGGAGACGTCGTGGCCGGTGCTCGTGACGACCTGGAGGCCGCGGGAGCCGCCGTTGGCCATGCCGCCGACGTACATCCGGGCGATGTCCTCGCCCTCGACGAGGTCCGAGCCGTAGTTCGCGTTGAAGTCCGCGACCGTGAGGCCGGCCTCCTGACCCGCGGGGTTGACCACCCAGAGGACGAGGGTCTCGCCGGCCGGGATGGTGACGTCACCGGGGACGGCCGGCCACAGTGCGGAGTTCGTCGTGACGGGGCCGTCGAGGGAGTTGTCCGTGTAGAGGTACTGCAGCGAGTAGTCGGAGAAGTCGATCGCCGCGTCGGTCGGGTTGTACACCTCGACGAACTCGTAGCCGTCGGAGCCGCCCACGTTCGCGGTGTCCGGGGCGACCTCGGTGACCTGGAGGACCGGGGCGGCGGAGGCCGCGGTGGGTTCGGTGGTGGTCGGTTCGGCCGACGGGGAGGCCGTGGGGTCCGTCGTCGGGGTGGCCGTGGCAGGGGCCGCGAGGCCCAGGCCACCGGCCACGACGGCGACGGCGGCCGTGGACGAGAGGAGTGTGCGCATGCGAGCGCGTGTATGTCGATTCACGACACACGAGCCAAGCAGGGCCACGTGACCTCCCCACCAGGGTCGGTTGAACTCCACGTGAATGCGCGATGACGACCGAAGGGCTCGTTCCTGCCAAGTAGCGGGGCGCCCGGTGTGACGTTCCGTGACGTGGGGTGGCGGAATCCCGACGGCCGGGATGCCGCCCGTGGCTCAATAAGAACCCAGCGACGACAGGAGATCCCATGTCCTTCTTCAACCGCCCCCTCTTCCGCCGCCGCCACGACAATGATCTGGCACCCACCGGCTTCCTCGACCGGATCCGTCACGAGGTCAGTCGTCAGTGGTTCGAGGCCCTGGAGGATGCCAAGACGCATGAGATGGAGCGCGAGATGGAGAAAGACCTCGCGGGCACGACCGTGCACTTCGAACCGCATTCCAAGGCGTACCTGGCATTCCTCCGGAAGCGCCGCCGCCACATGGACCGCAACTGCGACATGACGCTGCGGTTCGGGACCGGGAGACCCCACGGGCCCGACTTCGAGGAATACGGGTTCGTGTTCGCCACGCCGGAAGGTGACTTCACCGCGGTGAACATCGACATCGAGGACCTGCGCGCCGTCCCCCACCCGGACGACACCCGCCGCGACGTCGAACTCGACGAGCACGCGCTGGCCTGGGTCCGAGGCAAGGCACGCGTGGGGCTCGGGGAGGAGTCCGGGCGGAACCTCGTGCTCGAGACGCACACCTACAAGCAGACCGCCGAGCGCCGGGAGTCCGAGGGGAAGCGGCCCTGACGCTCCGGTGCGGGTGATGGCGGGGGCGGGGCGCCTCGGCGGCGGTCGAGCGTGGGAGGAACGGTCAGTCGACGCGGCGGAAGCGGGGGCCGGAGTAGTCGCCGCGATCCACGTGCTCGGTGAACATGGCGAGCGGGCGGACCCAGAAGGAGTGGTCGCCGTAGAGCTGGCGGTAGTAGACGAAGGGTTCCTCGGTCTCGGAGTGCAGGCCGGTGCCGATCACCTCGTAGCGGGCGCCCTTGAAGTGTGCGTAGGTGCCGGGTGCGATGAGCTGTCGTGCCGTGTCGTCCGCCATGTGTCCGATCCTACTGACCCGTAGGGTGTGACCATGCACACGGATGCCGACGCCCCCGAACCCGCACGCCGTACCGACTTCTCCGACCTCGCCGGTCGCATCGCCGAGGCCCGCACCGAGGACCTCGTGGCCGCCTTCGACTCCGGGGTCTTCCCCTATGCCGACTCCGACTCCCCCGACGACCAGGAGGCGGCGGACTTCTTCACCCGCTTCGAGCTGCTCGACCGCTACGAGGAGTCGGCCGGATTCACGCTGCCGGCGCCGCTCGACTCCCCCGACGTCTTCCTCTTCAAGTACGGCAAGCTCATGAAGTCCACCCGCGACGAGGCCGCGGAGACCCGGCTCATGCGGTGGCGCGACGTGCTCGTCGACCACCTGGACTACTACGACGCCGAGGCGGTCACCGAGGACGGCACCCCCATGGTCGAGGGGTTGGACGCACTCCTGGTCGACCCCGCGGCGGCCGAGAAGGTGCTCGCGCGGGCGCAGGAGATCCTGGCGATCGACCTCTCCGGCCTCGACGACTACGCGGCGGATCTGGAGATGGACCTCATCGGGGTGCCGGGCATCGTGCTCCAGGCGGCGCTCGACGTGGGCCTCACCTCCGGTGCCTCGGCCAAGACCCTGTCCTACGTGCGCGAGGAGATCGAGTTCCGCCTACAGTGGCGCCTCGACGCGCTGGCCGACGAACAGCAGGTGCTCGCGGAGGAGGAGGGGATCGGCGGGTTCGAAGGATTCGGACCGGACAGGTCTTGAATTGACCCCGAACGTTCACTAGGGTCTTTTACAGCACAAGGTTCCCGGCGATCCGGACCGTGTCCCCTCCCAGGGCGCGGGATCGACCGGGTGATGATTCCCTCCTCTGGTGGCGGCGGGCCGACAAAGGCGTCGGCCCG